>DATEFT010000578.1:0-7156 GCA_035280505.1 Blastocatellia bacterium | reverse complement strand
TGAGCGGAATCCTGCTCGCCTATCCGGGCAACTACCGGATGGAGATCGAGGGCCACACCGACGCCGTCGGGTCGGATGAGTACAATCTGAAGCTGTCGCAGGCGCGGGCCGAGACCGTGCGTAACTTCCTGGCGCAAGCCGGCGTTCCGGCGGACCGGATCGTGGCGACTCGCGGTCTGGGCAAGTCGCAGCCGGTCGCCGACAACTCCACGGCCGCCGGACGGCAGGTCAATCGGCGGGTGGAGCTCGTCATCTCCGAGGTCAACAACTCGATCGCTTCGGAGAAGTGAGATGGTCCCCGCGAGACCCGGGCCTGTGATGATCGTCACACCCGGGTCCGCGGGAGCTGAGATAACATCTTGAAAATCGCAAAATTCGCGGAGACAGTCGTTGTCTTAGTAGCAAATAACTAACCGTTATTTTCCGGTCTTAAGATCGAGAGGAGGAAATAATGTGGGAGAAACCTGCTTACGAGATCGTTGAACTGGGCTGTGAGATCGGCGCCTATGTCTATACCGAAGAGGTGCGGGAGCAGCTCTCGGACGACGAGGCCTAGATAGCTAAACCGCGAAATACGCGGAACACACGAAAGGCGCTCTGAATTTCGCGTGTTCCGCGTATTTCGCGGTTTAAATCCAAAATTCCCAAGACAAAGTACTGAGGTCTATTTGCGTCTGCGGGTTGTTGGAACTGCTGCGGGTGGCGGCTATCCTCAGTGGAATTGCGCATGCCGCCTTTGTCGCCTGGCCCGGGAAGAGGGCTCGCGAGTACCGGCTCAAATGCATGCCTCCCTGGCCGTCAGCGGAACCGGAACCGATTGGTATCTGGTCAATGCGACGCCGGATGTCCGCTTTCAGATTGAATCTTTCCCCGCGCTCCATCCGGGGCCGGGTTTGCGTGAGACCAGGTTGCGCGGAGTTCTGCTGACGGATGCCGAACTCGATCACACCATCGGACTGCTGATCCTGCGCGAGGGCACGCCGCTCGAAATCCACGGGACGGACGCCATTCTCGCGACTCTCAGGGAACTCTTCCCGATCGAAAGCCTCGTTCAATCCTATGCGCCGTTTCGGTGGACCGAGATCCGCGTCGATCAACCGTTCCGATTGGACCGGGATCGATTGGAGGTCACGGCCTTCCGCCTGGGCGTGAAGCGGCCGCGTTACGCCATCGGCTCCGAGATCGACGGTGAATGGGTGATCGGATACCGGTTCGTGGATCTGCAGACCGGAGGGCGGGCTCTCTATGCGCCGGCCATTGAAGCCTGGACCCCGGTGCTGAGCGAGGAGTTGTCGCAGGCCGACTGCGCTTTTGTGGATGGGACCTTCTGGTCGGAGGACGAGATGGCTCAACTGGGAGCTTCCACTCGCATGGCCAAAGCGATGGGCCACGTTCCGATCAGCGGACCGGAAGGCAGCATTCGTTATTTGGCGGATCCATCCGAATCCCGAAAGCCGCGAAAAATCTACATTCATATCAACAACACCAATCCGATCCTGGATGACGACTCGCCCGAACGCCGGTTTTTGAATGAGCGCGGGATCGAGGTCGGCTGGGACGGTCTGGAACTGGAGGTCTAGAGTGGAGGGACTCTGGTCGACGGAGGAATTCGTCAAGCGATTACGAGCCGTCGGAGAGGCGAAATATCACGACCGGCATCCTTTTCAACTGCGAATGAACGAGGGCCGGTTGAGCCCGGAGCAGTTTCGGCGCTGGGTCTTGAACCGTTTCTACTATCAGAAGAATATTCCCATCAAGGACGCGATCGTCCTCTCGCGGCTTCCGACGCGTGAAGACCGCCGTGAATGGCTGCAGCGGATCATCGATCACGACGGGCGGCGGCAGGATGAAGGCGGGATCGAGGCCTGGCTCTGCCTGGGCGAGGCGGCGGGGCTCTCCCGCGATCGGATGTTGGATGACGCGGGGATCCTGCCCGGCGTCCGTTTTGCCGTCGACGGTTACCTCAACTTTTGCCGACTTCAATCCTGGCCCGAAGCGGTCGCCTCTTCGCTCACCGAACTCTTCGCCCCCGACCTGGTCGCCCATCGGATCCAGGTCATCGAGCGGCACTATTCCTGGGTTCGGCCCGAAGGGTTGCGATATTTCCATCAACGTTTGAATCAGGCTCCGAGAGATGTCGATCACGCCCTGGGTCTGGTGATCCGGAGCGCGAAGACTCGCCGTGACCAGGAACTCGCGATCGCCGCGCTGAGCTTCAAATGCGACGTGCTCTGGTCTCTGCTGGATGCCATCGACGGCCATTGCCATGACCATGCCGCTGACCGAGTTGTCTAAGCCGGCCCTCTCCCGGCGGGCGCGATTGCAGTACGATGAGGTGCGGCAGCTCGACCTGCTGTTGCTGCCGGAACGCGCGGTCAAGCTGAATCGATCGGCCGCCGCGATCCTGGCGCTCTGCGACGGTCAGCGCACGGTCGGCGAGATCGCCCGGGAACTGGAGACCCGATTCGAACAGCCGGGCCTGCTGAACGAGATCCTCGAATTTCTTCACCAGGCCTCCGATCAAAGGTGGGTGGTCTAATGGATCTTCCCTTGGCTTTATTGGCTGAAGTCACGCATCGGTGCCCGCTCCATTGCCTCTACTGCTCAAATCCCGTGCAGTTGCAGGGGCCCGGTGAGGAGTTGGCCACCGAAGAATGGCGGCGAGTCTTTCAAGAGGCGCGCGCCCTGGGGGTCGTGCAACTGCATCTGTCGGGCGGGGAACCGCTGGCGAGGCCCGATCTGCCGGACCTGCTGCGCGCGGCCGCCGATCTCGGTCTCTACACCAACCTGATCACCAGCGGGGTCGGCCTCGATCACCCGACGGCGCAAAACCTGGCCGACCGGGGATTGAGCAGCGTTCAGTTGAGCCTTCAGGCGGCCACCCCCAGGCTCTCCGACGTCATCGGCGGGCGTAAATCTTATCTTCAGAAACAGGAGGCGGCGCAAGCCATCCGCGAGGCGAAGCTGCCGATGACCATGAACGTGGTTCTGCATCGCCACAACCTCGATGAGCTGGAAGAGATCATCGAAATCTGTGTGGCGTGGGGCGCCGAGCGGTTGGAACTCGCCAACACCCAGTATTATCACTGGGCGCTCTTGAACCGCGAGCAGCTCCTGCCGTCGCGCGAACAACTGGACCGCGCCACGGCCGTCTACCGCGGAAAGAAGAGCGAGCTTCAGGGCCGGGTCGAATTGATCTGGGTCCTCGCCGACTACTATGAACCCTACCCGAAGCCCTGCATGGGAGGATGGGGGCGGATTCAATTGACGGTGACTCCCAACGGCACCGTCCTGCCATGCTCGGCGGCCGGTTCGATCAAGACGCTCGAGTTCGAGAACGTTCGGATCCGGAGTCTGGATTGGATCTGGCATCACTCGCCCGCTTTCAACCGGTACCGGGGAGTCGAATGGATGTCCGAACCCTGCCGCAGTTGTGAACGCCGTCACCTCGATTTCGGAGGGTGCCGTTGTCAGGCCTTCGCGCTGACCGGCGATGCGGGGCAGACCGATCCGGTCTGCCGGTGGGCGCCCGGCCACGATCTGGTCGCGGAGGCGACGGCCGGGGCGAATGATCCGAACCGCGAGGACCGGGAAGGGATGGGGCGTTTCACCTATCGCCGGTTCCCCGGCGGCGAGTAGACCATGGCCTTCGGGTTCCTGAAGAGCATTGCCGGTTCGGACGGTTCCGGTCATCGCGGCCTCGGCGCGCTGCGCCATCGGGACTTCCGCCGGCTCTGGGTCGGTCTGCTGGTCTCCAACTCCGGGACCTGGGCGCGCAACGTCGCCCAGGGCTGGCTGCTCTATCAACTCAGCGACAGCCGGTTGTGGTTGGGCGTCCTGGCGCTCTCGTTTGCGCTGCCGATGATTACGCTGCCGTTGTTCGGCGGGGTGATTGCCGATCGATTCGACCGCCTGCGGGCGCTCAGATGCACGCAATTCTGCGCGGCGATCCTCTCGACCATCCTGGCCTGGTTGACCTTTACCGGACACCTCACCATCTGGCAGATCATCGGTCTGAGCTTTCTTGGAGCGGTGGTGCTGGCCGTCGACAATCCTACCCGGCAGGCGCTGATTCCGGCGCTGGTGCCTCGCGAAGATCTGTTGAGCGCGATGGCGCTCAACGGCATCATCTTTACGGGCGCCGGGGTCCTGGGCTCCGCGTTGGCCGGAATGATTCTGCATCGATACGAAGGGCAGCTCCTGAAAGGGCCGGGGATCATCTTCATTCTGAATGCGGTCAGTTATCTGGCCGTGCTGGTGCCGCTCTTCTTCATCCGCTTGAGAGACCCGGCGGCGCGAGCCGGGCGATCTCAATCGGCCTGGGCCGGGCTGAGAGAAGGAGCGGTCTATTTGCGGGCCCATCCCGTCCTGGGCTTGATCATCTCGATCTCGGCCGCGACCAATCTCTTCGGGCGTTCTTTTCTGTATCTGATGCCGGTCCTGGCGCGCGATACTTTACAGGTGGGGGCCGGCGGCCTGGGAACCATGCATGCCGCGGTCAGCGCCGGGACCCTGGCCGGCGGGCTCGGTCTGGCCGCTCTCGGCGGAGTCCGGCGGCAGAAGACCGTTCTCATCTACAGCCTGTCGATGCTGATCGGGTCGGTCGTGGCGCTGGCCGTCTCGCGCCGGTACTCGGTCGCGCTGGTGGTGCTGGGAATCAACGGGGCCGTGACGGCCATCGCGACCGCCACCATCGCGACCGGAATTCAGACCAACGTGGCGGAGACCATGCGCGGCCGGATGATGAGCTACTATACCCTCACTCTCATCGGATTCGCTCCGCTGGGCAGCGGGATCGCGGGAGCGCTGGCGCAATGGATGCCCGTCTCCTACGCGATCATCCTGCCGACAGCCGTCCTCCTGCTCTTTCTGCTCTGGACCATCTTCCGCGTCCCGGCCTGGCAACGATTGTCATAGGCCGGATTAACCGCGAAAGGCGCGAAAGACGCGAAAGCCGGATAATTTTGCGTGTTTCGCGGTTTCCTCTTCTCAATGGCCGGGGTCGGCGGCTTCCCTTGACAGGTGAGGGACAACCGGATAAGTTGCCGGTTTAAATTGGTCAGACGTTGTATATGGTTGCACGACGCTTTCTTATTTCAGGCATGGTCCAGGGAGTCGGATACCGCTACTTCGCGTTGCGGGCGGCCGCGCGCCATCAGGTGCTCGGCACGGTTCGCAATCTGCCCGATGGACGGGTGGAGGTGATGGTCGAGGGGGAACGCGAGGCGGTCGATGAATTCAAACACGACCTGGTGACCGGGCCCGCCATGGCCAGCATCACGGACATCGACGAGACGGATCTGCCCGTGACCGGCCTGTACCGCGATTTCCGCATCGACCACTAAGATCCGAAATTTTAACCGAGGAGATGACGCCGCCCATGTCTGGCATCGAACCAGCAGAGATCCAAGCGCTGAAAAAGTTGGTCCGTGAGATCCCGGATTTCCCTAAACCGGGCATTCTCTTTTACGACATTACGACCTTGCTCAAAGACGGCGAGGGGTTGCGAAAAGTGATCGACTCGATCACCAACAACTTTCGCGGCCAGCGAGTCGACACCGTGATCGGGATCGAGGCCCGGGGCTTTATTTTCGCTCCGGCGCTCGCCTATCATCTGGGCGCGGGTTTCGTGCCGGTCCGCAAACCGAAGAAGCTGCCGTCAGAGGTCGAAAGCTACAGCTACGATCTCGAGTACGGCAAAGACACCCTGGAGATTCACCGGGATGCGGTGGGCAAGGGACAGAACGTGATCATCGCCGATGACCTGCTGGCGACCGGGGGCACCTCCCTGGCCGTGGTCAAATTGGTGGAGAGATTGGGCGGCAACGTCGTCGGCCTCTCTTTCGTGATCGAACTGGAATTCTTGAATGGCCGTGAGAAACTGGCTGGATACAATCTCTTCTCGCTGCTAAAATACCAGAGTTAGTTCGGCGATCGATTTATGGGCTTGTAGCTCAGGTGGATAGAGCGACTGCCTCCTAAGCAGTAGGCCGCTGGTTCGAGTCCAGCCAAGCCCATTCAATTTAAAAGGTTTATGGCTGCACCAGGCAGCCATTTTCTTTGGGGTTATGTTTGGGGTTACAAAACATCTTTCAATTTTTTGCCCCTCACCAGACAACATGCCAGGATACAGCAAGGACCATCTCAGTAATCAAACTGGCTCCTGGACTCCAATTGAACATTTCATCTCTTCCCGCTTCCCACTCGCGTTTCATTCACAGCGCAGCGCCATCAACGGATCTACCTTCGTCGCCCGTCGTGCCGGAATCCAGCAAGCCGGCAACGCGGCGAGTAACAAGAGCGCCGTAATCACCGCCAACGTCGGCAGATCAGTCGGGCTGACCCCATAGAGCATCGTTTGCATCATTCGGGTCAGTCCGAACGCGCCGCCCAGACCGAGCAGGACGCCGAGCACAGCCAGCAACATTCCCTCTCCGATGATCAGCCACAGCACATTGCGTGTTTGTGCGCCCAGCGCGATGCGAATGCCGAACAACCCAATGCCCGCGAGCAACAACGCCAGCATGCCGAATAGGCTGAGCAGTCGCGCAACGACGTATATTTAGCGTCGGCGGAAAGGCCTACGATCTCAATTTGATCGGCATTGCCGGCTTCAAAGCCGAAGCGTTTGTATAGGCATCCTATATCCAGGCCTATAGACTGTCTACATGCTTGAGGGCAAACCTGAGGATTTATCCGGGGCCGGGACCGACGCTGATCTCGTTCCCCTTTCTGCGGTCGGTGGTTGCGCGTCCACTGCGCGCTCACCCATAATGACCGAACGTCGGTCCGGGGGCAGATCTCAATCCGATTTTGCAGTCACAGCGCGGCCATTACGAGTGGTCCGGCTCACCAGACCCTCGGGCGAAGAGCGAGCGGAAGGAGTATTCCGATGACTATCAGCAAACCCGAAGATGTGACCTGGGCGGTTCTGGCAGTGATGGAGCAGACCAGGGAGCCACGATTGCGTGAAATCATGGTTGCTTTGATCAAGCACCTGCACGGCTTTGTGCAAGAAGTGCGGTTGACCGAAACGGAGTTCAGAACGGCCACGGCGCTGCTCAACGAGATGGGGCGGTTGTCCAACGACACGCACAACGAAATGGTTCTGATGGCGGGTTCGCTCGGCGTTTCGTCGCTGGTCTGCCTGCTCAAC
>DATEFT010000577.1:0-4190 GCA_035280505.1 Blastocatellia bacterium | reverse complement strand
GGCGGCCCGGCGCCGGGAGTGAATGGCGCGATCGCGGCGGTCGCGCTGGCCGCCCAGGAGAAGGGCTGCACGGCGACCGGTTTTCACGACGGATTCGAATGGTTGTCGCAGCGTTATACCGACGAGCAACACGAACTGGATAGCCACGAGGTCTCCCGCATTCATCTCGACGGCGGGTGTTTCCTCGGGACTTCGCGGATCGATGTCACCCGCGATTCACAGGGGCTGGACAATGCCGTGGCGGCGTTGAGGAAGCTCGAGATCGAGGCGCTGGTCACCATCGGCGGCGACGATCTGGTCGCCAGCTCGGCGGCGGTCATGCGCCGGTCGGGGGGCGCGATCAAGGTCATCCAGATTCCGAAGAGCATCGACAACGATCTGCCCCTGCCCGCGTCGCAGACGACGCTCGGGTACGAGACCGCGCGCCACGTCGGCGTGGAGATCGTCAAGAACCTGATGGAGGATGCGAAGACGACCGGCCGCTGGTACATCGGCGTCACCATGGGACGCCCGACCGGCCATCTGACCCTCGGGATCGGGGCGGCCGCCAGCGCCACCTGCACGATCATCCCGGAGGAGTTCTCCGCCGGACTCATCGGTCTGGCCGACGTCTGCGATATCGTCGAGGGCTCGATCATCAAGCGCCTGGCCATGGGCAAGAGCTATGGCGTCGCGCTGCTCTCCGAAGCGATCTCGGAACATTTCAGCTCGGAAGAGGTGACCGAGTTACAGACCGTGGATCGCGACGCGCAGGGCCACATCCGCGTGGCCGAGATCGATCTGGGCCGCAAGGTGAAGAGCCAGGTTCAGGCCCGCCTCGAGAAGCTGGGCGTCAAAGTGACGATCGTCGACAAGACCATCGGCTATGAATTGCGATGCGCGCCGCCGATTCCGTACGATGCCGAACATGCGCGGGATCTGGGCTACGCCGCCGTTCACTATTTACAATCCGGCGGCTCCGGAGTGATGATCACCATGCAAAACGGCGAGATCACCCCGGTTTCTTTGACTGACGTCCTCGATCCCACGACCGGTCAGGGCCGGTTGAGATCAGTCGATCTCCGTTCCGAGAGCTATCAAGTAGCGCGGGACTACATGGTTCGATTGGATCGCAAGGATTTTGCCGACGAAGCCTGGGTTGAACAACTGGCCGCGGCGGCCCGCCTGAGTGTCCCGGAGTTCAAGGAGCGCTTCGCTAAATTTGCGTAATAACAACCAATACTCTGTTCACAAAATCGGTATCCAAACCGCGGAACACGCGGAATACGCTAAATCAATTAATTTCGCGTATTTCGCGTGTTTCGCGGTTTTGAGTTGATTTGATTAACAGAGTCCTAACACTGAGAAAAGGAGTGATGGCTTGAAAAAACGTATTGCAATCCTGATCGCTGTCAACATTGCGGGATGTCTCTTATTGTTCACCGCTTTGAGCTATGCCAGAAGGGGAGAGCCGGCTGATGCCGCCAAAGCCACGGCCGTCATCCATCCGACCGAGGGCAATAAAGTCCATGGTCTCGTGACTTTCACCAAGGCCGGGGATCAGGTCAAGGTCGTCGCCGATGTCGAGGGGTTGACACCCGGCAAACACGGTTTTCACATTCACGAATTCGGTGATTGCAGCTCGAAGGACGGCGCCGCGGCCGGCGGGCATTTCAACCCGGCGGGCGCTCCGCACGGCGCCCCGGCTGACGCCAAACGGCATGAAGGAGACCTGGGCAATATCGATGCCGATCAGAGCGGCAAGGCCCATCTCGAAGTGACCGATTCGGTCTTGAAGCTGGACGGCGCCGGTTCGGTCGTCGGCCGCGCGGTGATCGTTCACGCCGGCGTCGACGATTTCAAGACGCAGCCGACCGGCAACGCCGGAGGACGGCAGGGCTGCGGCGCAATTGGAGTAGCTAAGCCTTAAAGATCAGTTTTTGATACTTAAACCGCGAAACACGCGGAATCCGCGAAATTATCAATCTTTCGCGGGTCTCGCGTGTTTCGCGGTTTCGAATTTCGCGGTTGGAAAATTATTTGACCTTGTTGTAGACGCGCTTCAGCTCGAATTGACCTCGCTGCGGATCGTCGATGAAGAGATCGACCGTCAGGTTCTGCCCGTCCGGCGAGAGGGTCATCTTGCGCGTGACCTGCCTGACGACCTGACCCTCGGCGCTGACCTCATCCTCGATCAGGATCCCCCGTCCGTTGGAGAGCCGGGTCGCCTTGCGTTTGCCTTTGGAGTTCGGAGGTGAATTCTGTGGGGGGAATTCCGCCTCCTTCCCATCCAGCAGGTAGTCTTCGTTGATCGTGGTTTCGCCTCGGGGCGTCTTCTGTTTAGCCTCGAGCTTGACCGACTCGCCGGATTGAGAGATGGCCAGGGTCTGCTCAAAACCCGGACCGTTGCTGAAACTTCGATCTTTGTCCAGCACCCAGGTTCCGCTCAGGTCGATCTTCTGCATGGCCAGACCGGGGCTGCAACAGAGTAGTAGAACGATCAGGTATTTCATGAAGTCACCTCGCTTGCGGATCCCTTAACTCTTGCCCTTGGTTCTGGCGATGCAGTAGAGACTCTTCTCGCCGCGAATGAAGATCATGCCGTCGGAGATGGCGAGCGACGAGTAGACCGGTTCACCGACCGAGTTGGTCGAGAGGACCTCGTGCTTCGGCCCGGCTTTGATGATGTAGGTATCGCCGTCCTCGCTGGTGAGCAGGAGTTTGTCGTCGAAGGCCACCGGCGAGCCCGTAAAAGTGGCCGGAACCGGCAGCCGCCCGCCTTCATAGACCACTTTCCCGGTCCTGGCGTCGAGACAGGTCAACAACCCGCGGTCGGTCATGAGGTAGACGTAGTCGCCGTACAGGATTGAGGAGGGCACATAGGCCAGGCCCTTCGCATATTGCCAGGCCAGGCGTTCGCTGCCGGAGATGTCGCCCGATCCGCCGAGTTTGATCGCCATCAGCTTCTTGCTGGGAAAACCCGCGTAGACATAGGCCATGCCATGGCCCGCCAGCGGGGTCGGAATCGCGTTGCTGCCGTGCCCCTGGGCCTTCCACAGCTCCTTCCCGGTCTGGGGATCGTAGGCGATGATCCATTCGTTGCCGCTGGTGATCAGTTCGCTGCGGGTCGCCGTCTTGACGATCAGCGGGGTCGCCCAACTGGCCTGGATCGGACGGGAGGTCTTCCAGACCTCCTTCCCGGTTCGTTTGTCGAGCGCGACGATGAACGAGTTCTTGCCCTCGTCTTCGTCGCATTGGAGGATGACCGTATTTCCGAAGAGGACCGGCGACGTGCCGGGCCCCATGCCGACGGTGGCGATCTTGCCGATCGGGGTCTTCCAGATCCGTTTGCCGTTGAAATCGTAGCAGTGCAGCCCCTCGCCCTCGCCGCCGAACCAGGCGAAGACGTAGGTTCCGTCGGTCGCCGGAGTCGGGGCGGCATAGCTGCCCTTGCGGTGGCGGTCGTCGAAGACGGTGCCCTCGTAGGCGACCTGTTCCCACAGGATCTTGCCGGTGTTGCGGTCGAGGCAGAGCACCTTGAAGATATGCTTGCGATTGGCTCCGACGCTGTCGGGATGGACGAAGATCTGGCCTTCGATCTTATGTTCGACCGCCTTGGCGCCCGGGACGATCTCGCCTTCGAGGTCGGTGGTCAGGAAGACCTTGTCGCCCCAGACGATCGGCGAAGAATGGCCGCGGCCGGGAATCGCGACCTTCCATTTGATATTTTTGTCGGGAGCCCATTCATTCGGGACATCGGTCTCGGCCGAGATCCCGGTCCCTTCGGGCCCGCGCCATTGCGACCAGTTGGAGGGTCCGGAGGCCCGGCCGGTGGTTGGCGCCAGCGCCGTCAGGCCGGCCAGCGTCAGACTCAGAGCGAACAGCGGCATGATTCGTGAGATTTTCATCGGTGGCGTTACTCCTGATTCGAAGTTTTGGATTTGGCGGGCTCGGCGGTCTTCTCCACGACGCCGAAGACATGTTTTTGGCCGCGCACGATCATCATTCCGTCCGAGATGGCGGGAGTCGCCATCAGGACTTCACCCATCGGATTGACCGAAAGCAGCTCATACTTCGGCCCCGCTTTGACGACGACGATCTCGCCGTCTTCGCTGGCGAAATAGAGTTTGCCGTCGGCCGCAATCGGCGAGGCGCTGAAGGAACCGCCCTTTTCGGCAAGGCGTTGCATGTAGGTGCGGGCGCCGGTCTTG
>DATEFT010000576.1:0-4849 GCA_035280505.1 Blastocatellia bacterium | reverse complement strand
GAGCAGCGTCTCATCGGCGTTGACCGCCAGGCCTGAACCCGAACTCAGTTCGGGTCGTTGGGCGATCTCCCGCGTGACCTTGGTGTCGAGGTGCGTGGCTTTGACCACGCCGTTCTGAATGTAGAAGACCTGCCGGGTCTTTCGCCCCACCACCAGGCTCCGGGCCCGGCCCTCGACGATCGGCTCGATCTTGCCCGTTCGCAACTCGATGGTCGAGATGCCCTGCGGAGTCGTGATCACCAACTTGTCGCCGTCGGCGGTGTAGGCATTCTGATGAAAGTAGAGGCTCGCGCTCCCCGGCTCGCGCGACAACCGGACGACGCGATGACCCGTCTCCGGCTCGACCCATTCGAGCGGCGGCTCGGTCGCGGATGAAGACGGCGCCTGATCAGTCTGCTTGGCAGTCTGCTGGGCCCAACCTGCGACGGAGAGTAAGAGCGCCAGCGCCAGACAGCGTCCAACGAATCTCATATCCGATCTCCTTCGGCTTTCAGGTGCTTGGGATTTGTTCAGAGAAGCCACGCGGGAACGTGGGGATGACGCGACCACGGGATCTGGGGAAGTCTCATCTACCTCGCTGCGTCTCGGCACCCCCACGTCGCCGCGTCGCTTCTCTGGCCCGATTTTTTCTCCTGAGACTTCACTGATTACTACTCGGAAAGCTCTCTTATCTGACCACAGGACAAAAATGTAGTCAAGAAAATTGTATTATAGTAAAATACTTTTCTACTCAGTAGAAATGCTCTATAGTGGAGCGACTTTGGAGAGAGGTTTAATAGAATAGATCAAAATGAATAAAACGGATGGGGTGAACAAGTATTTCATCGAGGTGGTGGCCAAGGCGCTCGACGTGTTGGATTCGTTCAGGCGGCAGGATGACGAACTGACGTTGTCCGAGATCTCGAAGCGGACCGGGCTCTATCCCAGTTATGCCTTTCGCTTGCTCTACACGCTGGAGCAGAAGGGATGGGTGCGGCGCGTGGCCGGCACCAAGAAGTATCACCGAGTCAATCGCACTCAACGCTGGCGGGTCGGCTTTGCGATGCAGTCCGGGGAGCTGGAATTTTCCCACGATGTGCTGGGCGGTCTGGAGGAGGCGGCGGAGCGCCACGGCGTCCAGTTGATCGTGGCGGACAATCAGAATCGCGAGGATGCGGCGCTCGAGAACGCCGAGATGTTCGCGCGCCAGGGAGTGGACTTCGTGATCGAGTTCCAGGTCAATGAGCGGATTGCGCCGGTCATCGCCCACATGCTCGCCGAAGCCAATATTCCGTGCCTGGCGATCGACATCCCGCAACCGGGGGCGGTCTTTTTCGGGGCCGACAACTATCGGGCCGGGTTGATGGCGGGGCGGGCGCTGGGCGAACATGCCCGCGATCATTGGGGTGGGCAGGCGGATCGAGTGGTGTTGCTGGAACTGCCCCAGGCGGGTCCGGTGCCGCAGGCGCGGATCACCGGGGCGCTCAATGGAATTCAGGAGGTGGTCGGTTCGTTGCCGGAGGCGAGCTTGATTCATCTCGACTGTCGCGGAACGCTTGAAGAGAGCCGCCGGGTGACGCTGGCGTGCCTCAAACAGCTCTGGCCGTCGGCGCGGATTCTGATGGCGGCGATCAACGACCCGGCCGCGCTGGGCGCCGTGCGCGCCATCGCCGATGCCGGGTGGACCTCCGAGACGGCGGTCGTCGTCGGACAGGATGCGACGCAGGAGGCGCGGGCGGAGATGAACCGGCCCGGTTCGTGTCTGCTCGGGTCGGTCGGCTATTTCCCCGAAAAATATGGGGAACAGATCATCCCGCTGGTGCTCAAGATTCTCGGCGGCGAGCCGGTCCCGCCGACCGTGCACATTCAGCATCGCCTGATCACGCGGGATAACGCCGCGCAGTTCTATCCGGCGGCCGGGCGCATCAAGACCCTGGCCCCGACCGGCTGAATCGGTTTTTGATCGACCGCGAAAGACGCGCAAGACGCGGAATCACATACCTTTCGTGTGTTTCGCGGTTTGTAAACCAACTTAGTTAGCCAAATACTATGCTGATTCTGGGAAGACTCTTGATCATGATCTTGACGATGACGGCGCCGCCGCAGACGGCGCCGCCCGGCCTCATCAGCAGCGAATTCATCTATGAGACCGCTCCGTTCCCCTCGTGTCATGCCTCGACCATTGCCGAATCGAACGGCCGGTTGGTGGCGGCCTGGTTCGGCGGGACGAAAGAGCGGCATCCCGATGTCGGGATCTGGGTCTCGCGGCATGAGGACGGGAGATGGACCGCGCCGGTCGAGGTGGCCAACGGCGTCGAGTCGCCTGAAAAACGGTATCCGACCTGGAACCCCGTGCTGCATCAGCCGCGCCGGGGGCCGCTGCTGCTCTTCTACAAGGTCGGTCCCAGCCCCTCGACGTGGTGGGGCATGATGATGACCTCGAGCGACGGCGGAAAGACCTGGGGCAAGCCGCGGCGGCTCCCCGACGGCATCGCCGGGCCGATCAAGAACAAGCCGCTGGAGTTGGGCGACGGCGAACTGCTCTGTCCCTCGAGCACCGAGGATCATGGCTGGCGCGTGCACTTCGAACGCACCGCCGACCTGGGCCAGACCTGGCAGCGGACCGAGCCGATCAATGACGGCCAGGAGTTCGCCGTGATTCAGCCGACCCTCTTCGTTCATGAGGGCGGAAGACTGCAGGCCCTCTTTCGCAGCCGTCAGGGAAAGATCGTGGAGTCCTGGTCCGCGGATCGGGGCCGGACGTGGAGCGGGCTCCGCGCCACGAGCCTGCCCAGTCCCAGCACCGGGATCGATGGCCTCACCCTCAAGGACGGCCGGCATCTGCTGGTCTACAACCACGTCGAGCCCGAGCCCGGAAAATCGGGCCCGCGCGCTCCGCTCAACGTCGCCGTCAGCGCCGACGGCAAGACGTGGCAGGCCGCCCTGGTCCTGGAACCGGGCCCGCCCACGGCCGAATACTCCTACCCGGCGGTGATTCAGACCGGCGACGGTCTGGTCCATATCACCTACACCTGGTATCGGAAGAAGATCAAACACGTGGTCATCGATCCACGGCAGCTCAAGCTGCGTGAGATCAAAGACGGTGTGTGGCCGGGATGAGCTAGCGGGTGTGATCGCCCTCTGCGTGATCAGGCCCTGCCTGATCAGAATTGATGCGGATGTTGTTGATCACTTCGGTGACCCCGGCGAGGCTGCGGGTCACCCATTCGGCTTCATACTTATCGTCGGCGGTGGCCACCGTGCCGTTCAACGTGACGATCCCGTCCAAGGTCTTGACGTAGATGCCGGCAGCCTTGAGTTCGAGCTCGACCACCAGATTGTTCTTGACCACCGCGCTGATCGTCGGGTCGTTCAGCGCGGGGGCCGCCCATCCGATCAAGGTATAGATCAATCCACACACCAGGACGACGCCGGTGATAACCTGCGATAGTTTTATCATTGCTCTCCAATCTGTATCATTCGCTTACTGATGTTCAGTTTTTATACAGACCCTGATCACCGCCTGTCTCTCAACAGATGAGCAACTTTGGCTTCGAATCGGATTGGGCAATCGCCATGCCGGAGTTGAGGCGTGTAGAGATGGGAAGACGGAACCGACATTCGATCTACCGGAGGTTAGCTGTCGGTTCCGTCTTGGGGGTCTCGAAAGACCTCTCGAGCGTTACTGTCTCAGATGAGACTCTTTCTCGCTGTCGCTGTTTCTATACTGGGCGCTCTTTTCGGCGATCATCTCGCGAGCCCGATCCTTGAGGTCGCGCGATTTGGTTCCGATCGCCTGGCCCGTCCGGTTGACGGTATTGGTGAACTTGTCACGTCTTCTGCGACCCTGCTCGGGATCGAGGATATACATCAGCCCCGCTCCCAGACCCATGCCAGCCAGCACCGACCAGATCGAATTCATACTCAGGCTGTGGCCGTTGAAATACCGATCAGACCACGACCGACGTCTCATCCCGAAAGGTATAAATTGATTTATTAGCCGCCTTTTCATTATGTGTCTCCTTTTTGATCTCAAAACCAATAAACTGATTCTTTTAACTACATCGACTGTACGGGCGATCCGGAAAGGGCGCGCTTACTCCAATCGACCCGCAAAATCCGACGTATCAAGAATTCTTAACAGGTTTGTACTGCAAGGTTGATGCCACTGATGAGAGGGGCCGTCCAGAAGCTGTTCATAAACATTGACGTATTCGGCCGCCATCCGGGTGGCGGTGAAGCGTCTCTCGAAGACCTGGCGGCATTGCCGGCGATCGAAGCTCCCGACGCGATGCACGGCGCGGACGGCTTCATCGATACTGTTGACGATCAGACCGGAGACGCCGTCGTCGATCACTTCCGGGACCGAGCCGTGACGCCAGGCGATGACCGGCGTGCCGCAGGCCAGGGCCTCGATCATGACCAGGCCGAACGGTTCGGGCCAATCGATCGGAAAGAGCAGGGCGTAGGCCTTGCCCAGAAACTCTTCCTTCTCTTTGCCGCCGATCTCGTTGACGAATTCGACCAGCGGATGATCGAGCAGCGGCTGGATGACCGTCTCGAAGTACTCCTGATCGACCTTGTCGACCTTGGCGGCGATCTTGAGCGGGATCTCCGCGCGCTTGGCGATCTCGATGGCGCGGTCCACCCGTTTCTCGGGCGAGATGCGCCCCAGGAAGGCCAAGTACTCTCCGGGACCTTCATGGAAACTGAAGAGATCCTTCGGCAATCCGTGATAGACGGTTCTCAGCCAGCGGGCCGCAGGGAGCGGCCGGCGCTGCGAATCGGAGATCGAGATCAGCGGCATCTCCCGATACTCCCGGTAGAGCGCCGGCAGGTCCGGAATATCCAGCCGCCCGTGGAGCGTGGT
>DATEFT010000575.1:0-24446 GCA_035280505.1 Blastocatellia bacterium | reverse complement strand
CCTGCTACCCATCGCGAAGTCTGTGGATCGACCGTTACCTTCCAGATGTCTCTTAGTCCCAGCGAAACGGTGGAGAAATAGATGCTACGCCCCGAAGGCGCCCACCGCCCGCTGGTTACTCCCTCCAGTTTGTGTTCCCGGAATTGCTTTTCGACTTCAGGATCCAGTTCGGACTTTTTGGGCGTGCCGCCCGTCAGCGGGGCTAACCAATGGTTCCATTCTTCTATTTTCTTCTCGCCATAAAGAGATATCTGCCGGCCGTCAGGGTGCCAGAAGAATGCATAAAGATTGACGAAGTCGGAGAGAAATTCCGGCTGAACCTCGCGCGGCGGCTGGCCGTCGAGAGTTCCCACATAGACCTTCGGTTGAAAGCCCGTAATTCCGAACAAAATCCTGGTGCCGTCGGGTGACCATCGCGGGTAAGAACCGAAAGCGGAGATTTTGCGTTCGTGTCCGCCGAAAGCCGGAACCACGAACAGCCCGCCACCATCCCGCTCCGAGCGGAAAGCGATTTGACTGCCGTCAGGCGACCAGTCAGGCTGCCAGTCGTGTTCTGGAGTGTGAGTCACCTGGATTGGATCGCCCCCGCTGATCGGCTGAACCCAAATGTCGAAGTTGCCGTTTCGGTCGGAGCTGTAGGCGATGAAGTCACTGTTGGGGGACCAGGTCGGCTCGCTTTGTAGTCCCTGGTCAAAGGTTAAGCGGCTCAGCGGGCGGATCGTCGGTTGGGCGGAGGGGAAGAGATGGCGAATCAAAGAAGGCAGGTACGCCGCAATGATAGCCGTCAGGATCAAGGCGATCGAAGTCAGGGCCAAACCAATCCGGTGGCGTTTGATTCTGCTGCCGATGCCTTTATTATTCGCGGTCGCCGGTGAGTTGACGAAGGTGCCTCTGACAGTCTCCAGGTCGCTCAATAGTTCTTTGATGGTTTGGTGGCGAGTCTCTCGCTCCTTCTCCAAACACTTTCGCACAATCGGCTCGAGCCCGGCGGGCGCGTCGTGGTTGAATCGGGCCATCGCTTCCGGCTGCGTATGCAGGATCCGATCCAGCAACTCGCTCGAATTCGTTCCGGACCATGGCAACCGCCCAGTCACCATTTGATAGAGCACCACCCCCAGACTGAAGATGTCGGTGCGATGATCCACCTCTCGTCCCAGTGCCTGCTCAGGACTCATATACGGCAAGGTGCCCATCACGACGCCTGGCTCGGTCTTGGCGAGTGTGAGGTGATGGCCATCGATAGATTGTTCGGGAGACCGTTGGATCTTCGCCAACCCGAAGTCGAGAACCTTCACCTGTCCGCGCAAGTTGATGATGACATTCGCCGGCTTAATATCACGATGGATGATTCCCTTGCTGTGCGCTTCGTCCAGTGCGTCGGCAATCTGGCTTCCGATCTTCATGAATTCACTTACCTCAAGCGGGTGGCCATTGATTTTGGTCGCGAGCGTCTGCCCTTCGACATACTCCATGGCAATGAAGTTCTGTCCTCCGGACTCGCCGAATTCATAGATCGTCGCAACGTGCGGGTGATTGAGAGCTGAAGCCGCCTTCGCCTCGCGAATGAATCGGCGCATCCGCTCTTCGTCCTTCGCGAACTCGACAGGCAGAATTTTCAGAGCTACTGTGCGGTCGAGCCTGAGGTCACGCGCCTGGTAGACCTCGCCCATTCCGCCCGCGCCGAGCCGCGAGAGAAGTTGGTATGAACCGAGCGAGCATCCGATTAGCGAGTCGGCCTGTTCACCGGCGCAAACTTTAGCGGCGATCTCCATCACGGGCGATTCCAGCATGTTCTTGGCTGGCGATTGATGAGCGAGCAATGATTCGACTTCGCGACGCAGGGCGTCATCGCCCGCGCAGGCTGTAGTGAGAAATGCCGCCCGCTGATCCTCGTCGCGCTCTAACGCGGAATAATAGAGTCGCTCAACGTGTTTCCATCGCTCAGGATTCATGATCGTCCGCATCAAGCTTCTCCTTGCTCAGTTCCCGGTGCAACCAGACTTTGGCCAGCTTCCAATCGCGCATCACGGTTTCAGGCGAGACCTGTAAGACTTCCGCCGTCTCCTTCACGCTCAGCCCGCCAAAGAAGCGCAACTCGACCACTCGGCTCTTTCGTTCGTCCATCGCCGCCAGGGTTTGCAGCGCATCATCGAGCGCCACTAAATCTTCGCCGGGCGCGTCGGAGATGACCAACGTCTCATCCAGCGCCACCAGACGTGCCGCACCGCCTCGTTTGGTCTGCCGCTGGGCGCGAGCCAGATCCACCAGGATGCGCCGCATCATTTGTGCTGAAATGCCGAAGAAGTGGGCGCGGTTCTGCCAGCGCACCTGCTTCTGTTCAATCAGCCGCAGGTAGGCCTCATGGACCAGGGCGGTGGGCTGGAGTGTATGCCCGGCATTTTCGCGGGCCAGATAACGCTTTGCCAGATGGCGAAGTTCCTGATAAACGAGCGGGGTCAGTTTCTCCAGCGCCGCTTGATCTCCTGCACCCCAGGCGACAAGCAGTTGTGTGATTTCATGCATTGAACTTGCGGCCATTGAGTCCCCATTCAATATTTAAAGTGGCTGTCGCTGTCGGGAAAGAGAACATCCCAACCAGAGATCAATCTTATCCGGCCAGTTTCAAAAAAAATATTTAAAGGCATGACATTTTCCAACTGCAATCTTCGCGTTAGACAGGCGAGGATTGCAGATAGATATGGTTTGGTGCCCACAACAATGGCCGCTCAACTGAGGATACGCAAAGCATTTTACTGCTATGTCTTTGGCGGAGCAAGAATGATCGGTTTGGCGCAATGTTGAAGGCATTTAATTGAATATTTTGGCGGAGATCGATTGTTACTCTCGCCTGAAGCCCCGATCGAGAGATCGGCACTTTTAACAGACCCGAAAGGAGAGAAAGATGAAGACGCTCAAGCGTGTGTGGGCGGTAATGCCTGCCCTTAGCTGTTCAATCATTCTGGTAGGTTGTGTTTGGCTCGGGACAACCGCGATCCAGGCCCAATCGATGCCGGAGCGGAAGCCGGAGGCTCAGGCGATGAGCCCTCTTGCACAGGACGTGCTGATCATCATTCAACAAGAGAAGGTGCGGTTCACTGCCCAACAGGCTGTCCAGGAACTGCAGTTGCAGATCTTCGACCAGACCGGTCAATTGATCTATGACAGCGGGGCCGTGGCCGGGCCGGAACTGACCTGGAACCTGCAGCAGGGCAACGGCGAGGTGGTCAAGAGCGGCCTCTATGCCTATCGGCTCTCGTTGAAGGAGAATGGGCCGGAGTCGGTGCGTGTGCGGCAGGGCCATTTGATCGTTGACCGGGCCCAGGAGCGCGATGGGCGGACGGATCGGCTCTGGATCACGAGTCAGCACGACGGCGGAGTGGGCACCGAGTTGACAGTGGTTCACAGCGGAGCGGAGACGATCGCCGGAACCAGCGCTCCGAGCGGGCCGAGCGGAGATGCGACCGCCCGCCACGCCGAAGCCGAAGCGAAGAACGGGAACCATGCCGCTCTCTCTGCGGTCATCAGCGGGACGGCGGGAACGATCGCGAAGTTCACCTCGGCCACCGATCTCGGCGATTCGGTTATCACCGAAGTGAGCGGCAGGATCGGGATCGGGTTGGTCAATCCGAGCACAAAATTGGCGGTGGCGACTCCAACGAATAGCTACGGCATCACCCACACAGACGGGGTCGCAACACTCTCTACGTTTGTCGGCGCGGGTTCGACGGGGGTGACCAATGGCGGATGGATAGGCACGGTCTCGAATCATGACCTGCGCTTTTTTACCGCGAACGGCCCGTCCAGAATGGCGATCTCTACATCCGGCAACGTTGGGATCGGGACCCCATCCCCCACCGCCGCGAAACTGGAGGTTCGGGAGAACGCCGGGCTGCATGGCATCCTCGGATTCACGACCGAGCACAATCATGCCGGCGTGCGAGGTGAGAACGGCGGCGGCGGCCACGGTCTGGAGGGCGTCTCGAACGGGACTCTGACCGGCATCTACGGTTCGAACACCGGCAGCGGGCACGGGATCATCGGCGAGAGCGCCAGCTCCTCAGGGGTTTGGGCCCTTGGCGCCTTCGGCGTGACCGGCATCACCAACTCCAGCTCCGGCGCCGCAATCTACGGCACCAGCCAGGTCTTCGGGGTCGGTCTGGCTGGCAGGTTCGACGGAAACGTGCAGGTCAACGGCACTCTGAGCAAGGCCTCCGGCTCATTCAAGATCGACCATCCGCTCGATCCCGAGAATAAATACCTTTACCACTCGTTCGTCGAATCGCCGGACATGATGAATGTCTACAACGGTAACGTCACCACCGACGCGAACGGCGTCGCGACCGTGACGCTGCCGGACTACTTCGAAGCCCTCAACCGGGACTTCCGCTACCAGTTGACGCCGGTCGGCCAGTTCGCGCGGACGATGGTAGCCGGCAAGATACAAAAGAACCGGTTCACTATCAGGACCGACCAACCCTACGTCGAAGTCTCGTGGCAGGTCACCGGTATCCGGCATGACGCCTACGCCGAGGCCAACCGGATTCAGGTCGAGGTTGAGAAGCCAGCCGCGGAGCGCGGTTCGTTGCTTCATCCAGTGGTCTTCGGAAAGTCGCCCCAGGGGACGGAGAATGCTGAAGGTTCATCCGAAGCCCAGGAGCTGATCAAGAAACATCGCGAGCGGCTCCAGAATGCCAACCGGTAGACCCCCGTCTCCGTCACAAATCGAGAGCCGGCCCGAGCGCCGGCTCTTTCGACCTTAGCGGTCTCGATCATTGCTCCTAAGTCTGGTGGCTGTTTAACTCGCGGTTCGGGCGAATCCTTCGACAACGCTAGATGGGTTCGGGATCGATAATATGACCCTCAACGCACGACAGATAGTACTGAACTGGAGGTCCATTACGAATGGCCTTCTCGATTTCGATATGGACGTCTATCCCACGTCGTAGGATATAATTTTATGAGCGATGACGACCAACAGCTTTACACATTCATCGAATTGCCGGTGTTTATGCGACGGTTGGAGGCTTTGGCCTCATTAAAGGCACCGGAGGCGTGCGTGAGGGACGCATGGCTGATCCGCGCGACTCTCGTGGCAAGAGTGGCAGCTTCCGATACATTTATCTCTATCTTGAACATCGCGGGAGAATTTTTCTGTTGCTCTTTTTCAGCAAGAATGAACAATCAAATCTCTCGCCGGAACAGGTCAAACCGGTCGCCGCCATAGTGGAGATGATCAAGGAAGCGAATCAGTGGAGGAGGCGTCATGAAAAGCGCGAGTAAGAAAAAAGGGAAGCCGCGGCACATGAATGATGATTTGTTTGGTGACTTGATGCAATCGCTCGATCAGGCGCTGCGATATTCGCGTGGCGAACAGGTAAATGTACGCACTACGGTGCTTCCGGCGCCGCCCGAGCCGATGTCTAAAAAGGAGATCATCCAATTGCGAGAGCAGCTTAACTGCTCACAGGCGGTGTTCGCTCATTTGCTGAATGTCAGCGTCAAGACTTTACAAGCGTGGGAGCAAGGGGTGCGAACGCGCGGCGATGTCGCCCTAAAGTTGTTGACCATCGCCAAGCATCATCCTGAAGTGCTGCTTTCCTGAGACCGATTTCGGGTCAGACGGTTGAGGAAGCTGAGATAGTCATCAAGCTCTTCATCTTGCTGCAACTCCCGAACCTCGTCGGGCGCAAGTTATGAATGGCGCTCTTTCTCAAGCAAAGTTTCGATCTGATCTTGAACCGTACTGGCGACTCTGAAGATCAAGTGTCATTGTTCAAGCTCTATTTCAATCGCCCCTCCGTGCGGCGGCGAAGCAGGGAGAGTGCTGAGTACTGGCACCGACTGATTGGGATTCGGGTTCAGAAAAGCCTCCGGCAGGATCTTACAGCACTCTGAATTGACTATCGGAGTGGAACTGGCGATTCGAGCCGTGGGACAAAAATGGGACAAAACTTTGCTAAAACTTTTGTGAGATTTTGATCTGTTTCGAGACGAAAATGGGTCGCAGAGGCTTGTAAGTGATGAAAATTAGCCAATTTATGTCACAGGATGTCAAATCGGATGAGGGGGTCGAGTCCCATAAGCGCCAAGTTAAGGCGCTAAAGCCCTGTAAAAAGGTGATATACTGTCTCTAGCAAATTTCTAATTAAGGGAAACAAAGAGACAGATGACACCTCGAGAGATTGATAGCAAGTTTCTGGAGTTGCAATAAGAGCTGCCTCCTGAAATTGAAGAATTGGCGCGAGAGCACCGAGTCTTTGTTCGGGCACGCACCATCAAAACGGTCTTTGAACTATTGAGAGTGGTCTTACTCTACAGCCTTGGCGATCTGCCGCTGCGTAGTATCGCCGGGTGGTTCACCGGAAAAGGGCAAAAAATTACCGATCAGGCGATCAGATGGCGTCTGAAAGGCTGCACTCAATGGCTCGCCGCGATCATCGGTCAGCTCTTGCCGAGGGTCGAGTTGCCCCTCTCATCAGGCCAGGAAAAAAGATGGCAGTTGGTCATCGTCGATACCTCAGTCGTCAACGGTCCCGCCACCCAAGGAACTGATTATCGCATCCATTTGAGCGTGGATCCGGTCCGGCAACAGATGGTCGAACTACAAGTCCACGATGTCAAAACCGGTGAAAGTTTGAATCGGTTTCACCATGATCAAAATCAGATCGTGCTCGGGGATCGTGGTTTTGCCAAAGCGGCGCCCTTGATCGAGACGCACCGGAGGGGGGCTCAATTCGTGGTCCGCATGAGCCCGAGATATTTGCCACTGTTTGATGAAGCCGGCCGGAAGATCGATCTGATTGACGTGCTGCGCCGCGCCAAGCCTCAACGGAGATTATGCCTGGAGACCGAAATTCGAAATCCGAAATCCGGAGAGGCCTGCCGCGCCTACGTCCACGCGCGGCGCTTGAGTATCAAAGCGGGAAATCAGGCCCGGCGGCGTGCCCGACGAAAAGCTCAACGCCGATTCCGGAGACTGAGCGCATACACTTCGTTCCTGTCTGATTGGCTGCTGATCTTGACCAGTCTTCCGCCCGACATCCTTTCCGGTGATGCCATCTGCGAACTGTATCGGGTGAGGTGGCAAGTAGAGCTAGTGATTAAGCGGTTAAAAAGCCTTCTCGATGCCGATGCGCTGCGTGTGCGCGCCGGTTCGCCACTGGCGGAACTCTACATCCTGGGCAAATTGTTGTTCGCCTTATTGGTCGAGAACCGCATGATGAAACGCGTCGGAACGGAGTGTGGTCAGATGATCGGTCCTCGCACAATGACCTGCTGGAGACCGTGGCAATTGATGGCCGACGAGATCAGGGAAGCTGTCCTGAACACGCTGGCCTATGACGGTTTCGATTGGCGTGAGATGCTCGGCGTCCTCAATGAACGAAAACGAAAGCGCCGGCTCCAAGTCATTCCGGAGGCCGTGGCTGAATGGCTCGGCGAGCGTCTAATCCAGGGGGCGATTGAGGGAGCTATCTCACGATGAATATTGAAGATCTGGCCTTAACTTGGCGCTTATGGGGTCGAGTCCCCCCTTCGGCATTCAACTTGCATGCGGTAGAAAAATCTCGTAAGTCTTTGCCACACAATCATTATTGTTTGTCACAAAAACGGTGAAAACGCGAAATGTGACAAGGTTGTGACAAAACTTTCGAGATTTTTTTATCGGCCCCTTCCCGTGATTTTTCCCGCCTGAATCTGCGCCGCATCGGATAGAGAATTGACCGCCTCTCTGACCCGTTCTATCGATGGTCTGGCATAGATGCCGGTCGTCCTGATATCCAGATGACCCGCCGCATCTCTCGCCGTGAAACTGTCGTAGCCCGCTTCCAGAATCCGCGTGACATATGTGGCTCGCAGATCGTGAAAGTGCAGATCCTCGATCCCGGCTTCCCGGCAGATCGTCGGCCAGGCGTCCTTGATCCAGTCCACGCCGCCGAAGATCAACTCTTCAGGGGTGCCGTTCGCGGGCATCGCCTGCCGGAGAGCACGACTGACTACTTTGTTCATCGGAACGACCCGATCCCCCGTCTTCGCATCGAGAATTAAGAGCCATTCCTGCTCGAAATCCACATGGCGACGACGGAGATTCAGAATCTCTCCCTTCCGTAGTCCCGCGTGCAGGGCGAGCAATAGGCACAGCCGAAGCATCCTGCGCGTCGGCCTTCCGAGAGTCTTGACCAGACGCGATTCTTCATCTGCGGAAAGAACTCTCTTGCGCGACTGTTCACGGAAATGTTTGATCCGCCGGAATGGGTTGTATTCGTAATCGGTCCATTCGGCGAGTTTGGTGAAGACGGCGCTTCCAAGCTCTAACAACCGATTGACTGCGGCTCCTGTCTGTTTGCGGCCGTACTGATTGATCCTCCCCGCCTCTTTCGCCTTGAAGGATTCGACCATCGGGCGAATGATTTGATTGAGCGGTAACGTTCCGAAGTGTTCAACCAAAACACGCAGACGCCACGTATCGGATTTAAAAGTGCTCGGGCGCTTGTTCAACTCGGCCCAGGGTTTGTACCAGTTGTCAATGAACTCAGCGAAGGTGTCAGTCGGTAGCGGGGCAGGCTTCCCATCGATCAATATCCGCTCGGGCGAAACTTGAATCGACAATTTCTTGGAGAGGGCTTCAGCCATCAAACGGGCGCGTGTTTCCTCGCCGCATTTGATCGCTTCCCGCTTGCCTTTGGCGTCACAGGTGAGCCTGACACGCTCGCCGTAAATCTCAACGAACTCTTTATCGTGGATTGAGAAACTCCAGGTCTTCCCCCGGAGATAAGCTGTAATTTCACTCATGGTGATTCTCCTTGTGTGAAGGATTACAGCCACTCTTCGACTGCGGCAGAGTGTATTCGACGACGTTGCCGGAAGCAACCAATTTCTTGAAAGCCTTGGTCACTTCGCCGAGTCGAAACCGAATAACGCCACCCTTGACCGTCTGATGATAGGGAATCAGGTTGGCCTGTTTGTAGAGACGAATCCGCCTGATGACCGTTTCGAGTCGTTCATTCGGGGCTCGTAGTTTCTCAGCAAGTTGTCTGATTGTAAGAAACGGTTCTGGCATATTGCACCACCACTCAAAGAACTGTCTGGGGATATTAATAACCTCAAGACAAAAACAGAGACGACTTTGACCGCATTTATTGATCATCCTTTCGGACGTAAATGCGGTCTCGGGTCGGTCGCATGTCTGGTGTCGGGATGTATGTACGGGTGGGCTGTCGATTCGTTTATTGTGGAATGAACTCCGCGAAACCTTGGCCGAGTTTATCGTCGGTATCGTTCATTCGCGACCGCTGCCGGAAATTTTGCGGTCACTATATTCTCTATCAATTTGCTACATACGGATGCCCGTTGCCTTTCTATTGCCTATGTCGGCACAAAAAACATTCGATCCATTAACAGAGTACGGTGCATCAACCTCGCATGGATCCTAGGTTCACATCCGTGGATATTGAGGCTGGTAAATATGGGCGAGCATCTAACCTATAGTTCGGCATCATATCCATACTACCTGGATCAATATCCACAACTGTGGATAAAAGCCGAAAAGACGCCTAGAGCATGAGAGGTTGCGAGAACTTTGTAGGCTTAGTCCATCTCGGTTGCATCATCATTCTGCTGAGGTGCTAAGCACTCAGGCAAAAGTTTTGAGAGATAATGATTATGGCGCATCCAGTCATTTCGGCTCCCTGGCAATTCTTTAGACCGCAAAACTTTTGCCTGAGTGCTTATTTATGAGATGGCTTCTAGATTCTCAAGAATCCAGAATCGTTGTGCCTGAATCTAAAAGTTGACTTCCTTCTTCAAATTCTTTGAAGTATTTCTTCTTAGCTATAAGAATCAATTCACCATAGGCTTTACGTTCAGCAGGGGAAAGTGGGGCAGAGATCAATCCTCTGATTTGATGTGCTGATCCCCAACATCTAGCCGCGCCTTTATCATCTCCCATAGCCTCAGTAACTTTCGCTATGTTCTCTAAACTGCGAGCTTGCGCACGTCTATCACCCATCGTTCGGTATAACAAAAGACACTCTTGGTAAAAATTGAGAGCATCTTTATAGCGTCTGTTGTGCTCTTCTATCATGCCAAGATTGGAATAAGAATAAGCCAGAACCTTATTACTTGGTTGATTTTGCATGGTCTTATCGACCCAATACTTAGCTTGTGTGGTATTTCCCTGAGCACAGGCTATGGCGCTAAGGAAATTCTGCACTACGGCTAATCCGTGTGCGTCTTCTATGTCTTCTCTCTTATTCAGGCTTTTCAGGCACCAATTTTCAGCGAAGCTATAGTTTTCTTGAGATTTTGCCAGTATGCCCAATTCCAAGTATACCCAACTAACAAGCCAATCTATTTTTGATTTCTGTGAAATCTGCAAACATTGGGTGAATAGCGTTCTTGCTGATTCGTAATGCCCTTTGCTCTCAGCTATCTTAGCTAAAGTAAACAACGATATCGCCAAGCTTTCATTATCGCCAATTTGCTTGCTAATATTGATGCTTCTCGATGCGGCTTGTGTGGCAGAGTCATAATCATGGCGATGATAGCTTAGATTGCTGAGCCAAGCTAAAGCCATGGCTTGTAGGTATGAATCAGCTTCAGGATGCCGTTTAATGGCACCTTGCAAGTTTTCACATCCTTCAGATAAGTAGCCCTGAAAATTCCAAAATTTACCCAGGGACACCACAGTCTCAAGCTCTCGAATCGAAGACGTTGCCCGGTAGTGGGTCAGAGCATCTTGAATATCATCGCTCAAGCTCTCCAGATTACTTATCTGCATTCCTTGCTCGGGTCCGATCAGTCTTTGATTTGCTTTTTTGACAAACTCATAGACTATTCTCGCCCTTTCTGGTTTTGGTATTGTTTGCCGCATAAGAGAAATCCATATGGAGTGTTGAGTAACGATAGATGCAAGAAAGTCCAACTTCGCATCTATTCGTCTCATTGTGTCTTTGATCTCCGCAATTTCTTGACGGATATCCGCGTATTCAGAAGATGATTGAGAGTTTATAAATCGTAAATCTGGACTAGACTTTATCTCACTTTTAATCAAGTTGCAATTATTGACTTCTATCCCATCTATCAGAGTTTTGACATCCGGCAGAAAACGATAACCGTTGCCGTGAAGAGTCTGAATTATCTTCGGATGTCTGCCGTTATCTCCCAATTTTGAGCGTAATCTTGAGACCGCATTTGAGACTGCCGATGATTCGACTTCCTTGTTCTGCCATATCTTTTTAATCAATTCATCGTTGCTAAATGCGTATCCTGGATTCTGAACGAAAACAAGCAATAGATCGTAAAGCAGTGAACTTAGCGAGTTTACAGTATCGTCCAACTTCTCTAATACGTACTCTTCAGTCTTAAAAGTGAATCCGGCGAAAGTATACTGAATCGATTGTGCCACGGTAGAATCTCCTTACAGTTGTTATACTTCTGATAAGACTTCCGTTCAAAGACTGGGTAATCTCCAGCCTGACACAATCAGTTGAGACGGTCTGATATGGGGAAATATCACCACTGTCTCTATACCGCTGCTTGATGTCACTCGGCTCTGCCTCTCAGATGCTCTCTGAACAGAGCCGAGTCATCAAATTTCAAAGCTTAGACATCAAAATTATGAATGATTCAGCCGATAAATGAAAGTGAAATCGGTTCTGAGCCGATGGAGATCAACTGATATGAAGGCGAAGAATGGGAATGGTGACCGATCTATAGAACTCATCGACTGCAACGGACTCATTGACGAGCCGGACATAACAATCTACGAAATTACGATCAAGTGCATGTTCTATCAGCCTCCAAAGCAAGAAGTGATCGATTACATCGAGTTGTCGGCAGAGGATGTCGTTCTCATGTTCAATCAGTTTAAAGCTGGCGGCTTCATCCCGCTTGATTGCCGAATCATTCTCAACACTGCTCTGAAGAAAGAGTATTTGTCCAGTCTGTCGAAAGGGGGAAAAGATGAGTAGATCATTGAAGATCAGGCTAGCGGAGAGTCTAGTCATCGCAGACATTTCTCTTATCTCTCACTCTCCAGCGAACTATAAAGCAACCTTCTTATCAATTCTTTTTTGCTGCATGGTGGTTCTGCGATTGCTAAAGAGCGATCAGGGAAGAGTCTTGATTGAATGTGTTTTAGGGAAGCTCATTTATACCAATTCATAACTATTCATAACCGGTCACTTCTACAACGATACTATCAATGGTTTGAACTTTCAGGCTATGGATTTCATGGGCTATCAATCCGGGGAGAGAGAGACCATCGGTCTGTAGCCTGATTTTTGAATTATCGCCGCCATTCGAGAGAGTATGATGTTCAAGAGAAATCGCATAACGCTATTCTGTCTTATTGGGTCTATGTTCGGTGTCTCCATGATGATCGGGATGATGAAATCGAAACCAGTTTCATCACCATCGGCCAGTCAATCATCAATACCATCCTATAAGCCGTTCCATCAACCAGCACCGACCACTACGCCGTCAGTGGTGACCGGCGATGATATCGGGTTCATCGCCAAGAAATTCACCGATGCTCTGAGGCTATTCAAGGGGAAAGATGGAGATGGTATTGAAAGGATGTTTCTCGGGTATAAGGCTCCATCTGAAAATCCGGATCGAGCAAGCATGGAATTGCTACTTGGTCTCTGTGATGACATGTCCCTGACTTCATCGAACAGTGAGTTCCACAAATTCCTAAACACAATGTATATCACTAAGAAAGATTATGTGATAAGCGATATTGATTACCAGAAAGCTAAAGACATCTGCACAAAACTTCTCGCAGCTAAAAAGGGTAAGGCGAAATAGATAGTCCCATCTTCTTTTTTTAATGCTTAATGGTTTACGAAGAGATACTTCATCAGAATCAGTATTTCAATTCACTCTAAGGACGCTTGAAACCCGATGTAGACGGCATCAAATCTACATCGGGTATTTTCTCTCTCCGACGGCCAGATAAAGAAAATCCCAGACCTTGAGAATCAAATCTCCGGTCTTTGTGGGTTTGAAGAAGACTGATGAATCCTGTGATACGTGACGGGCAACTCCGGCAAGCGTTGCAAGCACTCGGTAATGAGCACGCGGCGATCCGGTGTCGGGGCAAAACAGTCTTCTTCGACTCTCCAATTTATCAGAGAGACTCCGTGCCAGAAGATCGAGAAAGCCGCAAGACGCCGATCTGGGGCCTTTCGTGGGCGAACACTCAAATAGTCGTCTGCATCGCGCCGCACTTCGGTGTGAACCAGAGCGAGAAAGCGCAGCCAAGGGCAATTATGACCAAAAACAGCCTGATTTATTGAGTGAAGAGGAACGCGTAGAAGGTCATGTCGAATTATTCAGTTGATATCGAGCGGGACGCACTCTATCAAATAACAACTGCGCCGAAAGCCGAGATGAAGAGACCGCAAGATTGAAATACCTACTTGATCTGGGACGAGCGCGGGAGCATCCACAGGAGATGATCTCATGGCCGAATCTTCCATACTCAGATTGAAGTTGACGGAATATCCGGGCGGCATCGCAATATGGGGCGCGCTCAAACCTGTTTACGATACGACCAACACACCTATTGAAATGGGCGTCCACGTTCATGCCCGGATGTCCACTTACGGTAAGAAGGTGATTGACGACACGTATAGTTTAGTGATCGTCGAACACTCGATGGACGGCGAGGCGTCAGAGTTGGCGATCACGGGCGAAGATGCGGCGCTATTCAATGTGAGCCGCATCTTACGGCGCAAGGTCCGCTGTGCGCGTTGTCCCGCGTGCGGCGGTCTGCATCGGGATGAAGACTGGCTGGCAGTGCATCATCATCGGCAGCATTGCTGCGAGAATTGCGGCGAAAAATTCATGGATTTCGAGCCGGGCATTAGTAATCCGGTGGTCTTGCTCGCCAGCGCGGCGGGCGATCTGCGCCAAGATCGACGAGCGGTCGTTCCCGCCAGGAGGCGGTTAGCGCGCACTCAAGCACAGTTTCCGGGCGGCATACAGATTTGGGGATCCAATCCGGCCCTACTATGGACGGTCGAACGTCCGGAAGAGGCGGGCATTCACTTTCATGGATTTTATGACATCGACCAGGGGCCGAATGTAGATGAAACCTTCGGAATGCTTGCTCTCGATGATATGATCCTGGACGCCGAAATGGTGCGCGTATTGATGGCACAGCGCGCCCTACCGTGTTTGTCTGCCGCATTGTGTTCTTTGGCCTGCCCCCACTGTCAACAACCGCACTTTGACACAGGAGAATGGGCGATCACTCCGCATTCAACGCACGTCTGCGGATTTTGTGGCGCGAGCTTCAATGATCCGGACGACCGGCGTAGCGTGAGTAATCCAGTCATCGCGCAGTTAGCGCAATTACGTATGAACGTTGAAGGGAAGAGAAAGGAATGAGTCAAATTACAGTTCGCCGCGTTTTCGTCAAGCCAGCCAGCGGCGCACCGATGATTGAACCGATCAATCAAACTCTCAACATCAAAGCAGGCTACGGCATCGAGGGCGATAAAAACGCGCACCCGTTTAGCCCGCGCCAAGTTCTGATGGTGCGCCAAGAAGATCTTGAGGCGTTCAAAGTTCCGCCCGGAGAGTTGCGCGAGAATGTAATTTTGGAAGGATGCACCGAGGGCGAATTTCAGCCGGGTGCGTTGCTGACATTGGGAAACGCCGTAAAAATCCGGCTAACGTTCCACTGTGAGCCGTGCAAGCGCATCGGTCATGTTGTCCCTCATCTCAAATCTATCTTGGGGCATCGTGGCGTGTTGGGCGTCGCGTTGACGGATGGATGCATCAGCGCCGGGCAACCGGTGAGCGTGACGCCGCGAGCGTATCCGGAATTGCCTGCCGTTCCGTATCAAAGGTTTCTTGGCTTCATTGCCCGCATCCCGAAAGGCAAGGTCATCACCTATAAACAAGTCGTCATCGGCATGGGGGTGGCTGAAAGTTACATGCGGGCGATCCCGAAATACATTCAGCAGACGGACGCGGCAACGTACCCGGTTCATCGGATCGTAGATTCCGAGGGGCGTTTGATCATCAGCTACATACCGACTCAACCGGATGCGTTGAGAGCGGAAAACGTCTGTCTGAAGGGAGGCGGACTGTTCGGCCACGTCTCAGAACTCGCGGTAGATTTAGACGTTGCCTGCTGGACGAACGAGCCGATTTTTCTAGCTGCCTGATTGCTCCGGCTTCTTCTCTGTAAATCTTTCAGCCGGTCCATCCAAAATCAGAGAGGCCGTTTCACACGATTGAAGGCCAGGCCATGCCGAGCCGCGTCGAAGTCCTGATTTCAGGGCTCATCGGCGCACCTCTTGAATCCAATCCGCCTAGTAGACTCGGATACATCATTAGAAAAGGGAGAAGTAAAACTGGATGCGGGGCTCTTAGGTACTGACTGACATCAGCACCGATAAGACGCTCCGTTTCGCTATTTGTATAGGTGGAAGTATGAAAGATGTGAGGGATGTAAATGAGGAAGCGCGGAAGCAGCGGCCCAATTTGCTGGACCCTGCCGGGCCGATCACTGCCGGAACGTTGAAGACAGGACTAGAGCAGATTGACGCCGAGAAGTTTGACGAGGCGTGGCGGTCGTTTTGTTTATTGGCCGAACAAATCGACTTTATTTATTGGACCATCCACGACGGCGCACCGGATGATGAGGGGAATTTCCCCCCGATGAATCCGGCGTATGCCGACATAGAGAAGCATCTGAGCGAAGCCAACCAATTGATTGACGCGCTCTACTTCGACTTTTGGGCTGCTTTCGTGCCGCCGGAAGAGACAGGGAAATAGGGTAAAACCTAGATCACTATCTCTTAGGTATTGGCCGAATGTTTGAGAATTGAGAGGCGAAGATGAGTCGAAGTGTGTTTACTGAAGAAGGAAGAACGCGGCTTCGCAATTTCCGCACGAGATTGCGGACCTATTTAATTGTCTGCGCCATCATCGGCGCGGTCGTTGGCGGCCTCTACTGGCGGCTGTGGATGTGGAATAGTTTCAGGCCGCTCGAAAAGGTCTACTTTCCGGCGTACATAGTCGCCACATTGAAGACGTGGCTACTGCCGGAGACTAATACGGGCAAGTACACCATGCTTTCGTATGCGCGTCCGGGCGGGGGCTTCAGGATGCTGAACGATGAACAGGTCTATCTTGAACGGGATGCGGAAGGGCACGCGATAAGGAATGAAGACGGGTATGTGTTCCATGCTTATGAAGGCCAGAAGATACCGGCGTTCGAGTGGAAGAAACTCAGCATGCCGGACAAAGAAGCGGAGAGGGTATTCAGAGCATGGATTTACAAAAACAGTTTGTTGGGTCTGTTTGAGGGGGCGTGCATCGTCGGATTGATTGTGATGATCGGAGGCACCGGCCTATTAATAGCCACCGATCAGATGAAGAATCGGCGCTATGAACGCGGCAAGCGCGTGCGCGGTAGCCAACTGGTCGAGCCGAGACGATACGCGCACGCGCACAAGCAGGCCGATGGATTGGCGCTTGCCGTGAAAATGCTCACGCCGGAGGGGGTAATCAGGCGATTCATCAATTGGATGAACGACGAAGAGCCGACTTATGAACTTCGGATGAAACGCACCGAAGAGGCCCAGGGCGCTTTGATCCTTGGAGACATCGGGAGCGGAAAATCTCAGATCCTGCATCGATACCTGGAGCAGATCGCACGGCGCACGGATGAAGCCGCCATCGTCTACGACCCCGCATGCGAATTTATCCAGACGCATTACCGACCGCAGAGGGGCGATATTATCCTGAACCCGCTAGACCGGCGTGCGCCGTTCTGGTCTCCGGAATTCGAGTGCAGGAGGCGGAACAAGATCGATTACCTGACTCTGGCGGACAGTTTTTTTCCTGGACGCGGGGAGCGAACGCCATCGACCGAGCGATTTTTCAACGACGCGGCGCGGGATATCTTCGCTCGAATGCTTGAACAGCACCCGGACCCGGAACAGCTAGTAGTCTGGCTATCGAGTGAGAAGAAAATCCGCGAACTGACCAAAGGAACCGAACTGGCGCACTACATCGACCCGGAGGCCAAGGGGCAGAAGGGCGGCGTACTGGCGACACTCGGCAAGGTCGGGAAGACCCTGCGGCTGTTGCCGACATCCGGAGAATGCAACGCGACGTTTTCGTTATCGAGGTGGGTTGAGGAAAGGCGCGGGTGGATTTTCCTGACATCGAACAAGGAGACGGAGGAACGATTGCGCCCGCTCTATGCCGCCTATCTCGATCTCTTGATGCGCCGTCTATTGTCGGTTGACGCGGCGGTAGGGAGGGCGCGACCGGTCAAACTGATCGTGGATGAAGTACACACCCTCGAATACCTGCCGACGTTGTACAAAGCGACGACGGAGGGCCGGAAATTCGGACTGCATCTGATTCAAGGCACCCAAAACAAGGCGCAATACGACGCCCGGTACGGTCAGGACGCCACGACCATGCTGAGTTGTCCGCGTTACACAATCCTGCTCAGATGCAAAGAACCTGATTCGGCCCGGTGGCTGTCTCAGTTGATCGGTGAGGAAGAATTGGAGAAGCCGCGAACGGGAGTTACGGCCAGCGCATCGGATTGGGGGCGCGACTCGATTAACTACGCATCCCAGACCGAGAGACGGGCCGTAGTCAGCCGGGAAGAGATAGCGGGGCTGCCGGATCTGGCCGGATACTGGAAATATGGGAATGAGGTCGTACCGTTCAAATTTGTCTTTTGGGCGTGGAAACGGATAGCCGAGGGGTTCATACCGAGGCCGTCAACGGGGCCGGATCCGGCACCGGAAAGCGAGACGACGATACCAGAAGACGGAGCCCCAGAAGGTACGAATGAGGCCGAAGAGGGCAACGTCTGGGAGTTGCTGAAAGAAGAGAATTGATAAGGGGAAAGATCGAAAGGCACACGTGAAAAGAGTCAACAGGCAAGCACACCTGTCTCTGCATTCTGCATACAAGAGAGGGATTAACCCCTTACTGAAGTATGCGTTAGGTTGTATACAAATTTGTCTGCATTTGTAGGCGGTTGTATATAAAGCACTTAGTGGGAGGTATCGAAAATGGCCGAAGAACAGAGGGAAGAGAGCGGAAACGTGTCGTTCAGACTGAGCGCGAAGCACATTAACAAGCTCACCGCTCGGGCTGATCGTACCGGCATCAGTCGTCACCAGCAGGCCCAGGCAATCGTGGAAGCGGCCCTGGATGAGAGAGACGAAGAGGCGATGTTGACCAGCGTAGAGCTAGCCGATTTGCGCGCCGAGGTGGGGGCGATCCGGGCCGGATTGATGAAGATCTTAACCGGACTGGTGACGACTTCCAGCGCCGGAAAGATGCCGCTGGAGTCTGCCAGGGCATTCGTCAAAGAGGCGTTCGCCCGGAAGGAAGCAGGTAAAAACTAATGCTCAGCGTCGGCGGCGGGAAAGCTTGGTACTACGCGAGCCTTGCCCAACGGGATGATTATTACCAGCAGGGAGCGGAACCTCCGGGCATCTGGCACGGAAAAGGGGCGGAAGAATTCGGACTCCGGGGCGAGGTCGGCAGGCAGGATTTTTACGCTTTGTGCGCCGGTTACGATCCGCACACCGCCGAAAAACTGGTCCATCATGCCGGGACCGGGCGGCGGCGGGCACTCTGGGATTTTACGTTTTCCGCACCTAAAGGCGTGTCGGTTTGGTGGGGCATGACGGATGAGCAGACGCGAGAACGGATCAGCCGTTGCCAGCTCCGGGCGGTAAAGCGTACCCTCGATTATGCGGAAGAGAAAGGCTTGATCGGGACGCGGAGAGGCGGAAGCGGGAAGGAGATCGACCCCTGCCACAAGTTGACATGGGCGCTCTATGAGCACTCCACCTCAAGAGAACAGGACGCCGAGTTGCACACTCACGCCGTTCTGCCCAACGTCGGATTCAACCCGGAAGGGAAAACCAGAACCCTCGATCCTGCGGAGGCCGTCAGGCAGAAGATGCTGATAGGCGCGATCTACCGCGCCGAACTTTCACACGACATCCAACAAGAATTCGGCGTTGAAGTCGAACGATTGCCCAAGGGGATGTTTGATATTAAGGGCGTCCCTGAAGATCTCAAGGCGGATCATTCGACGAGGCGGCAGCAGATCCTTGAGGCGATGGAGCAGGAGGGGGCGAAGGGCGCGAAAGCCGCCAGCACTTTTGTACTGACCACGCGGAAAGTGAAAGAGTACAGACCGAGGGCCGAAGTATTCCGGGAGTGGGCCGAGCGGGGGAAAGAGCACGGACTGAATGAGCAGCAGATTGTAAATCGGCGCGAGTGGATCCAACCCACACGCGAGCAGGCAAAGGAGAGTCTAGGCCGAGTAATTCAATCGCTAACGAAGGACAAAGCCTATTTCACGGAGGTCTCATTACTCAAAAGGCTGGCAATCGACGCGCAATATACGGGGAGCGGTTTCGCTCAATGCCGCGAAGCCGGAGAAGCGTATCTGGAGAAAGAGGCCGTCTACCTGCGGGTAGAAAAAGGTCAGCGGCTCTATACGACGCCGGAAATTGACCGGCTCGAAAAGCGGATGCTGAGCCAGGTCATGGCGGGGCGAGATAAAACGTTTCCCGCGCTCCGAACGCCAGATCAGGTTGACTATTCCCATTTGAGCCAGGAGCAGCGCCGCGCAGTCAATTACCTCACGAACAGCAGCGGCAGCGTCAAAATCGTGAGCGGAATGGCGGGCGCCGGAAAAACAACGATGATGAAATCCGCCCGCGAAGTTTGGGAATCGATGGGCTATCAGGTGCGAGGCGTGGCGCTCGCAGCCGTTGCCGCCCAGGGATTGGAGAATGAGGCGGGCATCCGGAGCCAGACCATAGCCAAGCTGATTTATGCGATTGACAATCCGAAGAGGGGGGACGGCCCGCAGTTGAACAATCGAACCGTCCTCGTGGTTGACGAAGCTGGCATGGTCGGTACGCTTCAGATGGCGCGATTGGTGGATGAGGCGGCGAAGGCGGGCGCGAGGCTCGCTCTGATCGGAGACGAGCGACAGCTACAGCCGATCGAACACGGGGCGCCGTTCCGGGCGTTCGGCAATCTGATCGGCAGGGCGGAATTGAAAGAGATTCGGCGGCAGCGGGAAGAGTGGCAGCGTGAAGCCGTCCATGATTTCGCTGATGGCCGCGCCGTGGATGGCCTGATGAAATATTTAGAGAGAGGATTGCTGACCATCGCTGAGACGAGAACCGACGCGGTGCGGCAGTTGGTTGATGCATGGGCCGGGGATCCGTCGGACTATCGAGACAAGATCATGATGGGGGCGACAAAGGCCCAGGTCAGGGAAATGAATCAGCTTGGGCAGGAGAAGCGGATTGAACGGGAAGAACTCGGAGCGGATGCGCTCGCAGCGAACGGATACGATTTCCACGTCAACGACCGGATTCTATTCCGCAAGAATAATCGAAAACTTGGCGTCCTCAATGGAGAAAGAGCGACTGTAAAAGGGATCGACATGGAGAGTGAAACTTTGATCGCCAGGAAGGACAACGGAGAGCTTCGGGTGATCCCACTCCAGCAATACGAGCAGATCCAATTAGGCTATGCCTTCACGATTCACTCTCTGCAAGGCGACACGAGAGAGAGAAGTTATGCGCTGATAGGAGGCTCGATGCAGGACCGGGAATTGTCATACGTGCAGATGAGCCGGCACCGGGAGTTGGCGCAGATGTTCGCCGCTACTGAAGATGTGGGCAATACAATCGAGTCAATGGCGGAAGTCATGAATCAATCACGCATCAAAGAACTCGCCCAGGAAAAGCGCATCGAGCAGGAGCCGAACATGCACGAACAGAGCAAGACGCCGGAGAAGAAGGACGAGATCAGCCGGGAGCCCGCCAGCCGGGAAATCGATACCGGACACGGCTTTGATTTCTCGATGTAGTCGCCATTTCTCTTAGTTGCATTCTGCTCCGCGTCGTCAGGCCGTCAACCTCGCTGCGCTCGGTGCGCCGCTGCGCTTCGCCCCTTGCGGGTGACAGCCTGCCGCCTGCTCCGCTGAATTGGCAACTAAGCCGAAATGGCAACCCGTGTGCCACGGCACAAGTAGGACGACGAGCAATCACGCCTGCGGCGCCGGTCGATAGCAACGGCGGCCATCGTCACCATCACTACCAATTACGAGCCAGTCATCATCTCCGGAATGTTTCAAGGGCGGGAATGTTTGGTGTGTCAGCCTGGGAGAGATGAAACTAAACTAAAGCCAAGAAGCCTTGTGACAAGAATGTGGCTCTATTTCTTTGCCTAGCCGTTTGGTTTAGATTAATCTCTAAGCCAACTGTCCGACGCAGGTTCTATTGATATTTTCTCCTCGTACTTGGTCAGAAACGGAGAAGTTTCGAAATTTAGTCGATAATAAATTTCGCGCGTACATTCAACATCTCGCATACAGTACGAGGCGATATCCTCATCTCTACCATCTCGCCAGGCTTGATAAATTTGGCTACCGTCAATTCCCTGAGCTTTAGGGCTACATAGATTCAGCGCCAATGCTATTTCATTCAATGAAACCTTTCGTCGCCAAGAACTCCACTCCCACATCACATCGAAGATCGGATGGGACTGATATCGCTTGAAAGGAATCCGGACACTTGGCTTAATTTTGTGAATGATTGACCGCTTAAGAATAAATGGCAGATCAAAATCTAGAATGTTATGACCAATGATGATGTCGTGCCTCAAATTCAAAGTCTCGACGAGGTGCCAAAACGGTTTCAGGATGCGTTGCTCATCGAGATGGAACTTTTTTGTGTTTGGGTCGCGCCCATACAACCCGTGGTGAATTAACTGACCGTCTTCTTCTAAAATTATCCCGATTGTTAACAGCCGACCGAACTCTCCCTGCAAAGACAATTCGCGGAATGGATCTTCGACTTCAATACTGACATCGTCTTCATCATCTCTCCAAGAATTCTTGGCTTTATGCCGTGCCAATATTTTTGCCATCACTGAGTTTAAGCGATTGCGGTCCTCTTCTCTCGGCGGCAAAGTTTCGATATCGATAAAAAGTTTCTTGGCCATTTCAACCCCTTTCCTGATCAGAATTCGGCTAATGATGGTTGAAGCAGAATCACGAAATGGATACGATCTTTAAATTTGGTACGGAACCCTGAGTGATCTAGCAATTTCAGAGTACGTACAGCTCAATTGCACAAACTTCGGCTGACATAAGTTTTATTCCCATTACTGTTGATGTAATAACAGCCGCCTCTTGGCCCTCTTATATAGCCATTCGATGTTGCTCGGCCATTACTGATCGAACCGCAGAGACTTCTATCGACATAAGTTTTGTTTCCATTTGAATTGATATAATAGCAACCGCCTCGCGGGCCTGTAATGTATTTAGCGCTACGACTGCGACGGCGTCCTGCCGCCGCCGAATTTTGAGCATCGAAAATGGTATGGCCAGACAATAAGATTATTGTGAGTGCTAGAACCGCGAAGATTCTAGTATTCACTACAATGAAGGATCGAGGGATATTCATGAGGTTGAATCCTTTCTTTCTGGAGACTTGTCAGCAAGGGCTAGTTGGGCGAAAACTAGGCAGGGAACTTTAAGCTCGTATTTCTCCAATGCCTTTGTATCGATTGTGGTAAAGGCAACCTAGCGTGAGGGCCATCGCAAGGCTGGGGATAGGACATACAGATTATGTGATGGTAGAGAATTAAAAGCTACAAAAATCTTGGTATCTGGAGCCATTTTTAATTATAAACACAACAGACCGTTGCTAAATTGTTTATACTGCCTGTTTAGTGATCTGCAACAAAATCATAACATTTCGCCGTACTTCACGGGACGCTCTTCGACAGAGGCGTGAGAATCCTCGAAGTGGCGGAACGGGCTAAGATTAGAGCACGCACGAATGACGATCCGCCCAGTTTTGCTGCCTGCCGGTGCGTACCCGATCCACGGCTCCCTCAGAGAATTTACCAATGTTTATTTTAAATTGTTGGAACTCTCAACCCTAATCGATAGCTGCCTCTGTGCCGATAAATAACTGTTATGTGAGAATATCAAGCTTAAGGAGGCAAAGCAGATATATTGTCTATTTAAATGCCGATTCTAAATGGCTTTATGACGAGTCATGGTTTGAACATAAATCCTTGGATGCCCATTAATATTTGTGAGCATCGCGATGCCGCCCTGTGGCTGCCATCCTCGCTTGATCAACTCAGTTACATCTTTGCTTAATACCTCTAACGATGATTCTGGTGACGGACAATGTGTGATATCAACAAATACAATAATGTATGGTATGTCGTCTCTGATGTCTTGTGGGATCGTTCCGTGACCCATTGCTCACACTCCGAAAATAGATTGATCATGATAATTAGTCTCCTCCTTTAGCCCTATGGAAGGGATGGAAGGAGGCGACCGAGGAAGAAGGATTGGTCGGCAGCTTTCTGTCCTATCAATTTTAGGTAGCGTAGAATCTCAAAACGCTTGAAGCTGGATAAAATATTCTGGCGAGAGATATTCTCCTTCCAGTGAGTTTCCGGCCATATGTCTGAACTATGGAGCTAATTCTGAGGATTCTAGGCCAGAGCAGATAGAATGCTCCGTGAGAAATCTAGCCAACATTGAAAGAGTTGGCCTATGAATTAAAGACGTCCTCACACGCCAAAAGTGTACTAGTCTGGAATTTAGGAGTCAACAAAATTCTTTTTCAGTATTTGGAAGGCGTGAGATCAAGTGAAACAATTACTTATGGTTCTGTTATCCAAGGGAAGAAATATTAATCAGAGACATTTTCAGGCGACCTACGCTCAAAATATTTCTTCACTTTCTGAAGCTTTTAGTAGTAAACTTCTAGTGAGCTTGGCGCGTTCCTACGATGACTCCCCGATCGGCACGACCACACCTCTGCCGTTAATTATTTAATTTTCTTTCTGCTTTACGGTAAAGTTAGGGTCAAGTCTCTCTTGCCAACTGAATCGCCCTGCACTGTAAGTACAGAAGTTGTTTACGGATTGAACGTTTGCCTACTGAGGGGGTATGTTTTCAGGGTCTCAATCTGACGGATGATGGATGATGCTCCAGTATTCTGCGATCACCTCATTTGCGACATCTCCGCCACTCTGCCATAGCCGATGGCCCAGAAGCGCTGGCTGCAGCCACACTGTCATCGAGAGGATGTACCAAAATGCCATATACATCTGGAATCAGTAGGACGAATCCATCTTGCCTACTTTTTTTAATTGATCAATCGGATTCGATGCAAGATCCTTTCGGAAGTGGAGAATCGACAGAGAAAAAAGCTGATGAGGTTGCAGATGCGATCAATCACTTTCTGCAGAATTTAGTGATCAAGTGTGCAAAATCCGAGGGAATACGCGATTACTATCATGTAGGGGTTATTGGCTACGGCGCAACAGTTGGTTCAGCATTCATTGGCGCACTTACCGGTAAAGAGCTCGTGCCAATCAGCGAT
>DATEFT010000574.1:0-18151 GCA_035280505.1 Blastocatellia bacterium | reverse complement strand
TTGCGCTTTGTCTGCTCATGCCGAACCTCGCAGCAGCCGGCAGCGAATCGGGCAAGAGACATTTCCAGGAAGGGCTGCGGTATGAAGAACTGCAGCAGTGGGAGCTAGCTGCTCAGCAGTTTGCACTGGCCGTCGCCGTCGCGCCGGACAACGCCGAATACAAACTACATTACCGGCGGGCGTTGCAACAGGCTTCCCTCATAAATCTCAAACGAGGTGACGACCTCGCCGCACAGTCCGATTATGCCGCGGCCTATTCGGCCTATCGTTCCGCCTGGAGCTACGACCCCGGAAATGAGATTTCCCGGCTCAAGATGGAGCGGATGGTGGTACAAGTAAAGGCGCAGGCAAGCGGGCTCCGGCCGGAGAAGATCGCCCAGTCAGGCAACTTCAGACCGACATCCACCGAGGTTCAGGTCGCGACAAAGCCCCGGAGCCGCGACCTGGTCCGGAACATCAGTTTCAAGGCCGCGAGATTCAAGGCGGTGGTCGCCAATCTCGGACGGCAACTAAAGATCAATGTGGTCTTCGACACCTCGGTCAGGGACCGACCGATCGACATTGATCTGACCGAGGTCACGGTCTCGACGGCGCTCGACATTATCCTCAGGACCAATAAATGCTCTTTTGAGCAGGTCGACCGAAGGACGATTCTCGTCTATGCTGATAATCCGGCCAATCGCCTGCGCTTCGAGAAACTTCTGGCCAAGGTCTTCTATCTCAAAAATATCAATGGAAATCAGGTGCGCCCGATTGTGCAGGCCATGCTGCCTCCGGGCAGAGTGATCCAGATTCTCGATCGGGGCGGGGCCAAAGGCGGCAACCTGCTGATCGTCAAGGCCACGCGTCGGGAGTTGCAACTAATCGGCGATCTCATCAGCGCCATCGACAAGAACAGGAACGAGGTGATGATGGAGATCGAGATCTACGAGGTCAATAACGGCGTCACCACCCGGATTGGGCAGCAGCTCACAGCCGCTCCCGATTATTCGGCGGGCATTCCCCAGTTCGGTCTGCAAGGTCTGGGCGGGTTCGGTTATGCCGCGATTCAAAATGGCGCGCTCTTCGGACTGCCAACCACTTCGCTGAGCCTCTTCCAGAACAACGGTCATTCCAGGCTGCTCTATAAGACCCAGATTCATGCTCTTGACGGCCAGAAGAATGTGACCAAGGTCGGTCAGAGCGTTCCGGTCAGGGTCGGATCGACGATTGGATCCAGGAACAGCCTGCTCGCTGCCGTCGCGAATTTCGCCGTCCGGACTGCGGGAAGCAATAGTTTGGCCACCAACGGCCTTGTCGATAACATCCAATACCGTGACGCGGGGCTGGTGATTGAGGCCAAACCGACGGTCACCAGTGAGGGCGATGTCGAGGTTGAAATGAAATTCGAGACCTCGAACGTCGCCACCTCCGGTGGAACCGGCACTGACCCGCTGACCCCGACTTTTACCACCCGCTCGCTCAAGACGACGGCGCGGATGCGGGATGGCGTGACGGTGGTAGTTGCGGGAATCAACCAGAATCAGAACTCGAATACCCGTTCCGGAGTTCCAGTGGTGGGAATGATTCCTCTGCTCGGCCGGCTGTTTTCGCAGCCAAATCAACAGGACAATCAGAGCGACATCATTATCACGGTCACACCGCACCTCAAGCGCTCGCAGGGCCTGAACCAGGATGACTATCTGGCGAGAATCGCCGGTTCTCGCCAGTCAGGTCCGTACCCGAGCATCGAGGAAGTCCTCAGGCAGGCTCAGCAAGAAGAAGAACAGGAACGTCGCCTGATTGGGCAACGGATTCCGGTTCGGATGCTGCCGCTCAATTCAACTTTGAACCCGGTGCCGGTGGAGGAGGCGACGGTGCCAGCCGCAAATTATGACCATCGTCGGCCGGCGCATGAGTGATCCACTAATCGACGCACGGAGAGCGGCGGCCGCGTGAGTTGTTCGGACCTATCAGATCGGGATCGGTCGCAAAAATTTTCCGGTTCCGATCGGTGAACGCGAAGCTTCCCGGATCATCTTCAATCCCAATTGGATTCCACCCGACAGCGCCTGGGTCCGCCGGATACCGGGAGTTGCGCCGTATGATCGGGTTCGGGCCAGTGATCCTCGCAACCCGCTCGGCAAGATCAAAATTCCATTGGGAGAAGGCTACCTGATCCACGCGGCGGCGAAAGAAGACGAGATCGGGCATGCCGTCTCACATGGCTGTATCAGGATGCGCGGTGAGGAACTCTTCGATCTGGCGGAGAAGATCATCGCCGCCCGTAATCTGCCGATCACTACCGCGCAGTTGACCGGGGTCAAGCAGAGTCAGGAACAGTTCGTGATCAGTGTGCAAGATCTCAAAAGAGGCCGTTTGAATAGTGGATTCACCGCCCAATTGACGGAATGGCCGATTGAAAGGAGCCGATCCCTGGTTCTGGTGCGTGCACGGTCGAGGCCTTATCGAAATTGAGGATCTGGTGTGGTTCACGTCTTTAAGAAGTCTGTTGTTCATGGACCATCGGCGCGGAGCCGCTAAATTCACCTTCTCTGGAGAGGACCTCTGCAATATCGTGTAAGGTAATGATGCCGAGCAGCCTCGAATGATTCTTCCGGCTGACTACCGGAAGTTGGGTCAGCCCTCTTTGCCCGAGCAGGATCATCGCCGCTTCGAGCGTCTGATCGGGATAGGCGTGAACGAGATTATGGCTGACGACCTCCGTCAGTCTGTGGTTTCCCCTGTCATCGGCCATCGCCCGCTTCAGATCGTTGAGTGTGAAGAGACCAACCAACCGGCCCGTGCCGTCGACGACCGGATAAGCATGGTGCGGGGCCGGATTCGATTCGACATTCTGAAATGCTTCGTCAACACTCAGATGATCGCGCACGGCGATCACCTCTTTCGTCATGACGGCGCTGACCGGGACCTGCCGCAGCAATTGTCTTTGAGTATGAGGGAGATTCACCCCATCCTGCGTGAGCAAGGCGTCATAGATCGGCGTCGGGCTCAGCTCGTAAGCGACCACGTAACTCGTGATATTGGCGATCATGAGCGGCAGGATGATCGCGTAATTGTTGGTCATTTCGAAGATGATGATGATCGAGGTGACCGGCGCCCTGACGATCCCCGCGAAGACCGCTCCCATCCCGACCAGGGCAAAGGCCTCCGGTTGAATTTGCGGTTCTCCCAAAACCAGTTTTGTCAGCACCCCGACCGCCCCGCCGATCATGCCGCCGACATAGAGCGAGGGTCCGAAGATTCCTCCGGCCGAACCGGAACTGTAGGAGATGACGGTCGCCGCCAGCTTGAAGATCCCGAGCACGATCAAAATTTTGAGCGGCCGGCTGGATTGTAACTGCCCCGACAATTGCTGGTAGCCGACGCCGAAGATGCTGGAGGAACCGGTCAGGAAGAGCGACATGGCGCCGATGAGCCCCAGCAGCAGACCGCCGACCGATGGAATGATGATCGGCGCGGGAATGCGCCACCAGTGCGGTGAACCGGCCGCGGCATAGATGATGTGGTCCTGAAAGAAATCCAGTAGCAGATGGAAAGAGACGGCGGCCAGTCCGCAAATGCCCCCGATGATGAGGGTTAAAATATAGATCTTCTGATTGTCCTGCAGCGGAATCTTGTTGAAGACGCGCATCGCGCGAATTTGCAACCGAAGCCAGCGGGGAACTTTTCTATTTCGCTCCTGAGGCGCCATTACTCGCATCGAATAGTCTATGGATCAATCGGTCTCGCCGCTGGGGAATCTGTCGAGGCCGATTCAGCCCGACCGGCTGAACGAATCCACCCTTTCACTACCTTATCACATTCACTCCGATGTTACTAACCAGGTCTCGTGTTGGCTGACCCGATCAATCGTTCCGTCGGCTTTTTTCAATCTATCGGATCGGACGAATGTGGTGTTATGCAACATCAGGAGGGCGTTTCGCGCCATGACCACTCTTCACGGCGGTTTAGTTGCCGGATCGAACCATCTGGCCGGTGGATCAGATGAAGATCGGTTTGAAGAACTTATTTGGGCGGGGTCTTTTCTTTGAGTTGAGCGGGCCGGAATCCGGAAGAATGGACTGAAGTTTGCTCGAGATGAAATTGATCGAGCTTGGTCCACCAAGACATAAAGGAATCAAGATCATGATCAGAGCCGGACGGATGGTCTGTTTGGTGTGCCTGATCGTGATCGCGGGTCTCGGATGATCCTGCGCGCGGCCGACCGCGACGATTTCTCGTACTTGAGCAGAGACAAATTGTCTTAAATAGCCATTCCGCCATGGATCCGGGATGCCTCCCGGGAGATGACGACTTGTGGCAGCCGACTGGCGGTAAGCACCGACGACCCCCCAGGTCGAAGGTCTGTTTAGGGGAGAACAGATCCGCCTCCTGCCGCAAGTCGTCAATTCGCGTATCGCCTTACTCCATTTTATTCTCCTGGTAAGGATCACGAATCATGCACAACCGAATGAAGATCCTAATTATTATCAAAGGGGCGCCCGCTCAAGTCGTTCTGGATGAAGCCTGGAAGTGTTGCGCGGGTGCCATCTTTCTCGGAGCGAATAGCCGCAACGGCGTCAACCGGCTGTTTTCCAGCGGCGCTTCGGCTACGGTAGCCTCACGGGCCCATTGCTCGGTTGAAGTGGTGCGTGAGCGCTAGGGCCTTGCCCGGCACAGTAAGATCCGGATTGTAAATCGGCTAGGCCGTCAGTGCGGTGATAAGATGGGGCTGGAGATAAATGCGAGAAGTGAACCTCAACGGAGACCGCAGAGAGGAGATTTCCGGAAACGAAGCTTTTCACTTCTCGATAAGGTCCGTGCTCCGACCACGGTATCAGGCGGCCAGCCGGTACATTTCACCGTAGAGCGCGCGCAGCTTGTCGGCCGTTCCCGGGCTGGCCATCGTCAAATCGGCCGTGATCTCGTCACGGCGGTTGAGAATAACCAGCAGCTTATCACGCAGGTCGTGATTCCGAGTCTGCTGCGCGAATTGTCGCAGACCATCGAAGAACTTGGTCGAATCCGTTCTGGCTTCGCCGAAATTCTTCTTCTGCGCCTTGATCATCAGCATTCCCAGTTGGGTGTTGAGCCCGGTTAATTGTAGCTTTTCTTGTGAGACCGCCAGATCATTCTGTAGATTGCTCGCTTCTTCCGTGCTTGCTTGCTGCCGTTCCCGCTCCTTTTGTTGCAACTCATTCTTCAACTGCTGGTTTCTGAGGCTCAGCGGTACGAAACCGATCATAAATGCAAGCAGCATCAATGCGGCACCGATCACCCATCACCTCGTTTTCAATCGCTCCAATCCTGGCCTCCTTTCATAGAGCTGTTCATTCGCGCATTCCGCTTCTGCCTGTGATTGAGTACAGCCTGACTTAACACCGGACTCGGTCCTGCTGCCTGGTCCTGGCTACTGATTGACGCACACCTGCTGCTCGGTGACGGCTCTACGCCTGAAGGCGCTCGTCGCCCAGCGAGGCCGATATTCCTCATACACGATCTTGGTTTCAGCCAGACGCGGCAACCCGGCGTATTTCAGATCGGACAATGCCGCCTGCGAGCGTTTAGATCCATCGTAAGCGATCATAATTTTCATCCGATTCGTCATTGTCGAGTTGCGCGGAGTAAAGTTCGCTCCTTTGTGAGGTCGTCACGCAATCAGCGGAGATTACTTTCCATGCGGGTAGCGGCGTGGGTCGATCTGTCGCCCATCTCTGGGCTCATCTGATTACCGCCGCATCTCAATAGGTCGAGACTTGAACTTGGATCCGGCGGAGTTCAGGAAGATCGCCGACTCGCTAATATAAAACGCAACCGCTATGTCAATCTCGCTCGGCAGGGATCGGCCCATCGCTATTGGCGTACGAACGCATTTCGGTTTTGCCTGGCCGATCGGCATGAGGCGATCGGCGACAGGCCGTGGCGTCGCGCTACTCAAGCGGCTTCAGCTTTACGTAAAGCTGCTTGCCGATGCTGATTGAGCCACCAGTCTTGGTATCTGATTATCCGAGTATAAAGTAAAGCGTCATGACCGCTGTGGCTGCCGGAAGGAACAAGGAGTTGTTGATGGACTTTCGGCCACCTCGACTCACGACACCAAACGCGGCGAGGATCTGCGGGCGCGCCTCAACGTGCTCTCCGAAATCCCGGCTAGATGGTACCAAGCCGTCCTACGCTGGTGAAAGCTCAATCGCGGCGGGAAGACGATGATCGACGGAGCCAGGGATCCTCGCGGAGATTACGGCGGCCGACAATGGCGACCCGATCCGTTTCATCGAGGAGATGCTGCGGTGCACGGCAGACGGGCGGATCAAGATGTTCCTGATCCGCCGAGCCTTGAACTTCCGCCGCGCTCACCACGTTCTGTTCAGCCATGGCTCGTACCAATCGCCGCGCGTGACCGTTCCATCTGGCAGAAATCGTTGTTGTGGCATAAAGCTTTGATTCTGCCCCATTCTGCCCCATTTTTACCCCATCTTCACGCGCCGCAGGCGGACATTCTTTGGAATGCGGATTGCACTTATCGTCAGTGAAATCGTCAAGCCTTCAAATCGTTGTTGACTCCTCCCAGCGACAGTAGAACCGTTTTCTGAAGGCTGTGAAAACGATGACAGTTGACGGGAGTCGGTCGCCGGCGATTATAAGTTGAACATTGAAGGCGACACCGACAATGTGGGAAACGACGCTTACAACCAGCATCTCTCTGAGGAACGCGTTGCGAACGTGCGCAATTATTTGACGAACTGCGGTCTTGCCCCCGAACTCGTTAGCAGTGCAGGGTGCGGCGAATCGCAATCGATCTCCTCAAACGAGACTGCCGAAGGGCGGCGGAAGAATCGCCGAGTGGAGATCTTGATTCAGGACCCGGATCGCCTCGAGCGCTCGGATGATTCGCCAGGATCGGTCATTGCGTCAGGCAGAGAAGGGAGGATCATATGCTGCGAAGCGCAAAAAAGCTGATCGGGATTCCAGTTCAGGCTCTCGATGGCCCAATTGGATCGGTTTTGGACCTCTATTTTGATGATCGGCTCTGGCGGATCCGTTATCTGGTCGTCGATACGGGGCAGTTGTTGCCGGGTAGAAAGGTGCTGATCTCGCCGTCGGCAGCCGGAGTTGTGTCGCGAGGGGCGAGAGTCTTGCCCGTTCTGCTGACCAGAAGACAGGTGATCGGGTGTCCGGAGATCTATGCCGACCCTCCGGTCTCTCGCCAGCAGGAGAGAGTACGGGCTGAATGGGATGGCTGGTCTGAGATCTCGTCCGATCGGAGCGGACCGGTCGGCTCGTCAGTGACCGGCGGTTGTCCGCCAATGGATCGATCGATGAGACTGAAGACCGACGAGAATTTCGACTCTCATCTTCGCAGTGCCGGGGAAGTGACCGGTTATTGCCTTCTGGCCAGTGACGGCCAGGTCGGTCGCGTCGAGGATCTCCTGATCGGAGACGGTCTCCGGACCGTACGTTACCTGATCGCATCGCTTGAGAACAGGCTGCCCGAGAAGACCGTTCTTGTGGCTCCGGTCTGGGTCGACGAGATCTGTTGGAACGGGAAGCGGGTCGAGGTCGCCCTCCCAGGCGGAATTATTCGGGAGTGTCCGAACTACGGCTCTCAAAGGCCGCTCAATTTGCAGTCTTAGCTGTGGGCTCTCGACGCCGCCATCCGGTCGAGGCAAAACTATACGGTCTGTAGCAGGATTCCACATTGAAAAAGAGAGAATCCGGCTTTCCATCTTCGAAAGAGGGCGGAAAGCCGGTCAAATTCCCGGATGAAACCTGCTTTTCGACTGGCATAACGGTTGCAAACTGGATAAGGGAAGGGAGACGATTGGTCGCTCTTGCTATCTCTCCGTCGTTGAACCGCCAGGAACAATGGATGTGCAATTAGGGACCCCCCTGATTTATGGCGGGCTCCATTGTTCCTGGTGGTGACGTGAAAACGACTTTCCCAGTCGGCGCGTTCGGACGCTACTACTATCCGCAAGCCGATTTCCCATTATTGAATACCCAATCACTCGTTTCGTTCTCCTTTCGGGATCGATCCGGAGTCTGCGTCGTCCTGAACAGGGAAAGATGTAAGTGACCGGAAATGGCCGACCAGCGAGGCTGAATCGTCAGGAAGGCCTGAGAGACGAGCGGCAGGCGGAAGCGCCGGTGTTTTAGAAGGGGTTACTTATGCGGCATGTAAATTTCTTCGAAGACGGAGAATCATTTAATCTTCTCGGAGAACGGGTTGTCCGCGGTCTCTTCGAGGAGAAAGCGGCGGGCAATGATCGGCTCGAGTTTCTGCTGGCACGGGAACATTCCGCCCAATTGCCGGTCCAGCACGCCGAATCCCGGTCGAACGACCGGGGCGAAGAAGAGCCGGTCAAGGCGGAGAATGGGGCGACCGGACGGCCGCCACTCGATCGCGTGAGGGTGCTGGCCGTGGATGATCATGCCGACACCCGCGACCTGATCGAGATTGTGCTGGCCGGAGCTGGCGCGGAGGTGCTCACCGCGGCTTCCTGTGCTGAGGTGATGGAGATCCTCTCCGGACTGCCGATCGACCGGTTGCCGGAAGTGATGATCTGCGACATCGCCATACCTGACGAAGACGGTTATACCGTGCTACACAAACTGAGGGCTTTTGAGGATCAATGCTGCCTCTCTGTGTCAGCCCGCATTCAGGCCATCGCCATCACCGCCTTCGTGGATGATCGATCGCAACGCCAGGCTCTGGCGGCAGGTTTTCGGAGATACCTGTCCAAGCCTTTCGAGGCGGAGCAGTTGATCTCGGTAATTGCCGATTTGACCGGTCGTTCAGGCTGATCCTAAAGTGAAAGCCGCAGTGCTCAGCGCACTCAGCCATCGATTGCATGACGCTATTCCATAATCCGAAGCGCGCCGTCTCCAATAGTGATTTTTTGTTCTACCAGGGATGCAATATCGTGGTCAGGGATTGATTGCGGAGTCGGTCAGACCTTCGTTCAAATGAGCCACCAGGAAGCCTTTTTCGGGAAGGATCGTCTATGGATCAGAAGACGGAATTGAAAGCTCCATTGCCGCGCCGGCTGGATGGGTGGCGCGACCGGTTTGCGTCGAGCCTCGGCGTCTCGCCGCAGCGCAAAGAAGAAATCTATCTGGAGTTGTCTAAATCGGTTACCCTGAGTGATCCGAGTTACTGGCTTCAGCTTCTGTTCGCCGCCGGCATCGCGACGCTCGGCCTGGTGCTCAACAGTCCGGCGGTAATCATCGGCGCGATGTTGATTTCGCCGTTAATGGGGCCGATTCTGGCCGGAGGGCTGGCTTTCGCCGCCGGTGATCTGATTCTCAGCCTGCGCGCCACCTTCGCGTTACTTTTGAGTTGCCTGACCGCGATCGCCTTCTCCATGCTGCTGGTCGGCCTGATGCCGTTCAAGGAGATGACGGCCGAGATTGTCGCCCGAACCCGGCCCAATACGCTCGATCTGGTGGTGGCGCTCTTCTCCGGAGCGGTCGGCTCGATCGCGATCTGCAAGGAGATCCGCGGCGTCGTCACCTCGATTCCCGGCGTCTCGATTGCCGTGGCTTTGATGCCGCCCCTCTGCGTGGTCGGCTACGGGATTGGCGTCGCCGTCAGCCTCAATCCAGGAGAAGGGGTGAGGGTGGCGCGTGGCGGGGGCTTGCTGTTCCTGACCAACCTGGTGGCCATTACCTTCACGGCAATGGTGGTCTTCCTGGCCCTGCACCTCGACACCGGTGAGGTGCGGGACCGCGTGCGCGAATGGCGCCGGGAGGAGCGCTAGAGCGTGCGTGCGCGTTACCTGCTCATGCGCTTTAACGTCTCCGAAAGAGTGCGCGGCATCGGCGGGTTGACGACCAGACTGATTATGATCCTGGCGGCGATGGCGCTGCTGCTGATCCCGCTCACCCAATCGCTCGGCCGGCTCAGCGACCGCTTCGCCGTTCGCGATTCGCTCGTGAGCTATGAACGGGTTCCGTCCACTTATAATCTGATCGGGTTTGGGCGCAATCAGCCGGTCTTAACCCCGAAGGCCTGGGAGTTGCTCGATCAAGTGGCGCAGGCGCTCAAACGGTATCCGGAACTGGCCGCCGAAATCAAAGCCAAAGCCGAACGAGTGGAACGGGAGCAGATCGCGGAAGCGCGCGCACGGGCTATTGGCGATTACTTACGCGAACAGGGAGGGGCGACGCCGGAGCGGATCAAGACCGAGGCTGTGGTGGAGGCTTCGCGCGACGCCGTCATCCGACTGGCCAAGGTTGATCAAGTGAAATGACCAGGGTCCAGGCCGCTGACGATGAGGATGTGGCGATCTGGAACTCCAGGTTGGCTTAACGCTATACCCTCCGGAAACGTCATGGTCGATCGAGGTCGTCAAGAATCAACAGGCTGCGACATCAGGCACATGGATTGCGCTATCTTTACCGAAAGCGAGTTGGTAATGTTCAAGGTGATGAGAAGCGCGCCCGTTCACGATCAGGATTTGGAACAGATGATCAATGCCGGCGGTTAAGATTCTTTCGTGATCGGTTTCTGATGGAGGCGGTCTCGATGAGCATAAAATTAACCATCATCATGGCGGTTGCCGTTCTCCTCTTATCTTTTGCGCCGTTGCCGCTTCACGCTGAAGGCAAGGATGACAAAGAGGTGACGGAAAAGCTGGATCGGATGAGATTGCGGTTCGAGGAGTTGAAGGCCGAAGTCCGGTATCTAGAGGAGCAGGCCCGAGGCCTGCAAGATCTGATTGGCCGGACGAGCGGTAATCAGACGACTTTGATCATGCAAATGCACGAAAACATCTCGGCCATCGGCCGCGCGCAATCCGCCGTCTCGACCAACAGCGACGATGCGGTCGCCAGGCTCTCCGCCGTCGGCAGCCAATTGACGGCGGCTAACGAGGGGATCGAGCGGCTTTCGGTGCAGTTTGATGTGCTACAGAAGCTGGTCGCCGAGATTCCGAATCGGACGGTCCTGACTCAAGTGGCTCCCGGTCAGCCAGAACAATTGTTCGCAGTGGCTTATGTCGATTATGCGCGCGGTAACTACTCGCTGGCACTCTCCGAGTTCTGGCAATATGTCGAGAGCTATCGAGACTCGGATCTGGCCGATAACGCCCAGTACTGGATCGGCGAGATCTACTATCAGGCGGGACGGTTTCCGGGTGCGCTCGAAGCTTTCGCCCGCGTAGCGGCGATGAACCCTAAAGGAGATAAGGCGACGGCGGCGCTCTATCGGCGGGCGCAGACTTATGAAGCCATGGGCCAGCACGACGCGGCAGTCAGGCAACTTCAAGCTTTGATTAAGGCTTACCCGAATAGTCAGGAAGCCGGTCTGGCTAGATCCCAACTCCAGGCGCGATAATAAACAGGCGCGGGTTAAGAACTTCTGTTCCTTAACGCTCCCACCGCTAATTGGACCCGTTTATCCACAAAAGCAGAAAGGCTGTTCGATCAGGCCGCGTTGAGGCTTAAACCGCATCCCGGACTGGCCGCTGAAATTTATGCTAGAGCCGACCGGATGGAACGTGAGAAGATGGCGAAAGCGCGGATGCCAAGTCCAGTCAATGGCTTTTACATCAAGGGTGAAGCTTGAATCGATCGATGCAACTCGGCGAGGTAAAGAATGTTTGACCTTCATCTTACAGCGGAGATGATCAAAGCGGGATTGACTCTGCTCATCCTGATGGCCGCCATTTATAGCTTCATCAGCGAAAGGATCTCGCCGGACGTCACCGCCTTGCTGGCGATGCTGGCCCTGTTGCTGACCGGAATCCTGACGCCCGGCGAGGCGTTCTCGGGCTTCAGCCATCCGGCCACCGTTTCGGTGGCGGCGGTGTTGGTGCTCTCGGCCGCGATCGAACATACCGGTGTCCTGACCTTGATCGCCAGAAGATTGCTGGCGCCGCTCGGCCGGTCGGAACTGCTGCTGACGTTTGTGATTATGGTCTCGATCGGCGCGATCTCGGCTTTCATCAACAACACGGCCGCCGTTGCCATCTTCATTCCGGTCGTGCTCGAAGTCTGCCGCCGCACCGACGCCAGCCCGGGGCGCGTCCTGATGCCGATGTCGCACGCGGCGACCCTCGGCGGGATGTGCACCCTGATCGGGACGTCGACCAACCTGGTCGCGCATGAATTCGCATTGCGGCAGGGCCTGCCGGGATTCTCGATGTTCGAACTGAGCAAGGTCGGGTTGCCGATGGTCGTGGTCGGCTACGGCTACATGCTGCTGGTCGGACGCCGGTTTCTGCCGCGCAACGATCAGGGCCAGGGTGACCCGTTCGAGCATAACAAGCGGTACCTGGCTGAACTGATCGTCGAGCCTGGATCGCTCTGGATCGGCCGAGAACTCTCGCCGCAGACTTTGCATCGGGATTTCGATCTGGACCTGGTAGGGCTCATGCGGAGAGGGCAGTTAATCGACCTTGACCAACCGGGATCGATCTATTCAACCGGCGACTCATTGCGTGTGAGCGGGCCGCTGAACGGGATTCTGGCGCTGGCCCGGCAGGATGGGCTGCAATTGCATCGGCCTGAACGCCGAAAACTCGATGCGTCGCTGTCGGTCATTGCGGGGACAACTCCGGTTCTCGGCGTCCCGCCGGCGGCTGGTCATCGTGAGTTGAAAGAATTGGCGCTGGCGGAAATCGTCATCCTGACCACCTCGGGGTTAATCGGCGAGACGCTGAAGTCGATCCGTTTCGCGGAGAAGTACGATGCCGTGGTGTTGGCTCTGCGGCGGAGGGGTCTTCTCCATGAACGCCCTTCCACGACGCCGTTGCATGCGGGTGACGTGTTGGTCGTGGAAGGCGAAACCGAATCCCTGCAGCAACTGGCGGAAACGCCGGGATTCGTGGTCATCGGCCAACCCCAGCGGCCGCTGAATCGCCCGGGCGGACTGGTGCTCACGCTGCTGACCCTGCTCGCTGTCGTGCTGGTGGTTTCGTTCGGCTGGCTGCCGATCGTGACCGCCGCCACCGCCGGCTGCGCGGTCCTAATGCTGACCGGTTCTTTGCGACCCCGTGAAGCTTACCAGGCGATCGATCTGAGCCTGGTCTTTCTGCTCGCGGGATCTCTGGCGCTCGGAGTGGCGCTGGAGAAGACCGGAATTACCGCCTGGCTGGCCAAGTGGCTGGCGGGGATGACCGGCATGACCGGCCCTTACCTGGTGCTGGCCGGATTCTTCATCGTTTCGGTGATCATCTCGGAATTGATGTCGAACAGCGGAACCGTGGCCTTGCTCGGTCCGCTGGCCATCTCCGCCGCGCAGCAGATGGGGATCAATCCCACCTCGCTGCTGGTGGCCGTAACCTTCGGCTCGTCGGCCGCGTTTGCGATGCCGGTCGGGTATCAGACGAGCCTCATGGTCTACGGGCCGGGCGGCTATCGCATGCGAGACTTTGTGCGGATGGGGATCGTGCTTGACCTGCTGCTGGCCGCTCTCTCGTTATTGCTGATTCCGAGATTCTGGCCGCTTCAGGTTCCTTAACGCGCAATGCGGCCGGTAATGGTTTGGTTCCCGGGTGACCAGGAATTTCTCCCGATTGCCAGAGAATCGGCCCCTGGTCCGATTCGGCGTTCATTTGAGCAATCGGTTCAGTGGTTTCATCAGAAATCGGTAGCCCTGGGCCTGGCCGTTATCGAAACCAACGTACTTGCGGTAAACCTGGCCGTTGCGATCGATGATCACCACCGAGGGCAGCGCATCCAGGCCGAAGCCCTTGAAAGCCTTCATCTGAGGATCGCGTAAGATCTCCAGCCGCCAGCCATTCTTTTCCGCGAACCCCTTAAGGTCGGCATCGGAGGCGTAGTGTTTACTTCCGGCGCGGGCATTGTTGAGACTGACCCAGTAAAAGATCGCTCCCCGTTGCTGGTAGACATCGGCGAGGCGTTGCAAGGCCGGCAGAGATTTATTGGTGACCGGGACCCAGGTTGCGCTGAAGACGAGCACCATGACCTTCCCTCGATTCTCGGCAAGGGTGACCGAATCGCCGTCCGCAGACCGAAAAGCAACCTGATCGGTCTGTGCCAGGCCGTTCGAGGCCGCGCTGACCAGCAGCGCCACTACCACTGCGGTTGCCGTTCGTAATCGGTTTTGAGTTTTCATCATGCTCTACTCTATCATCCGGCCGGGATCGAGAGAAATATTGAAGATTGGTCGCCGGCCGGCGTCTCAAGCGGCGACCGTCTCTTGCCTCCAGGCTTCGACCGACTCTCCGAGCGAACCGAAAACGTAAAAATTTTCCGTGTCGGAGGGAACGATCAGGCGGGTGCCGATCCTCGAATACTGGCCGGGCGCGTTCCCCACCAGATATGAACCTCCTCCAAATAGCCTCTGCCTGAATGAAGAGGTGAAGTGATAAATTGCCTGCAGCGGTCCAAGACGCAGGAACACATCATCGATCCGCCCGAGCAGCCTGCCGTCTCTGGCGACGATGTCGGAACCGATCAACTCTCCGTAGGCTTTAACTCCGTCTTTCAGCAGGCTGGCCGATTCCGCCACATCGGTAACGGTCTCTCCATACGCAATCACCGCCAGGGAATCTTCGTGGACCAGGAAATTTTCCGGTAGCAATGCCTGTTCTTTACCGGCCGGTGGCTGAAAAAGCAAAGCCAACGCTGTTCCCTGGCATGGATCGAGCAACAGATCGGTGACCACCCCCACTTCCGACGCCGTGGCCGCGTCTAACACTATGGTGTCTTTAAGCTGTTTGGTGAAATTGACCGTCTCGAAGCCATTCAAAGCTGGACCTCCTTGTATACTAAATCGGATGGGAACCGGTCTTGGCCGGCACCAGCCTGTTCCTGACTTATCGCTATTTATAAACACAAGCCGCGTGCCACATCAGGCCGGCGCGTGGGCCATCGGATTGCGATTTGGCGGGCAGTTGTAGCCGGACCTGATCTGACCAGGTTCGGCCCGTGTGGCGATTTGGGACTCAGGACGGGTTGAACGCAACACAACATCGGCGGGCGCGTAATCATCCTGAATGAATAATCGCTGAATGCTTCAGCAATCGAAACGGTCGTGGCGGAGCTCTCAAAGCATTTTCGATGGGCCCGTAAGGAGGGTGGCTGCAATTGCCTGACAGTCGTAATCACCGGCCAGATTGTACAAACGAGATCTCATCGGGTAACGGAGGCGCGCTTAAACCGTCGCCTCCGTTATCCCGATTACTGGTCTTACAGCTTTTTCTCCATCTGCCGGTGCAGGTTATTTGGCGCCTCAACCGGCGTTCCTCGCTCTTGCGTCTTTCCGGCCAGCGCCTCGAACAAGTTGATCGGGATGGGGAAAACAACCGTTGTGTTCTGTTCAACGCCGATGTCGGAAAGCGTTTGAAGGTAGCGCAATTGCAGCGCCACCGGTTCGGCGGCGATGGTGCTGGCGGCGGAAACCAGCTTCTCCGCTGATTGAAACTCGCCCTCGGCGTGGATGATCTTGGCTCGCTTCTCGCGCTCGGCTTCGGCCTGTTTCGACATCGCGCGGCGCATCTCCTGCGGAAGGTCCACTGCTTTGATCTCGACCAGCGAGACCTTAATCCCCCAGCGATCAGTCTGCTTGTCAAGGATGTCCTGCAGTCGCTGATTGAGCTTCTCACGTTCAGCCAGGAGTTCATCGAGTTCTACTTCGCCCAGCACTGACCGAAGCGTCGTCTGTGCGAGCTGCGAGGTCGCGTAGAGATAGTTCTCCACTTCGACTATCGCCAGGCGCGGGTCGATCACACGAAAGTAGACCACTGCATTGACTGAGACGGTTACATTGTCTCGGGTGATGACATCCTGTGGCGGCACATCCATCGTGACCGTACGCAGACTGACTCGCACCATCCGATCAACCGGCCAAAAGATCAACGTCAGGCCGGGCCCGCGGGCTTTCGGTTGCAGATGACCGACTCGGAAGACTACTCCTCGCTCATATTCATCGAGAACCTTGATCGTGCTCAGCAAATAGGCCAGCACCAAGATGACAACCGTAAAGGGAAAGGAGAGAAATTCGATCATAACCTTACCTCCGAGCAATAGTTCTTGTTCGAGCGTTTCGGAGTCATGGCCTCCGCTACACGTCGAAGTTTTCGCGCGGCTCGACGGCGGAAACGGGCCTGGGGATCACGGACTTCTCAGGGCAAGGCTCTACTTCGAGCGTTAACCCCTCGAGGCCGGTCACTCTCACCCCTTCGCCCTCGGCGATCTTGACCTGCGAGCGCGCCCACCAATATTCGCCCTTGACCGCGACCCGGCCCTCAAACTCAATCTCGGTCACGGCCTTTCCTTTTAAGCCATCCATTTGGGAAAGACCGCTACCGGGCTTAGTGGAGCGCGAGCGCCAGACCAGCCACGCCAGCAGGCCCAGAATGAGCTTGAAGGCGGTGATTGCGCCGAGCAGCAGATTCAATCGGATCTCAGCCATGGCCCCATCCTTACCTGAGCGGACCGCTCAGAAAACCGCGATTTGCGAGAGCCGCCTTAGGAATTTGGCGGTCAGCTAATCGTACGAATAGCTGAAATGTTAGTTCTGACATTTAGTGTTAAATTGAACATTATTGGTTTCCCGCGTATAATGCAAGCGATCGGCGCAAAAAGGAGGTTTCAGATGCCTAAAAGAACAGAGGCCGACGAGCGGCTGCGGCTGGTGTTGAAAGTGGCTCACCTGTTTTACGAACAGGAACTGACGAAGACCGACATCGCCCACGAAATAGGCGCCTCGACGACTCAAGTGGCTCGATTGCTGGCCGAAGCGCGTGAGCGGGGTTTTGTGCGAGTGGAGTTCAGCCCGCCGAAGCTGCATGAGTTGGGCGATCGGCTCAGAGGCAAGTACGAATGTCTTAAAGAAGCCATAGTGGTCTCCTCCGTCGATGACCTGGCCTTCCTTCGGCGGATGATCGGCGTTGCGGCGGCGCAATATTTTGAAATGAATGTGACAGCAGGGACGACGGTGGCCTTGGGCGGTGGCGACACCATGTATGAAATGGTGATGGCGCTTCCGCAGGAGAGGCGGGACATCCGCCTGGTTCCGACCGCGATCATCGATAGCGGTCCGGTGCTGACCCACATCGACCCGACGGTGTTGGTTACAATTCTTTGGGTCAGAAACGGTAGACCGCCGGGCCGGGCGCACTTTGCCACGGGCTTGCCCTTTCACAAATCGCTCACGCGGGAAAAAGTCAGGGAGGAGTATGACGAGTTTAGCCGCCGTCGCGCCGTCAAGGAGGTGCTCGCCGAGATGAAGCGAGCCGACTTTGTGTTTGCGAGTATCGGTTGCCTGCGTCCGGATCCCCATTATGAAAAGCTCGCGCCGCGCCCGCACCGGAGCCTGCTTGAAAACCTCAGGCTCACTCCCGGCGAGCTGACGAAGGAAGGGGCTGTGGGAGACCTCAACTACTCCTTTTTCGATCAGGAAGGACAGACCGCTCCGGATTGGAACGTCTTTCCCTCGCTTGGAGCTGAACAGGTCCAAGGGATGGTGCAGGCTGGAAAGGCGGTGGTGGTAGCGGCTGGAAGGTATAAGCTACCGGCGCTGAGAGGCGCGCTCAAGGGCCGGCTCTTGAATGTTCTGATCACTGATGAAGTTGCGGCGAAAGAACTGCTCGATTCCGACTGAGGGATTGAGGAGGCTCCGGATGAGTGTTTCGTCGACGATCGGTATGACAAGGACTTCACGCCCAGATTGGTCGAGCAGATGCGATGCCGCCCAGACTCTCGCGGATGAATTGCTCGACGCGGCAATGCGCCGGGACGAGGTGGGCCTGATTGGGGATGATGCGTTGCCGATGCCGACGCGGTTTGGAAAAATCATCGGTAGAGATCGGAGGATAGGAGATGCCGCTTCTCGCTGTTCCCACGGAGGGGCCGCCGGTCCTCCTGGGCTTACTTATCATGTTGGTTGCGGCCAAATTGATGGCCGAACTTTTTGAGCGCCTGCGGCAGCCTGCGGTAGCCGGCGTGATCCTGGCCGGCGTGATCATCGGTCCGGGAGTGCTTGGCTGGGTTTCTCCTTCGGAGTTGACCAATAGGTTGTTTATAGAGCAAGAGCCCGCATTGCTAACAGGAATTGGTTGAGACCGATAGCGCAATTGGAAAGATCCTAAGTCGAATTCCTGGAGTACACGAAGAGCAATTAAATCAGACACTTATTACCGCGCGATGGTCGGCGGAGAAGACCCGTTTAGGGCATTCTTTGATAGAAATGACCAGG
>DATEFT010000573.1:0-5273 GCA_035280505.1 Blastocatellia bacterium | reverse complement strand
GCAAGGGGTCGGGCCAGATCTCCGGCAGGTCGGCCTCCTGATCCATCGTGATTCGGAAGGCGAGCCGCTCGACCGGCGGACAGAACTGCGCGTCGACCTCCGGCTTGTTGCCTCTGGCATCTACTCGGTACCAACCGATCTCGGGGACGAACAGCGCGTTCAATCCATGTAGACAGAACCTGGCGCTGCGGTCGTCGAGACTCAATCGTTGATAACAGAGACCGGCCGGAATCGAATTGGCGCGCAGTAACGCCGCCAACAGGTGGCTCTTGGCGTAACAGATTCCGGTCCGGGCCTCCAGTACCTCGGAGGCTCGGCAGGTTACTTGAGGCAGGCCATAATCGTAACTATGGCGGATTTCGTCCCGCACCCATTCGAAACAGCGCCGGGCGGTCAGCAGCGGCTCCGGTTCCGAGGCCAGCGCTCTGGCCAGCCTCAAAATCTCCGGATGCTGCCAGTCGATGACCTCGGTTGCTCTCAGATATTCATTCATGTTGGTCAACTGATAACTTTAAAATTGACTACCACCGGATTGATGAAGCACAATCTACTCCAGCCTCGGCCCCCCGACAAGTTTCCCCACAATTACAACATTTCAACAGGTACACAAGTAATGTCACGTATTCGTCTATCGGTTCTGGCGACCATCCGCCTCTTGATTTTTGCAACTTTACTTCCCTTGACCATGCTGGCCGCCGAGCCTGCCTCCACCTCCGTCGAGGCGGCCGGGTATCAGCAGGTAGCTGCGCCCGGGACGCTGATGAGCGCTTTCGGAACCGGGTTTCCGGCCGGAGACGGGATCGAGGAGAGCGCCACCGCGCTTCCCCTGCCCGTGATTCTGGGCGGCGTTCAGGTCCTCATCGACAGCGTGCCGGCGCCGCTGCTCTATGTCGGCGTGAGCCCGGAGGGAAACTTCCAGATCAACTATCAATTGCCGTGGGATGCCGCGGAGTCCGCCACCGTGGAGGTCTCCCTGGATGACACCGTGATCACCACGGAGAGTCTCACGATCGGTCCGGTGGCGCCGGGCCTCTTCTCCGCCGATGGAACCGGTCTCGGGCAGATCGCCGCGCAGAACTTCGAGGGGATCGGGACCGTCACTGTCAACAACCCCGCCAACCCGATCGTCCAGGGCGGAATCCTGACCCTCTATGGGACCGGGACCGGCGCCACCGTCGATCAGAACACGGGACTGCCGGGCACTCCCGCGACCGGCGAGGGCGCTCCGGGGGCGCCGCTCTATGTCACCTCGACCTTGCCGAGCATCACCGTCGGAGGTCTGCCGGCCACCGTGCTCTTCAGCGGGCTCACGCCGGGCCTGGTGGGCGTCTGGCAGATCAATCTTCAGCTCGACCCCGCGACGCCCACGGGCGATTCCGTCCCGGTCGTGATCACCTACGGCGACCTCTCGATTCGGGAAGGCGTCACCGTGGCGGTTAAGGCCGCGTCCAATTAAGGGAGTCTAGAGAAGTCTAGAAAAGTCTAGACCCCTATTCTCTCCTGAGCCCACGAAATGGGCGAAAGAAAATGGCCCTTTTCTTTTGCCCGCTCCGTGGGCTCTTCATTTTTATTTCTGCGCTCGCTTCGCGAACTGGCCGGCCTCGATCCTTCCGCGACTTCTCTAGACTTCTTTTAGGCTTTTGTTGACAGACGACAACTGGTCAAATACCCTTCCATGAACGGAGGCCTCTTATGAACAAACGAAATTTCAGGATTCTGCTGTTGAGTCTTTCGATCTGCGCCGGAGCCTGCAACTCCGCCGCGCCTCCACAGTCGAGCCAGGCTCTCACGGGCGGCAATCGCGGATCGCAACCGGTTCCGATGCCGAGGGAGAAGGATCTGGCGTCGGTCATGGATCTCAAGATCGAGAAACTCGACGGCGAGACCTTTGCGCTGGCCGACTTTCGCGGCAAGGTGCTGGTGGTCGATTTCTGGGCGACCGACTGCGCGCCCTGCGCCAGGATGGTTCCGAAACTCGCTGAAATGAGCAGGCAATATCGCGGCCAGGGGCTCGAGATTGTCGGGTTGACCTCCGATGAGAAGAGCGATCGAAATCTGGTCGTCGAGTTCCTCAAGAAGCGGGGAGCCGATTATACCGTCGGATTCGGGAATCGCTGGCTGTCGTCGGCCTTTCTGAAGGGGAGCGAAGATGTGACCGGCGCGCCGCCGATTCCGCAGTTGTTCGTCTTCTCGCGGGAGGGCCAGGTGGTCGAACACCTGATCGGCGATCAACCGGGGCGCGGCGTCGATTATCTCGAACAGGTCGTCAAGCGCCATCTGAACGGCGCTCCGAACTGAAGACTGAAAGGCTGAACATGAGCGAACTGTTGCCATTTAAGATCGAACGCTATTTCGCCAGGTACGAGTTCACCGCCGAGTACCTTCTGTGCAGCTCCGATTGTGAATCGATGGCGATTCGGGATCTCCTGGCGCTCGAGCCCCGGGCGGCCGATTCGTTTCAGAATCACTGGCTGGGTTATACCGAGACTCAGGGGGCTTCTGCTCTGCGGCGCGAGATCTGCCGCATCTATACGACCATTCAGCCCGATCAGGTCATGGTCCATACCGGGGCCGAGGAAGGCATCTTCTGTTTCATGCAGGCCGCGCTCAGGGCCGGCGATCACCTCATCGTTCAGTCGCCCTGCTATCAGGCCCTGTCCGAAGTGGCCCGCAGCCTCGGCTGCGAGATCACCTTCTGGCGGGCGGCCGAAGCGAACGGCTGGGCGTTCGATCCGGAGGACCTGCGGCGCGCGATCCGCCCGAATACCAGGGCCGTCGTCATCAACAACCCGCACAATCCCACCGGCCACCTGATGACGCGGGACGAACTCCGCACGGTCGACCAGATCGTTCAGGAACGGGACCTGATCCTCTTTTCGGACGAGGTCTATCGGGAGTGCGAATACTCCATGGCGGACCGGCTGCCGGCGGGCTGCGATCTCAATGAGAAGGCTGTCTCGCTGGGCGTCCTCTCGAAGACCTATGGCCTGCCGGGTCTGCGGATCGGATGGGTCGCCACCCGGAACGCCGAACTCCTGGCCCGCATGACGTCGGTCAAAGACTACACGACCATCTGCAACAGCGCGCCCAGCGAGTTCCTGGCGGAACTGGCCCTTCGCCATCGGGAACGGATCGCTCAGCGCAACCTCGACCTCGTCGTGAACAACCTGATCATTCTGGACGCGTTCTTTGACCGGTACTCCGAGCGATTCGCCTGGGTTCGCCCCAAGGCGGGCCCGATTGCCTTTCCACGGCTGGTCGAGGATGAGGTGGATTCGTTTTGCGACCGTCTCGTTAAGCAAGCCGGAGTGTTGCTGTTGCCCGGCACGGTCTATGACGATCCGGAGAATCACTTCCGGATCGGATTCGGACGGAAGAACTTGCCGGAAGCGGTCGCGCGATTGGAATCGTTTCTGCAGTCTTCGTGACTATCATCTTTGCGGTTTCCGGCAGGAGGGACAGGGATCGGCCAGTTTCAGCAGGCTGCCTCCGCAAAACCGGCAATTGACGCGCTCCGCGGTCCGATATTCCCAGGGAGTCCGCTCCAGGCGTGCGTCTCGGGTCGTATCCTTACCGCAACGGGGGCAGTCCCGAGTCTCTTCTTGAATCGGACTCATGCAGTAAGGGCACAAAATGATCGTTTCGTCATGGCCGGGCTCGCGGCGAGGATCCGATGATTGATCCTCGGGCCGGTAGAATCTTTTGAGGTCATGCCCGAGGCGGCTGGACATCTGATCGTAGGATTGATGTGCGCTCTCTCCCAGCAGGCGGTAGATCTCATCCCGATGCTCGGAGAATCGGAGGTCGGAGTGATTGAGATTGAACATCCCGACATTTGAAAATCGAGTTTGGTCGATCTGTTCTTTTCGCCCGAGTTGATAAAGGCAGATTGGCGCCAGGTCCAGGGATGACTTTTTGGCGGGGTAGACCCTCATTCGCCGGATCTCCTGCATTTGAAGGTCAAGCGGCAATTCAATCTCGCCGCGGAGAAACGCTCCGCGAACTCCGCGGGCAATCAGATTTTCCGGGAACTCCACCCGGGTCGGATCGACCTCTTCGTACCCGATGATCGGCCAATCGGCCGATTCCAGTGATGACGGATCTACGAAGATCCCGGGAATGAGAGTCTCCGAACGGCCCGGCGTCGGGACGCGGAAGGTGGACTTATAGACTTCGACCAGCAAAAAGCCGTTGAACGAAACTAAAGGTGAGTCGGTCCTCAGCAATCGGGGGCGGATGCATTGTTCTTTAACGTCCAGCAGGATCCGCCCATTCAGATATTCATCCTCGGACAACTTGAAAGTAAAAATATCTCCCGCCTTGAATTTACTCATCTTTTGTCTCACAGACATGGGTTATGCAGGCGCCGATAATAATCGGCGGTCTCCGGCGTAATCTCTCTTCGGCGATTCTCCAGGTTATCCACTCCTCCGTTTTGATCGATGTGATGTTGTTCCCAAACGGCGGATTCGTATTCCGTCCAATTGCCGTACTGCACGGTATCCGATTCAAGGTGGGCGTTCGGATTCCTCCTTCGGTAATCGGCGATTGCCGCGTCGCGATCGTCATCCCGACCCTGGTCCGGAACATGTTCGTTAAACCTCGAGGCCGTCCCGCGACGCGTTTTTCCGACATAGATGACCTTACCGGGATGGTTGCCATCCGCGTCGGGCGGCAGACTCGTATCGGGATTATTGTGATCCCTGACTTCGTAGATCTCATATTCATAGGTCGTCGGATCGGCGAACTTGCTATCTTCACTCCTGCCGCCGGCTCCAGTGCCATTGTGGACGAGAACGCCGAATAAGCCAACGAAGTAGTTATTTTGCCGATCGACCTCAAAGTTGTAAGTATCTTCCTCGGCGGCGTAAGTGGCGACCTCCGTGACGGTGGCTGATGCGCCTTCCACGAGTCTCAAGGACATTCCGGTCTTCAGTTTTACCGCCGGCATCCAGGCTGATTCGCCTTCCACCCAGTAAGGATGACTGAGGGTCGAGGCCAACTGGCCGTGATCGGTATTCACTACCACGATGTGCTGAGTCCAATTTTTATAGATCGCCGTGATCCGGCCGGGCACGACGCTTCGTGACTCGAAATCATAAGCCAGGACCGGCTCATCTTTAACGAGGCTCTCGATCGTCCGATCTCCCGCAGGAGTCTTGACCAGGGTGCCGGCGGGAAAGCAAGGAACGGAGTTCGGATCATGCGGATCGTAAGCCGCCCACCGTTCATATTCAGGCGTTCCTTCTCCCGGCAAGGTCCTGGTCCCGGTG
>DATEFT010000572.1:0-9226 GCA_035280505.1 Blastocatellia bacterium | reverse complement strand
GGGCGCCGGCCGGTTGTTTGAAAGCCTGACCCGCTCGACCGCCCATTTCGAGACGCCGTGCGGCGGTTATGCGGACCTGAAACTGGCGCGGTACCTGATCCGCCTGACCGGCGACCCGCGCTATGCGGACGGTTTGGAACGCACGCTCTACAACACCCTGCTGGCGGTGCGAACGCCCGACAGCGACGGCGGCTACCCCTACTACTCGAACTACGGCGCCAACGCCGCCAAGAAGTATTATCATCGCAAATGGCCCTGCTGTTCGGGGACCCTGGTGCAGGGCGTCGCCGACTACGTGCTCAACATCTATTTTTACAGCGACGACGCGTTGTACGTCAATCTGTTCACCCCTTCGACCGTCACCTGGAAGAGGCCGCGCGGCACGGTCGAGATCGAGCAGACGACCGATTACCCCGCCGGAGATACCAGCCGCCTCACCGTCCGGGCGGGCGGAAAGTTCACGCTTCAGGTGCGCATTCCGGCGTGGGCCGACGGCGCCCGCGTCCGGGTGAATGGCCGGTCCGTCGTTCCGGCAACGGCGGGCCGCTATGCGGCGATCGATCGTCACTGGCGAGCGGGCGATACGGTTGAGATGGTGGTGCCGCAGCCGTTACGCACGGTTCCGATCGAAGCGAGTCATCCGGAGGTCGTGGCGCTGCTGCGCGGCGCGGTGATGTATGTCGGTCTCAACCCCTGGGAGGGGCTGGCCGAAACCCACGTCGCGCTCCCCGCCGCGCTCAAACCCGTCAATGGACGCTCGGATAGTTACGTGATGAATGTCGAGGGGCGAGAACTGGTCTTCGTGCCATATTCCGAAGTGCAACTGGAGAGCTATCACACCTATTTCAGAAAGGTCCTCTAGCCATGCGAGACTTGGAGAGCGCCTTGAATCAGAGGAGTTGGTGCACAAGTTGGCGAGAGCCGTCGAGGTCGTTCTCTGTTCAAATGAGGATCCTCCATGGATCATAACCGGGCCCGTAGCTTCTGGCGTTCGGCCGCGCAATGTTCATCGGGCGGCTTGATCCTGGCGTTGTTGACCTTCGTCTGCTTTCGGTTCCAGGTCAATCCGACGACGGTCGCGCTGCTCTATCTGATCGTGATCGTGCTGGTCTCCCTGACCGGCGGTCTGGTCCCCTCCGCGCTGGTCGCCCTCATCGCCTACCTCTGTTTAGACGCCTTCTTTACCAAACCGCTCTTCCATTTGTCGATGAGCGAGCCGCTGGATGTGGTGGCGCCGATCGCGTTCCTGACGACCGCGGTGGTCATCACCCGGCTGATCGCGAAGGGCCGCAAATCGTTCCAGGAGATCCAGTCTTTAAAGGACCAGTTTCGACTGGCCATCGACACGATTCCGGGGCTCGTCTGGAGCGCTCTGCCCGACGGTTCCGCCGAGTTCTTGAACCAGCGTTGGCTGGAATATACGGGGCTCTCTCTGAAAGAAGGATTGGATTGGGGCGGGAAGGTGGCCGTCCATCCCGAAGACCTGGCCAGGTTCCAGGAGGCGTGGCGAACGGCGTTTGCGGAGGGGCAGCCGTTGGAGACGGAAGCGCGGTTGCGGCGAGCCGACGGCCAGTATCGCTGGTTGCTGATCCGCGCCGTGCCGCTGCGTGACGAGGGCGGCCAGATTCTCAAGTGGTATGGGACGAGCACCGATATCGAAGACCGGAAACGGGCCGAAGAGACCCTGCGCCGGTCGCAGGATGAGCTGGCCCATGTGGCCCGGGTCATGATCATGGGAGAACTGGCCGCCTCCATCGCTCACGAGGTCAATCAGCCGCTCTCGGCCATCGTCAACAACGGCAGCGCCTGTTTGCGATGGCTGGCCGGCGATTCGCCCAATCTCGAGGAGGCTCGTGAAACCGCCCGCGACATTATCAGCGAGGGGAATCGGGCCGGTGAGGTGATCACCCGGATTCGCGCATTCCTGCGGAAGACCGAGACCGAGAAGGCGCGGCTCGACATCAACCAGGCGATTCGCGATGTCGTGATCCTGACTCGGAACGAAGTCGAGGGCAAAGGGGTCGCGCTGCACATGGAACTGGCCGACGGCCTCCCCTCCGTTCTGGGAGACCGGGTGCAGTTACAGCAGGTGATTCTCAATCTCGTAATGAACGGGGTCGAGGCGATGACGACGGTGACCGGGCGGCCGCGCGAGTTGACCATCTCCTCAGGCCGACATGAGTCCGACCAGGTGCTGGTGGCCGTGCGGGACTCCGGGATCGGGATCGACGGGCAGGACCCCGACCAGATCTTCAATGCGTTCTACACCACCAAATCACAGGGCCTGGGAATGGGCCTCGCGATCAGCCGCACCATCGTCGAGGATCACGGCGGGCGGCTCTGGGCCCGGTCGAATGGCGGTCCCGGCGTCACCTTTCAGTTTACCCTGATGAAGTATCGGGAGGAGCGCTGATGTCAGAGTCGGAAGCGACAGTCTTCGTCGTGGACGACGATGAGTCCGTCCGCAAGTCTTTAGGCAGCCTGATTCGATCGGCCGGACTGAAGGTCGAGACGTTCGCCTCGGCCCCGCAGTTTCTGGCGAGCCGGCAGCCGGACCGCGCCGACGGGCCAAGCTGTCTGGTTCTGGACGTCCGATTACCGGGATTGAGCGGGCTCGACCTGCAGCAACAGATGGCCGAGTCGCGGATTGAGATTCCCATCATTTTCATTACCGGCCATGGGGACGTTCCGACTTCGGTCCGGGCGATGAAGGCCGGAGCCGTCGAGTTTCTCATGAAGCCTTTCAACGACCAGGATCTGCTGGATGCGATCGATCAGGCGCTCGAGCGCGACCGGGCCGCGAGCCGCCATCGCGTGGAGATGGCTGAGATCCGCCGCCGGTATGCGTCGCTGACCGCGCGCGAGCGGGAGGTGCTGGACCTGGTGGTCTCGGGGCTGCTCAATAAGCAGGTCGGCGCCGAACTGGGGATCAGCGAGGCCACCGTCAAGATTCATCGGGGGCAGGTGATGGAGAAGATGCGCGCCGAGTCCCTCGCAGATCTGGTCCGTATGTCTGATCGACTGGGCGTCCCTCATCCCGCCAAACCTTAGGATTAACCGCGAAAGACGCGAAGCACGCGAAAGACGCCAAATGATCCGGCTTTCGCGTGCCTCGCGTCTTTCGCGGTTGGTTAATTAATCCGATCAGCAAGGTCCTAATACCAAAGTCGTATAGATTAATGGTCTGCCACTCTGTTATCTAGACTCAGGCGTTAGAGATGGAAGGTCAGAATGGTTAATCCCCCTCTTCTTTCGATTGTCGATGACGATGCGGCGGTCCGTAAATCTCTCCGAGGGTTGATCAGGTCGGTCGGTTACACGGCGAGGGTCTTTGCTTCGGCGGAAGAATTTTTGAGATCGGAGCACCGTCGCGAAACGAGCTGTCTGATCCTCGATGTGCGCATGCCGGGGATGAACGGGCTGGAGCTTCAGCGCCGGTTGATCGCCGATGGCGATGAAATCCCGGTGATCTTCATTACGGCCCATGGAGATGCCGCGGCGCGCTCGCAGGCTCTTGAAGACGGCGCGGTCGAATACCTGTTCAAGCCGTTCGGCGAGGACGCCCTGCTGAAAGCGATCCGGGCGGCCCTTGGCGCGCGCGACGGCGAACGGGAGGTCGATTCAAAGAGGTTCGAGCCGAGAGAAGAAGTGAGTCGATGATGAGGGTTGAGGGTGAACCACGCAGGCTATTCAAACCAAGCCCAACGAAAACGCGACGTCGCTCTCAACCTGCTCGGTTATCCCGAAGGCCGCGTCGGGCGGTTGATGACGCCGCTCTAGAGACTCTACGGCGAAACACGCTAAATACGCTAAATCATCGAGCTTTCGCGTCTTTCGTGTCTTTCGCGGTTTGAATCTGGTCAATTATTGGGAAAGTGAGGCACCCTTATGCGACACCATACTTTGTTTGCCGGATTGTTCTCCGGGATCAGTGTCACACTCTGTTTATGTCTATTTTATGCGCCCATGTTCGGTCAGGAACCGGATTGGAAACAACTGGCCCTGCAACTGAAGTCGAAGGAGGTGGCCGCCAGGCGCGCGGCGGTCGAGGCGATCGGAAAGCGCAGCGAGGAGACCGGAGTCGATCTGCTGGTCGGCGCGCTCGAAGATTCAGATCAAGAGGTGCGCAGTTCGGCGGCCCTGACCCTGGGGCAGATCGGCTCTCCGAAGGCCGCTCCGGCGCTGGCCCGGCTGCTCAAGAGCCCCCAGACCCGTGACCGGCGCAGCGCGGCCGTGGGGTTGGGCATGGTCGGCGGCGACGTGGCGCGCGAAGCGTTGATTGTGGCCTTGTCTTCCACGTCCGCTGAGGACCGTGAAAGCGCGGTTTCAGCCCTGGGCAATTTTGGGGATGCGAAGGCGGCCGAACCCTTGATTCGAGTGTTGGGCGATTCCAGCATCGCGGTGCGCTCCGGGGCCGCCGTCGCGCTCGGTCAACTTCGTGATAAGCGCGCGGTCGACCCGCTGATCAAGGCGCTCGGCGATGAAGAGACCTCCGTCCGGACCGTCGCCGCGCTCTCACTCGGCGAACTGGGGGAGGCCCGAGCGATCGAGCCGCTGAACAAACTGCTCGCCAAAGAGAAGGACCCCAATGTGCGCCAGCAGATCGAATATGCGCTGAAGCGGCTGCGCGAAGCTCCCAAAGGCAAGCCGGAGTAGTCCGCTCCGGCCTGCCGGAAAGCCGTCATTTAACGACCGATGATTGCCGGGCTTCGGTCTCGCCGTTGGCGAAGTAGCCCTGTCGAGCGCGCGCGACCAGCCTCTGGCCGGCCTTGGGTTTGATGTCTACACGCAAGGATCGGAAGGTGCTGTCCTTCTTCTCATTGGTCGGATAATAGCTGACGATATACTGGGTCCGGAGATCTTTCGCGATCTGAGCGGCGATCGCGGGAATTTCACTGAGATCTTTGGGAAAGAAGGCGCGCCCGCCCGAATCTTCGGCCAGATGCAGGAGCAGATCCTTGGCCTTCATGGCGGGCGTTTTGCCGAAGGCCGTGCTCAACTCTTCCGATTTGATGAAGCCGATCATGTAGAGCTGAACTTCGTTCTCTTTGATCGCCTCGAGCACCTCTTTCTCCTTGACCGCGCTGTTCTGCTCCAATCCGTCGCTGATCACCACGATCGCTTTCCGCCGCCGTTTCCCCTCTTTCTGCGCATAATTGGAGGAGGTGATGATGGCGTCCAGCAACGAGGTGCCGCCGGTCGTGAAGAACTGGCTGACGGCCCACTCCAGATCGCTCTCGTCGTTCGTGAAGTCCTGAACCTGTTCGTATTCGGTCTTGAACTGGGCGACGAACGCCTCGTCATCCTGCCGCTTCTGTTTGATCAGGCTCAGCGCCGCATCCGAGACGGTCTGCAGCCGCTCGCGCATACTTCCGGAAGTGTCCACGATCACGCCGAAACTGATGGGAATCTCCTCGGCGCTGACCGACTCGATGTTCTGTTTGACCTTGTCTTCGTAGATCGTGAAGTCGTCCTTGTTCAGGCCGAAGATCGGATTGTTGAATTGGTCGATCACCGTCACATCCAACTGGACCAGTTCCGTGTCGATCTTGATCGATTCATTGCTGAACGACTCCAATTGATCGTCCGGCTGGCCCTCGCCGTTGCCCGGTTTGGCGGTCTGGGCGTTCTTCAGAATCTGCATCTGAAGCTGGTCGAGCGGCGATTGCGGAGCTTGATCGGATTTCTTGGGCTCGGATTTCTTGGGCTCGGATTTTTGAGGCTCGGGTTTCTGAGGCGCGGACTTAGTGGGCGATTGGCTCCGCTCCTGGTTGATTGATTTCGATCGCTGTGCCGGTCGCGGATTCTGTGCTGAGATCTGAACGATCGTCGAACCGGCCAGTAATGACGCGGACAAAAAGAGGATGGTGTTTCGGTTTAGTTTCTGCAAAACCATGGGGACTCCTTCAAAAAGCTTGCCTATACAGCTAAGTTTGGTTGAGAAATATCACCTGCATTATATACGGCCGAATTAATCCAAAGTGTGATAAAGGTCACTTGAGGCGAGTCGTCTTGGCTACACCTCCGACCCGATCGGCGTCCGGTTTGCCTTCAGGCAGATGAAGTTATCAAGACGCCGCAGGCGAATTGGCCGTCATCCGGGTTGGTTGACCGTCGATGGTCGGTATGGTAGGTTTCTCGGCGATCAGCTCATGAATAGAATTCTTCGGTTATTGAGGAGAGACGGCGGCCTGCATCGCGGGGTGACGCTCTTTTTCCTGCTCCTGATCGTCTCGGATCTCTCGTTACCGCAAATCTGCTGCCGGGAGTTCGGTTGTTCCGAACAAGCCGGAGCGGTTGCCGGCCCGGCCGGCGCGCACGGCGACTCCATCCTGCTCTCGATGCTGCGGCAGACGTTGCTCGTGGAGGCCAATTCGGAACAGGGTGAAGGCTCGCCCGGCGAGACGGACGAGCATGACTGCTCCTGTTCCTGCTCCAACTTCATTCCGGGCCAGGGCCTCTTCACCGGCCTTCTCTCCGCCGGAGGCGCCATTCCGGCGTCGGCCCATCTCGGACTTCCGGTCTCTCCGCCCGCAGACCCCTTCCACCCTCCCAGACTCTCCTGAAGCTACTCCGAAACACGCTGAATACTTGGGAAAGTATGTCTTTTGAATTCGGATTCTAAACCGCGAAACACGCGGAACACGCTAAATCGTCGGTTTTTCGCGCTTTCGCGTCTTTCGTGTCTTTCGCGGTTGGTCCATCAATTGGGGAGAATTGAGAAAATAGAATGGATGAAGCCGTACAGATCGCGAACCCGCGGCAGAGAGAGTTGAAGCGGACTTTGCCGTATCTCGCCTGGGTGATCGCCCTGGTCTCGACCGTCGGCAGCCTCTTCTTCAGCGAGGTCATGAACCTGCCGCCGTGCGTTCTTTGCTGGTACCAGCGGATCGCCATGTACCCGCTCGTCGTCATCATCGGCAGCGGAATCATCATGCGAGACCGTCGAATGCGTCATTACGCCTTGCCCGTCTGTCTGATCGGGCTGGCGGTCTCGGTCTACCACAACCTGCTCTATTACGGGCTCATTCCGGAGAGCATTACGCCCTGTACCCAGGGAATTTCGTGTACCTCCAGGCAGATCGAGTGGCTCGGGTTCATCACGATCCCGCTGCTGGCGCTGACGGCGTTCGCCGGCCTGACCCTGTGTCTATTGTTCGACAAATCGGAATCAGAAGGAGAGAGAGATGCGTAAAGAGGTCAAGACTTTGGCTTTGATTGGAATCATCATCGTGCTGGCTGCCGTCTTCGGCGCCACCTACTACCGGGAATCGGTGCAGAGCGAACGCCGAGCCGTGGGAACGACGGATGGCCCGCTGGTCCGGCCGGACAGCCCGACGTTGGGGCCGGAGACCGCCCCCGTCACGCTGGTCGAATTTTTGGACCCGGAATGCGAGTCGTGCCGCGCGTTCAGCCCGACCGTCAAGCAGATCTTGAAAGATTATGACGGCCGGGTCCGGTTGGTCGTGCGATATATGCCCCTTCATCCCAACTCGCTGCTCGCGGCGGCGTTCACGGAGGCCGCGGGCGAGCAGGGCAGATACTGGGAGATGCAGGAGATGCTCTTTCGGCGGCAACCGGAATGGGGCGAGCGGCACGGGCACGGTGAACCGGGGCACGGTGAACCGGAGGTGCGGCCGAGCGCGCCGCCCGCGGTCCTCTTCGAAAAGTACGCGATGGAACTGGGGCTCGACGTGGAGCGGATCAAGACCGCCGTCGCCCAGAACCGTTACTCCGCCAAACTGGAGCGCGACCGGCAGGACGGGCAGAGCCTCGGCGTGACGCGAACGCCGACCTTCTTCGTCAACGGCCGGCTGCTGGCCCGGTTCAGCGAAGAGGACTTGAGAGCTCTGATCGACGAAGAACTGAAGAGGTGAGATTCGAAACCGCGAAAGACGCGGAAGACGCGAATGCCGGTTGAATTCGCGTGCTCCGCGTCTTTCGCGGTCGGTCAACCAAGATCGACACCGGCGTCTCAAATCAGATAAGATCAGGCCATCGTTCAGATGGAAAGAAGATTGGAGGTCACCGGAATGGATGTTGGAAGTGCGCGGCCCAGCAGGAGAGTCTATCTGCGGTGGGCGCTGAAACTGGCGCTGATCTTATTGGTCGTCTACTCGTTCCTGGTCGCGGGATTTTACGCGGCGATGTGCCAGCGACCGGGAGTCTTCAGCCAGATCATGTCTAAAACGCCGGGCCTCGTCTTTCTGGTTTTTCCTTTCAAGACCATGTGGCTGTCGGCTCGAAGCGGCACCCTCAAAGTCGGCGATGCCGCTCCGGACTTCTCGCTGCGAACCCACGACGGTAACTCGAGCGTGCAACTCTCGGCCCTGAAGGGCCAGAAGCCGGTCGTCCTGGTCTTCGGCAGTTATACCTGACCGCCCTTTCGGCGGGAGGTTCCCGCCCTTAACCGGATCTATCAGCAGTATAAAGATCGGGTCGAATTCTATCTGGTCTATATTCAGGAAGCGCATGCCAGCGATGGCTGGCAGATGGCAATCAACGAGAAGGAGCAGGTCGTCTATGCCGACCCGAAAGCGTATGGCGAACGATCGAGTTTAGCCGGTACCTGCTCGCTGAAGCTGGGAATCGAATTTCCCGCCCTGGTCGATACGATCGATAACCGGACGGAGGAGGCATACTCGGCCTGGCCGGACCGGATCTACGTCATCGATCGGACGGGACGGATCGCTTTCAAATCCGAGGCCGGGCCTTTTGGGTTTAAGACCACGCTCCTGGCTAAAGCCCTGGAGTCGCTCCCGAATCCGTAACCGGCCGGTCTCAGTTTGAGACGCAAACCGCGAAACACGCGAAACAAGTTAAATCATCCGTCTTTCCCGCTTTCGCGCGGTTCCGAAGTACATCGCCCGCCGATATTTTGAACTTCATCTTTTTATTTTCGTTTTAGCCATTACCGTGACGATTCCTGCCTTAAGTAGGTGGGGGAGGGTGTGCGGTGAAACGATACTCAGCTACCTTCAGGGTTACCCGAAGGCTCACAATCCACTATTTTGTATATCATGCCATCTCAGCCAGATGGCCGACTCTGCCAGATCAGTAATTCCAAGCTTAAGAGGAGGCTATATTATGAGCAATCACTCGAAACGGCTTAAGTTACAAGCCTGCGTTCTAGTCATGGGAGTGTTGGTTGGCGCGACGTTTTTGACCACGGCCGACCTTCCTAAATCCAAGGCATTCGAATCTACTTCTTCCGCGTCTGCGCCCG
>DATEFT010000571.1:0-5293 GCA_035280505.1 Blastocatellia bacterium | reverse complement strand
ATACCAAGGTCACGCTCGACCGTACTGAACGACTGGTGCGCGACGGCATCATGACTCAGCAGAATCTGGATGACGCCAAGGCTCGCCACGACGTGGCTCGTTCCCAGGTTGAATCGGCTAACAAGGCCCTGGACCTTTCGCAGATCGGTCCCCGGGAGGAGCAGATCCGGGCCCAGCGCGCCAACGTGCGAACCGCTCAGGCCTCGCTCGATTACGCCAAGACCCAGTTGGAGGCCACGGAGATTCGCGCGCCGATCGACGGTACGATTCTCGAAAGGCTGGTTGAGATCGGCGAGATGGTCACGACTTCGTTCGTCGGGGATCGCGGCGCGAAGTCGTCGGTCGTGTCGCTGGCCGACCTCAAGGATTTACAGGTCGAGATCGACGTTTCGCAATCGGATTTCGCGCGGTTGAAGATGGGCCAGCCGTCGATCATCGTCCCGGAAGCCTTTGCCGATCGCCGCTATGACGGGCAACTGGAAGAGATCGCTCCCGAGGCCAATCGCCAGAAAGCCACCGTTCAGGTCAAGGTCAAGGTGGCCAATCCCGACAACTACCTGCGGCCCGAGATGAACGCGAAGGTGACCTTCTTCAAGGAACCGGTCAAGTTCGAGGCCGTCGCGCCCAGCAAAATCCTGATTCCGCGCCGGGCCCTGGTCAACGGCCAGGGCAAGCAGCTCGTCTATCTGGTCGGCGATGGCCGAGCCGTGGCCCGCGAAGTCAAGCTCGGCGCCGGGAATGACTCCATGGTTGAGGTCGTCAGCGGTCTGGCGGCCGGAGACACGGTGATCGTCTCCGATCTGGAGAAGATCCAGGAGGGAGCGGCGGTCAAACCGAAATCGTAATGAACAAAAAAGTACTGGTTGAAGCTCACAATCTGACGAAGATCTACCAACGCGATCAGGTCCAGGTCCTGGCGTTTCAGGATATTTCGCTCGAGATCCGGGCCGGCGATTTCGTGGCGCTGATGGGGCCCTCCGGGTCCGGAAAGAGCACTCTGCTCAATATTATCGCCGGGATCGACCGCCCGACGAGCGGCCGGATCCGGGTGCTGGAGACCGAGATCCTGAATCTCCAGGAAGACCTGCTGGCCGCGTGGCGCAGCGCGCATATCGGATATATTTTTCAGACCTTCAATCTGATCCCGGTGCTCAATGCCTATGAGAATGTTGAACTGCCGCTGTTGTTGACGCGGCTGAGCGCCCGCGAAAGGCGCGAGCATGTCGAGACGGCCTTGAAGCTGGTGGGGCTGGCCGACCGGATGGACCATTATCCGCGTCAGCTCTCCGGCGGTCAGGAGCAGCGGGTGGCGATTGCGAGGGCGTTGGTGACCGATCCCGACCTGGTTCTGGCGGATGAACCGACCGGCGACCTGGACGCCAAATCGGCGGCCGAAGTCCTGAAGCTGCTGGAACGACTTCATCGGGAGTTCAAAAAAACGATCATCATGGTCACGCACGATCCGCACGCGGCCGAGCATGCGTCGATCGTCTTTCATTTCGAGAAGGGTCAGATATTGCCGGAAGAGGCGAAGGTCTGAAGAGCATGGCATGGCCGCCGGCTTCCTCAGCAGTCCCGGGTCAGGCGTAAGTCTCTTCCTGGTTGGGTGCGACGAAGAGCGTCTTGGCGTCGCGTCGGCTCCACTCCATCAGGAGATTTTGAGCTCGGCGAACCAGCCGCGTGGAATGGCCGTTGGCAGCCGGTTCGGAGATCTCGGCGTTCTCTTCCGGGACCACCCCATAGAATTCCAGCTTGGCGAAGATCTCCTGCATCGTTCGATCCGGAGCGCGGAAGAACTGGCTGCCGCGAACTCGAACGAACTTCCAGTTGAGCCGCTCCAGAATCGCCTGCCGTTCCATATCCTCCGGAATCTTCTCCAGCGGCTGCCACCGGTCGCCGTCACATTCGATCGCGACTCTCTTGCCTCCGCCGGTGACCACCATATCGATGCGATACGAACCGATCTTCCACTGCGGGGTGACTCCATAGCCGGCCAGAATCAACCGCTGCATGACCTGTCGCTCGAACTCCGATTCGGTCCGATTCGATTGCCCGTTCGGTGACTCGATCTGGGCGTACGGGTTCTGCGCGTATTCGATCAATTGCCGCCGCAGGTCGCCCGGTTTCAGATCGATGGCCGGTTGCAGCGAATGAACCACCCACAACTGGTTCTGGGCGCGGCTGGCGGCCACGTTGAATCGTTTTCTGAAGAGGTCCTGCTGGCGCATCGAGAGCGGCCCTTCGGCCGGCCCGTCCACGACCGACAGAAACATGACGTGCCGCTCGTCACCCTGAAACTGCGCGGCATTTCCGCAGGTGATCTTCCGCCTGGCATACTCGGCGGGCTCCATCTTCGATCGCAGAATCTGCTCGATCAGGGCGGCCTGATCTTCGCCGACCATGGAGATCACTCCGAAAGTCTGGTCTTCATACTCGGGCTGCTCGATCGCGGAGAGGACCAGCGCCGCGACCGTCTCCGCTTCGGAGACGTTGACCTTCGCACCGGACTGTCCCTGGCGGACATAGTGGGCAATCACCGCCGGCGAGAGCGGATTGTGCGTCGAGTCGCGCAACGGTTTGATCTTGCCCTCGTATGAGAGCTGGTTGCTGAAACCGATGATCTCGGGAACGCAGCGGAAATGTTCGCGCAGGCAGACGGTCCCGCTGAAAGATTGCATTGCCAGATCGTAGACCGAGAGTTTACCGTCGTAGAGTTCGGCGTTCGGGATTCCCTGCAGATAGATATTGATCAGGTCTTGCGCGGCCTGGGCCGTGTCGCCGATCGCGTCCGGGCTGACTTGCTCGTCGTCCCCGACCACGATCACTCGTTTGCCCAGGTAGAGCGCGATCAGGCCCATGACATCGCACTGACTGGCTTCGTCGATGATGACCACGTCGAAGAGCCCGCTCTGGGGTTGATAGTTTTCGACCACCCTGGCCAGCGGCATGATCCAGGCCGGCACGGCGGAACGGCAATCTTCCATCAACCGGCGCGCTTGAGAGAGCAGGGCCGGCGCTCGTTTGCCGGTCCCCTTTCCGATTCGGTGCATGGTCTGCACCCATCCGCTGAGGGCCTGTTTCTGCTTCAACCCGGTATGGCGGATCTGGCAGGCCCACGCCGAAGTCTCGATCAGTTCCGAGGTCAGGCGGTGCAGATCGGAGAGCCCCTGTTCGATCTCCAACTGGATCTCCGCCATCGACTCTTCGTCGATCTCGTCGAGTTCATCGTTGAGTTGCCGCCAGAGCCAGGCCTTTCGCGGGTCTCCCGGTGGAGCGTCTCCCGCATGGACGCCGGAACGCTGCTTGATCACCTTCGCCCAGCTCGGAGCGAGCGGCTCGATCCGCGCCAACAACTGAGATCTTCGGAGAAAGGTTTGATAACGGACGTGGAGTTCGACGATTCGCGAGGCGATCTTCGAATAGGCGCCGCTGTCTTTCAATTCGACGGCGCGCAACATTTCGCCGAAGAGGTCCGCCGATTGGCCCGTCGCCAGCTTGGCCCGGATCCGCGATCGATAGACGGCGACCCGCCGTTTCAAGTCGTCCCGTTGCAGCCGGACGACTCGCATCCGAAAGACCGCGGGCAGGTAGTTCTGAACCGCATCGGCCAGTCTCAACAGCTCGCCGTTGGGTTGAGGTTTGAGCTGGACGCCGCGCAAAAATTGATCCCAGTCGAAGCCCAGCTCCCGGATGCCCCTTTCGACCGGTTCCCAGGTCATTTCCTGCCAGGAGAGCAGACTTCTGATCTGCTCGATGTATTGGGCGCAGGTGTCTTCCGGTTCCGAACCGAAGTCCCTGGCCGAAGGCACTCCGAGTGGGGCCAGTTGGCGATCCCAGCGGTTGACCAGGTTGGTCCTCAGCCGCCGGAGGTGAGTCGCGGCCAGCAGCGCCTCGAAATGGATCAACTCGGTCGGACGGTTGCCGTCGATGCTGGACTGCGCGATCAGGTTCTTCCACTCGCCTTTGAAGAGGAGGGTCCGTTTGCCCAGGGTGCCCCCGTCCTCCAGGTGCATGATGATCTCTTCCAGCGTTCTGATCTGTTGCTCGTGCGGAATCTCGGCCGCCGGGGCCGGCCCGTAATTGAGGACCAGCGAGCGACTCTCGCTGGCATACCTGACGACCTCCTCCATCTTCGAGATCAACTCGTCCCAGGCGCCACTGTAGGCCTGGCCCTGGCGGCCGTCGCTGATCAGCCGCAATTTGAATTGGCTGTTGAAACCATGGGTGATCGGTTCCACGGCCAGCATGGCCTTGCCGATCAGATTCGTCAGCAACTCTTCGGTGACGGTTCCCTGGTCGTTCCACAGCACTTCCTGCTGGGCATTATTTTCGGTCTCGAGCGCATCCAGGTTCTCCACCAGTTCGGCAAACTCGTGGGGCGGCATCAGGAATTCAGGATTGGGCGGCACCGAGACGAACTCTTTCTCGTCTTCGGCGGTGATCAGTTGATTGGTCTGGTAGAGTTCGACGACCTCCGCGTCGTTCAACGGCAGGCTCCGGCGCGCCACGACCGGACGCGGAATCCAATCGTTCACCCCGAGCCCCTCTTGAATGATCCGCGCCGCCTGCGCCGGCGAATAGGCGGTTCCTCCGATCGTGAACTGACGGTATTCGGAGGCGCGGGCCTCGAAGAGCCGGGTCCTCAATCTTCTGAGCCTGGAGATGAGTTCGGCTCGCGAACTCTTCATGATCTCCGCCTGGCGCTCCAGATCGCCCGCGTCGTTGTTGAGACGCTCGGCGATCTCGCTGATGGCCGCTTCCATCTGGGTCTGACTCTCCGAATCGTTGTCGAGCACGCTGACGCAGAGAGATTGCACGCGCGGATCGACCATCTCGCGCAACACGCGCAGCGCCTTGGTCGTGTGACTGGTGACCAGCACCGACTGGCCCCTGGCCAGAAGATGACCGATCAGGTTGGCGATGCTGTGGGTCTTTCCGGTTCCCGGTGGTCCTTGCACCAGGACGCAGCCGTGGCGCTCCAGGCGCTTGGCGATTAGCAACTGTTCAGGGTTGGCGGGCTTGTTGAAGAGGATCTCCTCATCTTCGTTGCCCCCTCCGTCCAACCGAGTCCCATCGGGTTCATCGACCGCGGCCTCGGAAGCCTCGACCCCGGCCATGTTGAGCAGGGAGGATGGAATCTGCTCCAACTCCAGGCTGGGCACCTCTCTGAGAATGGCCTCGATGGCGCGCCCATAGCCGAGCGTTCGCTGGCGCGCCACGATCACCGGGTCGAGCCCGATTCGCGGGACCTCCGATTCGCCTCGAATGCCGCCTTCAGCCACGAACTGTCCGT
>DATEFT010000570.1:0-9164 GCA_035280505.1 Blastocatellia bacterium | reverse complement strand
GTCATCATTGGATTCTCCGGATAGAGACGTCGAAAGTCGCGGCGATATTGGCCTGGGCTTGTCGAGAGGCCTCCCAGCCCAATTTGGTCGATCGCGTGGGGTATCCCAGGTTCTCCATCTCGGCGACGGTCAGGCCGTATTCATTGACTCGTTTCTCGATCAGTTCGTCGAGGCCGCGAATCTGTTCTTTGAGCGTCAGGATGCGGGCCGTCACGCTCTCCAGCGACTGGGTCAGGGCCGAGATGGCGTAGGCGTCAAGATTCGGCTGTTCCTGTTCCAGTCTCGCTTCCAGGGCGCGTTTGGTCGCCTCCGCCGCGTAGAGTTCGGTCATCATCTGGTCGCGCTCGGTCATCCATTTGGAGAGCTGCGCGTCCGCCTGAATGGTCTTTTTGAGAACCTGCATGGTCTGCCGGGAGTTGCGGCCCATGGTGTACCACAGATACTCCTCGAAATCGGCCCGGTCGCGGCCCATGTCGAAGATCCCGTTGCGCAGCCGGTCGTCGATCTGCCGCAGCGCGCCGATCTCATAGCGGACCGTGGTCTCGACCTGATTCTTGAGCAGCCGCGCCCCGTGCAGGATCTGGCCGATCCGGTAGGTCAACATGGCGGTCTGCATGTCCTTGGCCAACTGCGTATCGACAATCCCCAGGACTCCCCGCAGCGTGGTCAGTTGCTGCACCATGTTGGTATAGAACTGCGCATAGTATTGAATCGTCTCTACCCAACGCAGCGCCTCCTCGAGACGTTTGCTGACCTGCAGGGCGTAAGCCGCGGGATCATGTACGATCCCGAATCCGAACTGCGCCTGGACCGGTGGCGCTTGAAGCGGCAGCAGCATTGCGCCCAGCAGCAGACCGGCGAGCATCTTGCGGGTGAAGGTCGTCATCATGCCAGTAACCTTTCGTCGATAGAGACCAAGCCTTCCGCGGTCAGCCCTCGCGGATATTGCTCGGCGAGCCATTGAACGGCCTGAGTCATCGTCCAGCGCGGTTTGAGCGCGAGGACTCTCTGGCGCGCGTTGAATTCGTAAGGATTGTTGGCCCAGGTCCAGAATTCGACCGGGCTCAGATAGGCCTGCAGCATCTCGACCTGTTGATGCTGGCCGACGCCGGCGACCATGAGCCACTGGGTGTAGATCCCGTCGATGTTGTGAATGGCGTTGATGGCATGGATCGCGCGCTCGTTCAACTGAGCGTCTTTGATCAGGTTATCGAAGTTCTTGTTCTGCGGACCCAGAAATTTCATGCCGGCGGTGGCCGCGATATCGCGGATGTCCTTCAGTTCATCGTAATCGTGGGTATCGAGCAACGTGATCACGTTGTCGCGGCGCCCGGTTCGACCGCCCTGCCGGATCACTTTCAAGAGGTCCGGGTAGTCGGCCACCAGTTTCCAGACCTCGACGAAGGCCTGGATGGATGGAGTCTTGGTGCCGTCGGCGCGGCGGACGGCGTTGGCTCGCAGGACCCGCGCCGCCATGCGGTTGGCGAGCGAGCGTTTGACGTCGTCGGAGAACCCGTCGAGCGACTGCAGTTCGTAGATGTCGCAGCGGGTGTCGTGGCGGAACTCCGGATGGGTCGGCGCATCCAGCCATTGATTGCCGACATATTTGCGCAGCCGGCTGGCGATCCGCGCCGCCCGGTCTTTGAGGCCCTGGTGTTTGTTGGGATAGTTCTCCAACTGGAAGACCAGATCGCGGAGAGTCGGTTCTACCTTCTCGTCGTCGCTGTCGGCCGTCGCATTGAGATCGGCCTTACGTTCCAGCATGACCCGCGCGGCGTTGGTGATCAGATCGGCCGTGTCCCGGTCGTCGAGCGGATATCCGGCCAGCATGGTGGCGTCGAGCACCACCAACGCGATGTCCGATTCGTCCGGCTTCTCGCCGGCGCGGAGACCGGGATAGTCGTAGATGTTGAATGTACGGTCATCGGTCGGACTGAGGCGCAGATACCGCGCACCGATGACCTCCGCCCATGGCGCTAAACTGCCGCCGTTATCGAGTGCGGACACTTGCAGGTCGGGTACTGAGGCGAGGGCATCATTGAGGAACATTGCGACTAAGGTAGTTTTGCCGGACCCCGGCGCGCCCAGAAAGAGGACGATCGGAGATCGCAGTAATCGCTTATCGAAGAGGTCGATCCCGATCAGGCGCCCGCTGGCGGTCGCGATGACCGTATGGGCGCGCGGCGAGCCTTGAAAGGCCCGTTCACGCGGGATCAGGGCCGCCAGGGAAGAGGCGACTTCGAGAAACTCCCGCCCGGTTGGGGTGTGATCGGATTCGCCGATCATCGAGCGCTCGTACAGGCAGTGCAGGGCGGCCGGGTTTTCACGGGCGACTTCGGCGCCGTCCATCAGTTGCATGGCGCGAATCAGTTTCTCTCCGTTCTCCTCCAACTGCTCCAGCCCTTTCTGCAGATCATTCCGGTTGGCGGTCGGTTGCCCGTAGACCACCGCATACATCCGGGCATTGACCAGATCTTCGTTGGTGCCGGCGATTCCGTAGAGGACGTGGTTGAGGTCGGCCAGGGCTTTGTTCGCATCGTGATCTCCGCCGCCGCGGCGTTCGCTCACTTTGAAGCCGTCCCTGGCGATCTCGACCTGCCGGATGCGCCGTTGCAGCGCCTTCTTGGCGCCGGCCTTGTCGAGCTTGACGAATTCGGTGATTAGAGTGTGCCGGAACGTCAATTCCGGATTGGCGATGACAGCCCGCAGCGTGTCGGCGTAGATCACCGGATTCGGGGGCACGAACATCGAGAGCATGGTCACCGGCGTGGAGCCGTGCAGCGTATACCAGCCTTTGTCCTTGAGGTCCTCGCCCACCAGGTAGCGGGCCAGATCCAATCCGCGAATCGGCGGCAACTGGGGGACGTGGTCGCGTTCCAGGCAGTGGTTGGTGAAGAGCGCCTGCCAGGTCTCCTCCCGGTCGAGGGCCTTCAGAAAGTCCTGTCCGTGGAGCTCGATGAGGCGGAAATATTTGTCGGCCTCTTTGGCGGCGGCCTTCTCTTCGGCCGCCAGGCGGCGGAGCACGCCGTCGCCCCGCGAGCGGTGGTAGGCCGCAGAGACGGCGTCGGTGATCCCGGACCACCCGTGCCGGCCGACGGCCCGGAAGAGTTCCGGCACCAGCGTGTTGGCGAGGGTCGTGTATTGATCGCTCAGCAGCGAGATCGGAATCCGCACCATCAACAGCGCGCGTTCGCGCCGGAACGCCCCGGCCTGGGCCAGGGCGTGATAGTGTTCCAGTCGCGAATCGTGCAGGGAGACGGCCGGCAGGTAGGTATGGTTCGCCCGGGCCTGCAGGTGCCGGGCGATGACGGCTCCCGGATCCGGAGTCACCGCATACCGGAATTGAAAGACCGTGTTGGCGGGAACCGGCAGGCACAGCAGGCGCGAGAGATTGTTGCAGACCTGTTCGGCCAGGTAGTCGGCGGCCAGCGTGGTCTGTTGCAACTCGATCTCGTAGAGCCTCGAATAGGACCCGTCTTGATGGCGGATGGTGTTGCCGTCGAGGCCGATGATCGAGGTCTCCCGGAGCTGCCCTTCCGGGTAGGCCACCAACTGCCGGCGTTGATCCCGCCGCATCAATGCCTGTTCGCGTTGGATCTCCGGCGAGGTCTCGTATTGACGCAACTCGCGCTGCCACCGGCTGATGGCAGGCAGGAGGTGGAGTCCCGCGCCCGTGCCGATGCCGGCCGCGACCCCGGCTGCTACCAATCCGCTAAGTAGAATCAGATCCATTGTGATCCTTGAGCCAGTATGGTCGATGGATAGTATCCGCCGGAAGCGCGCGACGGCGTTTGGAGGCTTCAACCAGTGCGGTCAGGGTATGTTGAAACCAGCGCGGTCTCTTCCCGATCCGAATCCAGAAAAAGAATCCGTAGCTGCCGGCCGATGAGAGCACCCCGATCCAGAGAAAGATCGGGACGCGCAGCCAATTGACCGGCGAGATCAATTTCCAGAAGATGTACGGTCCGAAGAATCCCACGAACGCTGTCACGGCCACCCATTTCCAGTCATCGCTGACGAGTCCCAGCCTGATGACCGGCAAGAACAGACGCGATCGAATAGGACGCGGTTGCATTAGGGCTCCGGGAGGGCGATCTGGTTGCCGCCCACTTCAGCATTGATCCAGCTCACGAGGAAGCCGAAACCGATGCCGCCCATGCCCCAGGCGATGGACGTGATGGCACCCGATCCGCCGCGCCAGCCCAGGAAGACTCCGCGTCCGACGGCGAAGACGCCGCCGATCAGCATGCCCCAGGCGAAGACGTCGACGATGCGCTTGATCAGATTGACGGCCCGGGTCGCATCGTTGCCGATGACACTTTGTGCAGACACTTGCAACGTGAAGATCGCAAGCATGATCAATGTCGGCGCCAGGCGCCTAAACCAATGATTACTGTTATCCATGATCTTCCCCCACTTCGTAAAAGGCTTGGTCTTGACTATCTCACCCTCAGCTATCTCACCCTCAGTTACCTCGCCCTTGACCTAACAAGTTTTGTGCCAAACGCGGAATGCAATATGCAAGACAGGTTCACAGGACTCGGATCATGAACAAACTGTTTTTGACAATCTGTTTGCTGGGCGGCGTCCAGCCGGGCCGGGCGTCGCCGGACACCCTCGCGGATCGCGCTAAATTCTACGAGCCGTATATCGTTGAAGCCGCCGCGAAGCATCAGGTGGATCCACGGCTCTTATGGATCATCGGTTATCTGGAGAGCGGTTTTCAGTCGAACCTGGTCTCGCGGGCCGGCGCCCGGGGATTAATGCAGATCATGCCCGGGACCGGGGCCCGTTACGGCCTGCGCGATCCGTTCGATCCGATCGCCTCGATTCAAACCGCGGCCCGTTATCTCAGCGATCTACAACAACTTTTCGGCTCCCGCCTGGACCTGATCCTGGCGGCCTACAACAGCGGCGAGGGCGCCGTGGAGGCCTTTCGATCGGGTCGGCGCTTGATCCTCTCGAACGGGAAAGTGATCAATTCGAGAGGGATCAAATCGCCGATTCCGCCCTATCGGGAGACCGTCGCCTATGTCCGCAACGGCATTCAGTTATACAAGCAATTGAAGAGCGCCGGGTACTTCCAGGAATTGGAGCTGCCCGAACTGGAGTTGGACGCGCCCGTGATCAGCGTCGAACTGGACGAGACTCCGGATGAACTATTTCAATTAAAGGCCGGGAGCGTCTATGTCGTGCAGGAGACCAAGCCGGCTTCCAACTCCACTTCCATCTATCCGCGTTAAGGTCATGGTTAACCTCGTGTTCATCGGGCGAGCGGCATTTTTCGGCCAAAAGGGCCGGTTCTTGAACCGTGTGTCGGCAAACCTGCGGGATAACTTGTTGTCCAACGGGAAGATCGATTTACGCTGAACAGACTGTTCAGCGGAGCGCTCGCCGAACCCCCGATTATGGGGGCCAAAGCGGCTCCGGGCCGGGGAGAATCCGGGGATCGGCCTGGCACGGGAGTTGAAACGGGAATCGCGCAGGGGCACCGTCTTACGCGAATGAATACCATCTTAAAGGACGGCACGATGCACAACGACAATCACGCAGACGCGACGTTGAGCGACTTTTTTCAAGAGTTCATCAGAAAGCATGCCGTGGTGGGCACCGGCGGAGGTGAGGTCGAACTCGATATCACGCCGGAAGAGTGCGAGATGCTGGGCCGCAGCTTCGTTCAGATTCTGAGCCAGTGGATCGGCGGGGTGAAGGTCGTCACCCTGATCAAGTTTCTGACGAAGGGCGTCATCAGCGCCGGTGACGGGGAGGTGAATGTAGCGATCAGCGCAGAGGAGTGTGAAGAGTTGGGACGGGACTTTATTCAAATCATGGTGGGATGGGCGGCCGGGGTGACAGTCTCCAGGCAGAAGCGCATGGGCGCTGGCATGGCAATTGATAGCACGAAAGTACCGCCGCACTTGAAGGTGGTAAACATGGATGAACATAGAGGAGATCAAGGATGAGCGCCATTAGTGCCGATCTGGTCAGGCCTGATAACGCAACCGTGGTAGCCGAGGAACGGAAGGTGGAGGTGGTCGAAGGCGCCCCCGGACACGTCTATCGCAGCGTCAGCGACGTGCGGATGCTGCGGAGCCTGTCGATCGCGCTCTTGATTCAATCGGCCCTGTTGATCGTGAGCTTCGTGGCGCTGGTGGCGGCGCTCTGGAGGCCTCCGAAACAGGTCATCATCGAAAGGTCGAGCGAAGGCGACCGGGTGGTCGCCGTCAATGGACAGAGCGTCAAAGGCGGGATCGCGGTCGGCGACGACCGGCCGGGTTCCGGCGACAAGAAGACCCTGGCGCTGGAGTGGTCGACGGCGCGATACGCGATCGACCCGCTGACCCGCGAGAAAGATCTGGAGAAGATGTTCCGGGCGATGGAGCCCAACGCCGCCAGCCGGTACAACGAGCTGATGTTACAGGAAGGAGTTTTGAAGCGGGAGGTCGCGGAGAAGTGGAGCGCGACCTGGACGCCGCAGTTGATCGAAGTGGATAAAAACGACCCTTATCTCATCAACATCATCGGGCTCTGGGAGGTCACCAAGGCCGGCGCGAAAGGCGCGGAGCCCGAATCAAAGCAGTTGGTCTTCAAGCTTCGTTTACGGGTGGATGATCAGGGACGAGCCCCGCGTAATCTGCAAACCGGCTTTCTGATCGCGGATATCAGGGATTATCGGGAACTGCCCGTCAACGCCGCCGCGCCGTCAGCTTTGAAACCAACGCCATGAGGGGAAAATCAATGTATCGATCCATCACCTTGAAGACCTGTCTCGCGGTCCTGGCGCTGAGCCTGGTGGTCTTTGCCCAACAAGCGAAACAGGAGCCGCCGTCCAAACCCAAACCGGTCAAGAAGGCGGGGACGGGCAAGAAGAAGGCGGCCACCAAACCCGCCGCCACTCCGACGTCTCCGGGGGCCGTCAATATGCCGCCCCATACCGTCGAAGCCAAGCCCTATCTGCCGGGCATGGTCAACGTGACGGTCAAGGGGCAGGACAATCCCGTCGTCGGAATCGGGATGGCGCTGTCCGGGGTGACGGTGATCGAGTTTCCTCATGAAGACTCATTCTTCGCGGTGCATCCGCCCGAGAACGGCGATTTCATCCGGATCGAGAAGTCGCCTTCGATGAAGAGCGATCATCACGTGGTCTTGAGGGCGGGAGTGGATCTGTTCAAAGAGACGGGGCCGGCCGCCTCGATGACGATCCAGATGACCAGCGGGTTGACGGCGGTCCTCTGGATCTATCCGACGAAGACCATCGAGAAGCAGACTCACCGGTGTGTCTTCCGCTACAACCGGAACGATATCGTCGTGGCCCGCCAACAGGCCGGGCTGGCCGTCAATCTTGATCGAGAGACCGAAGGCGCGGGGGCGGGGGAGTCCAAGTCGGTCACCGCATTCCTGGAATCGCTGCCGCGGGCCATCCCCGCCTCTGCGCCCGCCCCGCTGACGGCCTCCTCGCCGGGCTCGGCCCGTCAGGACCAGGCCGCTCCGCCGGCGCCGGACCCCGTCCGCCGGCCGGATCCGGCCCTCAACGCGGCCGTCAAGAATGCCCTCAACAGCGCCATGAAGCAGCTCCGCCTCTTCCGTAAATGGAGTTCCGCGACCAACGGCCTTTCGGTCTCCACCCGCGCCTATGACCTGAACGACACCACGCGGATCGTGTTGATCGCGGTCAAGAACACGGAGGACAGCCTGCTGCGGCTCATGCCGGGCCATCCCGAACTGGTGATTGAAACGCGCAACGAGAAGGACAAGGTGGTGCAGTTGACCCAGGTCGACAAGCTGGCCGAAGAGACCAGCGCGAAGAATCAGGTGATCGGAGCCCGCGGGACCGTCTATTACGCCATCGCCTATACCGCCCCCGTGCTCTCGACCAAACAGTTTCTGCGCGTAACTGTCGGGCAGAAGAACGCCGCCGACGCGCCTGCGGTAAGTGATCTCAGCGCCAGGAGGAAAGCATGAACCAGGAACCCGAGAAGAATAATCCCTATTTCAATCTGCGCAAACAGGAGGAGGTGGCCCAGGAGACCCCGTCGGCGGAGACCTCGCCCGGCCACGATAAGAACGGCGATGACGATGACGGCGCCGCCGCCAGCCGCAAAAAACGGATCATCTTCGTTCTGGTCAGCCTGGTGATCGTGTTGGGCGTGATCGGCGGACTGTACTGGAAGTTCGGGAATATGGTGACCGTCAATCAACAGGTCAACGGCAGATCGAAATCGAAGGACCCGACCGTGACGGAACAGCAGCCCGTGATCGACGCGGTCATCGCGCAAGCCAAGAAGGAGCGTTCGCAGGCCGGCGGCGCTCAAGTCGGCGGATCCCCAGCGGGCGGAGAGACGGTCGTCCCGGCCTCACAGCCGATTTCGGGCGACCAGGCCCCGCCCGCCCCCGTGCCCGAGAGCGGGGGCACGACCACGCCCACCTCTCCGCGGTTGATCATTCCGGAGTACACGGTGCAACAGCCGCCGAATCGGCCCACCACCACCGGCGGTTCCGGCGGACAGTCGGGGGGAACCCGCACTTCATCCTCGGGCGGTACCACCTCCGGCCGCGGCCGCGGACAGTTAAAGTACAGCAAGGCTTCGGTCTATGTGGTCGAACCACCTCCGCCCGCCGCGCGGGTGCCGATCACCATCCCCGTGCGCTCCTCGGTCGGAGGCATCGTCAGGCCGGCGGCCACTCTGCTGGAACCCGTGCGAGTGCCTGAATTCGGCTCGTTGCTGCATGTCCGAACGCTGGGCACTGTTCATACGATCCGCAACGGCTCCTTCGCGCGGCTGGAGTTGACCCACGACATGCAGGGTAAGGGCTGGTCGCTCAAGAAGGGCACGATCTTCGTCGCCCAGACCCAGGGCAGCGCCTTGAACCGGGCCTTCGTCGGGATCACGGGATTCATCGATCCCCGGACCAATCGGACCGTCAAGGTGAACGGCGATCTGCTCGGCAGCGACGGCGCGCTGGGCCTGCAGGGGAAGCGCCGGATGTTCTCGTCCCGCTGGTCGCGCGCCTTCAACCGCGCTCTCAACCTGGCCCCCAACATCGCGCAGGCGGCGCTCGCGCGCGGCAATAACGGCACGGTCCTGATCGCCCCGGTCGGTCAGGAGTTGATCGGCAACAACTATTCGAGCATCGATCGACGGGAGTTCGTGGAGGTCCCGGCG
>DATEFT010000569.1:0-22957 GCA_035280505.1 Blastocatellia bacterium | reverse complement strand
ATCGCTGCAGCAAATGCGGATGGCGAGGGCTGAGCATGCCGAAGAAGAGGTTCACGCGCCGGTCGGCGTTGAGAACGCTGATCTTCTGGGTGGCCGGCCTCATCATCGCGCTCGTCATCGGCGGATATGCTCTTCGCGACGTGCATAACAGCCTGCAAACCAACATCCGGCCCACCACTTCACCGGAGTAGCAGCGAGATGCTCTTTTGAACATGATCAAGTCGGCGCCGCGATCTCAGTCTCCAGGGCCCTGGTCAGTGGAATCTTGAGGTGAACCCGGGTGCCTTGACCCGGAGCGCTCTTGAGCTGGAATTTGCCGCCCAGTTTCTCCGTGCGTTCCCGCATTCCGATCAGGCCGTAGTGTCGGGCGCTCGCGGGTTGGACGGCGGAGGTGTCGAACCCGCATCCGTCGTCTTCGATCTCCACCTGGAGTCCGCGGCGATCGAAGCTCAGCCGGACGGTCAGATGTTGCGGAGCCGCGTGCCGGATGGCGTTCTGCAACGCCTCGCGAATGATCATGATGACTCCCCATTCGCTCTCGGGCGTGAGGGTCAGCGGCGCGCCGGAACTCTCGAACTCGACCGGGATTCCGGTCTCGACCTCCTTGCGGCGGGCCAGTTGGGAGATGGCGGCCACCAATCCCGCGCCGGAGGCCTGGCGCAGATTCCAGACCGCGAGCCGGGCCTCGTCCACGGCGGCGCGCACTTCGCTGCGGGCGCGATCGATCAGGTCATGGCTCAGGGTGGGCGAGACCTCCCGCGCGCTGGAGGCCGCTTCGAGGAGGGCCGAGATGCCGACGCAACCTTGAATGAGGGTATCGTGCATCTCCCGGGCCAACCGATTCCGCTCCTCGAGGACCGCGGCAAACCGCTGGCGAATGTTGCGGACGTGCAGCCGATAGCAGCCCCAGACCACCACGAAGGCCACCAGGGCCAGGAGCGCCAGGAACCAGGCGGTCTCGTAGAAATGGGGCCGCCATTCGATGTTCAGACCCTGTTCCGTGGCATGACGCGGGGCATCCATCTCGTAGGCCATGACCTGGAAACGATAGTTGCCCGGCGGCAGATTGGTGTAGTACGCGACGCGACGCTGGCCCGCGTCCGTCCAATCGTGATCGAACCCTTCCATCCGATACTTGAAACGGATGCGATCGGGCGAGCGCAGCGAGATCGCGGTGTAATGGATCTCGAGCTTGCCGCGGCCGGGGCTCAGCCGCAGACTCTCGGAGAGTTGGACGGCGTGGTCGTCCGCCATCACCTGTTCGATGAGGACGGGCGGAGATCCCTTGCGATCCGGGCCGTCCGGTTCGATTCGGACGGCGCCCTTGGTGCTGGGGAACCAGGCCTCGCCGGAGGCGAGCAGGGCTCCGGCCGGCTGGACTCCGCCGTTCATCTGGTTGGTGCTCAGTCCCTCGGCGGTGCTGTAGATCCGGACGGCCAATTGGCCGGAACCCGGCGGGGCGGGACCGGTTCGGGCGAGCGCCTCCAGTTCGCGCCGCGAGACGACGGCGATCCCGCTGGGCCCGCTCATCCAGAGATTCTCGCGAGCGTCTTCGGCGATGAAGTGAATCTTGTTGTTGGGCAGACCGGCCTTGGTCGTGAACTGGGTCAGGGTCTGGTCGTGCCACAGGAACAGCCCGTCGCCCTGGGTCCCGATCCAGATCTGACCATCGGAATCTTCGTGGAGCGCCCACACCTTCCGTCCGCGAAAGCGTTCCAGCAAGGGGTCCGTGACGAAAGCGCCCGCTTGATAGCGGCTCAGCCCGCCTTCGGTCGCGATCCAGAGGGCGCCGCCGCGGTCCAGCAGCAGCGCCCGGATGCTGCCGTACGCCAGGCCGTCTTCGGTCTTGAAGTTCTGAAAGGCGCCGGAACTCCAGCGGCTCAGGCCGCCGTCCGTGCCGATCCAGATCTGGCCGTCCCGGTCCTCGCAGAAGGCCCGGATGAAATCGCCGCCGAGCCCTTGCTGCGTGGTGTAACGAGTGGTCTCGGTCTCGGACAGCCTGGCGATGCCGTGTCCGTCGGTTCCGATCCAGAGCGCCCCGCTACGGTCCCGGAACACGTTGCGCACCGGCAACCGGTCCACGCCGGCCGGGAGCCGCGTCGGAATCAGGGTCTGGCGCGAGACCTGAAAGAGACGGCCGTTGAGCGCGGCCACGAAGAGGTCTCCGCGCGGGTCCTGGTAGATCGTGTTGATGCTCTGCGGCACTCCGTCGGCCGTGGTGATCGTGCTGGCCGCGCTGGGGCTCATCCGCAGCAGTCCTCCCTGGGTTCCGACCCAGATATCGCCCTCTCCATCCTCGAACAGCGAGAGGACGTTGTTGTGCGGCAGCGAATCCGGCGTCGAGAAGCGGACGATCCGGCCCGCCTGATACCGCATCAAGCCCTGGCCGTAAGCGCCGATCCACAACTGCCCCCGGCGGCTCTCCCGCAGGACGCTGATGTTGATGTTGCTCAGGAGTCTGGGCGCCTCGAACGGATTGCCGTGGAGCCACTGGTCGATTCGGCGGAGCCCGGAGATGGTGCCGAGCCAGACGACCCCGTCCGCCGTCTGGCAGATGGTCCGGATGCTGTTGTCGGCCTGGCTCTCGGTGGAGTTGTAGTAGGTGATCTCCGCTCCCCGGCGGATCAGCAGGCCCTGGCCTCCGATCAGCAGGCGACCCTCGCGGTCTTCGCAGATGGCGTGCACGTAGATGCGGGGCACGCCGTCCCGGTCGTCCACGCGGACCACGGACTCGTTCTGCAGGCGGAAGAGCCCGGCGTCCGTGCCGATCCAGAGCCGGCGATCCCGGTCTTCGAAGATGACCCGCACAAACCCGTTGGTGAGCCCCTCGGCCAGACCGAAGACCCGAAACTTCCCATTTTGATAACGAATCATCCCGCCGCCTTCGGTTCCGGCCCATAACGTGCCGTCCCGCGAGACCGTCAGGGCATAGATGCTGTCGTCCCGGAAGGCTGGCGTGTTCTGCCGGTTGAAGACCACGAACGAGGTGCCGTCGAACCGCACCAGACCGCCGCTGGTGCCGATCCAGAGATAGCCGTCGGGAGTCTGGGCCAGGGACTGCGCGAAGTCTTCGGGCAGTCCGTCAACGCTTCGCCACAGGCGGCGGCTGTAGGCCGAGTTGTCTCGGGGCGCGGTCTCGGCATGGGCGGCGCGGGCCGAGCCCGGCCACCACGCCAGCGGCAGCCAGCATAGCATCTGGCCGCACAGCACATGAAAGAGAATCTGATCCGCGAACCGCGGCCAGGTGCTTCGCGTTCTCACTCTCGATCCCTCGTCGGTCGTTCAGCGAAACACGCGAAAGACGCGAAAGTGCGAAAGATTGATAACTTCGCGTCTTCCGCGTCTTTCGCGGTTTGAATTTCAATAATTTCCCGTGTCTCAGGGCAGATGCACAATGCCGCGTTGCAGCGCCGCCACCGCGGCCTGCGTGCGGTCACTGACATTGAGGCGGCTCAGAATAATGCCGATGTGCCATTTGACCGTGGCCTCGCTGATGCCCAGCGCCTCGCCGATCTCCCGGTTGCTGCGCCCCTTGACGATCAACTCCAGCACCTCCATCTCGCGCGCGCTCAGGTCCGAATGCGGAGGACGTTCCTCCAGGCTCCGGGAGACCGAGGCCGGCAGAAATTTCAGCCCGGAGTGGACCGTGCGGATCGCGTGGGCCAGGTCGGTGTGCGACATCGCCTTCAAGAGATAGGCCTGCGCGCCCGCTTCGAGCGCGCGGTGAATATCCTCGTCCCCGTCGTAGGTGGTCAGCACGATGAACCGCAGCTTCGGATGATCTTTGCGGAGGGCCCGGATCGCCTCCACTCCGCTCATGCCGGGCAGGCGCAGGTCCATCAGGATCACATCCGCCGCTTGCCGGGAGCAGATCGCACAGGCCTCTTCGCCCGAACCGGCCTCGGCCACGACAGACATCTCGGGCTGGAGTCCGATGATGGCCGCCAACCCGAAGCGCACCACCGGATGGTCGTCGACAATAATTACACGAATCGTTGCTGGATCGGCCATGCGGCGCCTCCATCCCTGGGAAATTGGAATTATATTGGGCGTCTTTAATCTATTGCCGCTTTGGAACCAGCTTGACGCTAATTTTCTGCCACCCGGCCCAACTTTGGTTGGGTGACGGGGCGTCAATGTTCCAATAGAATCCACAGCCGCTGGGTGAAAATCCGACTTATTGGGTATCATACCCTCCTGAGTTCCTGGTAGAGACTCAGGCCCACGAATAATAAACAAACGCACTACGACTATCTACAGTTTTCGGTTTTCAGTCTTCAGTTTTCGACCAGAACTGCCTAACTGCCTGACTGCCTGACTGAATGCTAAAGACTGAAAACGGAATATTGTTTCCCCAGGAGGACGTCCAAACATGAGAGTCACACTGGCTACGATCTATCTCTTAGTCATGGCCGCCGCCACCTTCGCGCAGAGCGATCGTGGAATCATCACCGGCGCCGCCGCCGACCCGAACGGGGCGATTGTGAGGGGCGCCACCGTGGTCGCCAAGAATGCCGCCACCGGAGCCGAGTACAAGACCGTCACGACGGAGACCGGCAACTATACGCTGCCCTCGCTTCCGGCAGGCACTTACGATCTGAGCGTCGAGGCGCCCGGGTTCAAGAAATATATGCGTCAGGGTGTCATCGTGCAGGTGGTGCAGACCGCCCGGGTGGATATCGTGATGCAGGTCGGAGAGACCTCCGAGTCCGTGACCGTGACCGCCGAATCGTCGCTGCTCAAGACCGAGAACGCCGAGCAGAGCACCAACATCAGCGGTAATCTCTTCAACTCGCTCCCGTTCAATTTCGGCCAGACCTTCGGCGGATCCGTCCGGAACTGGTTGAGCTTTATTCAGCTCTCGCCGGGCGTCTCCGGCAGCGATCACACGGCCAGCATCAATGGCGCGCCGGGTGGATCCTTTAAGATCTACCTCGAGGGCCAGGACGTCACCAGCACGAACGACACCGTCTGGACCAGCACGGTGGCGGCGGCGGGCGTCGAGACCATCGGGGAGTTCTCCATCCAGACCAACAACTTCAACGCCGAGTTCGGCCAGGTGCTCGGGGGCGTCTTCAACTTCACCACCAAGTCGGGCACCAACCAGCTTCACGGCAGCGCGTACGACTACATGACCAACGAGGCTTTGAACGCGCACCGGCCTTTTTCGACTCCGTTCGCCAGCAGCCCGCGCGCGGCGAAGGCGCTCGACCGCAAACACGATTACGGATTCACCGTGGGCGGTCCCGTCTATCTGCCCAAGCTCTACGACGGTCGAAACAAGACCTTCTTCTTCTTCAATCTCGAGCGGTACCGCAACGTGAACCGGTCCTCGGGCGACCTGACGACGCTGCCGACCGACGCCTTTCGGCGCGGCAACTTCAGCGCGATCCTCGGTCCCCAGATCGGCACGGATGCCCTGGGGCGGCCCATTCTGGCGAATGCGATCTATGATCCGCGCACAACCAGGGTCGTCACCGGCACCGACGGCCTTCAACATACCATCCGCGATCCGTTTCCCAACAATGTGATTCCCGAGAGTCTGCTGGATCCGGTGGCGCTCAAGATTCAATCGTTGATTCCGGCACCCGACAACGGAAACGTCGTCCAGAACTGGGATCCCCGGACCGATAATGGGCGTTTTCAGAGCATCCCGAGTCTCAAGATCGACCACAGCTTCAACGACCGGACGAAGCTTTCGGGTTACTGGTCGGTTCAGAACACGACCCAGGTCACGGCCGCCGACGGGCTGCCCCTGCCGATCACCGGGCGCCGCGACCAGAAGATTTACGGCAAGACGCTGCGGGTCAATCTCGATCAGACCATCACGCCGCGATTCGTGCTGCATCTGGGCGCCGGTTATCTGCGGTTCCACAACCCGGATAGCGCTCCGGAAGACGTGCTCAACTACGACGCGGTCGCCAACCTCGGTTTCAACGGGTCCGCGACCGAACCCTCCGGTTTTCCCCGGATCGTCGGCCCGGACCTCGGGACCCTCCTGGGGCCGAACAACAGCGGCGGCATGCTCGATATGGGGCCGCAACAGGCCAACAAGTTCTGGAATGACAAACTGACGGGCGTCGCCAACGCCACCTGGGTCCGCAACAACCATACCTACAAGTTCGGCGGGGAGTTCAAGCAGGAGGTCTGGAGCGACGTCAACCTGACCGCCGCGCAGGGCCGGTTGTCTTTCGCCGAAGCCCAGACGGCCATTCCGGATCAGCAGTTCGCGACCTTCCCCGGCGGCAGCATCGGCCATCGTTATGCCAGTTTTCTGCTGGGCCAGGTGAATACGGCCACCGTCTCGGCCGTCAAGGATCCGCAGTGGCGCAAAAAGGCCTTCAGTTTCTACGGCCAGGATAACTGGAAGGTCAGCCCGAAATTGACGCTCAACTATGGGCTGCGATGGGATTACGGCGGGCAGGGGCATGAGATTCACTATCGCACCAGCGAGGTCAGCCTGACGACGCCCAACCCGTCGGCCGGCGGTCTGCCGGGAGCCATGATCTATGAAGGCTACGGTCCGGGGCGCTGCAATTGCGCGTTCACCAAGACCTATCCTTACGCTTTCGGCCCGCGGTTCGGCGCGGCCTACCAGGTGGACTCCAAGACCGTGGTCCGCGCCGGTTGGGGCGTCACCTACAGCCAGTTGGGGAACTGGTGGTATGTCACCGGCGGTTCGTCCACCCTCGGACTCGGGTTCAATTCGATCAATTTCAGCAACCCGGCGTATGGTCAATCGGCATTTAGCCTGCGGGACGGCCTCAATTACAACCGGGCCGATCTGTATACGGCGTCTCTCGATCCGGGGATCCTGCCGACGCCCGGCCAACTCGGTGATTTCAGCAATGCCTGGTGGGGGGCCATTCAGGATCGCAACGGCGGCCGGCCAGGGCGGGTGAATCAGTGGAACATCTCGGTCCAGCGGGAACTCTTCAAGAACCTGGTGGTCGAAGCCGCCTACGTCGGCAACCGCGGCGTCTGGCTGGAGTCGGACGAACTGCTCAATCTCAACGCCATCAACCCGGCCACCCTTCAGGCGCGGGGCATCGACCTCAACAACCCGGCGGACCAGGCGCTGTTGCTGTCGCAGATCGGTTCGCCCACCGCCGCGGCCCGCGGCTTCACCGCGCCGTACGCGGGATTCCCGACCTTCTCCACCGTCGCGCAGTCGCTCCGGCCCTATCCTCAATTCAACGATCGCCTGGGAGTCCGGTGGGCGCCGCTGGGCAAGAACTGGTACGACTCGTTGCAGGTGAAGGTGACCAAACGTTACTCACGCGGGTTGGATCTGACGGCGTCCTATACCTATCAGCGGGAGGATGTGTTGGGGCGCGGAGGCAATCCGGACCTGAGAGGCCCGGACGTCAACAACGTCTTCAACCGTGACGCCCAGCGGGCGCTGGCCGCCACCTCGCAGCCGCACGTCTTCGTGACGGCCTTTACTTATAACACGCCGCGCTTCGGCAACAACCGCATCGTCCGGCAGGCCCTGGGCAACTGGGTCGTCGGCGGAATGGTGCGCTACGCCAGCGGCGCGTTGATTCCGATTCCTTACTCCAACAACAACCTCTACAACATGATCTTTCAGTATACGCGCCAGAACCGGGTTCCGGGGCAGCCCCTCTTCCTCAAGGATCCCAGTTGCGGATGCCTCGACCCGCGACAAGACCTGGTGCTGAACCCGGCGGCCTGGACCGACGCCCCGGCGGGGCAGTTCTCGACCACCTCGGGTTTCCTGAATGATTACCGGTGGCAGCGCCAGGTGACCGAGAATCTGAGCCTCGGGCGCCGCTTTGCCATCAAAGAGAAGATGTCCTTCGAGATCCGGGCGGAGTTCTTCAACATCTTCAACCGCAAGATTCTGCCCATGCCCGAGTCCTTCAATCCCACGGCGGGCGTCAATCGCAACGAGGCCGGCGAACTCTCCAGCGGATTCGGCTATGTCAATGCGAACAACGTCGTCGGCCAACGGAACGGGCAACTGGTGGCGAGATTCCAATTCTAAGTCTAGAAAAGTCTAGAAAAGTCGGGGAATGTTGTTGGCCTCGACTTCTCTAGACTTCTTTTTTTGAGGGATTGGGGGATGAGTTATAGAGCAGCCCGGAGAAGTCTGAAAAGTCGGAAGACGGTGTTTTGACTTTTCCAGACTTCTCCAGACTTTTCTGGGCTTTTCTTTAATGTATTCCGGCGGGCAGCATCGATCCGCCGCGGTCGGTGGCGGTGGCCCATCCGTCCTCGATCTTGCTGATGAATCCGTGAAAGCGGATCTCCGTGCCGGAGAGCACCAGGAGCACGTCGCTGGCCCTGACATCCGGGTTTTCGATTTTGAACTGGACGGTGGTTGCGATTCCGTTGCGCTGTTCCATCGTGATGAACGTGAACTGGTCCTCGTCGATGACCAGGGTTTGCGAATTCAAATTTTGCTTCTGTTCTTCGGGCATGTGGCTCCAGTTAGTTGGTTGAATCCGGATCAGTCCGTTTGATTTGGGCTTCCTGAGCGGCATCCTCTCCCAGCCGCTCGCGCAAAAAACGGATCGAGTTCCGATACGCCTCGTCGATCTGTCGATCGCGATACTCTGCGAACTGCACCCATTCATGATCGACCAGTACTTCCAGTTGACCGGTCTGCGGGTTCTGCCTGGTTTTCAGTGGCATCGTTAAAACTCCATTGATGATCTGGCTCAATGTTACAGGAGAACGGCTGAAAAGGCGAAACGGACGAGAGCCCCGACCCTCGTCCGTTTCGTGTGTTGGGATGTCGTCTTTCGCTAGTTCTTCCAGACGTCGGTGACCGCGCCGACCTTCAGCATCAGCCGGGCGCCGTTGATGACGGCGCGCATCGGATCTTCAGGCATGTGGATGTCCAACGAGGTCGCATGCGCGAGCCGGGTCGGGAGCCCTCGCAACTGCGCTCCGCCGCCGGTCAGACAGATTCCGTTTTCGATCACCTCGCAGGAGGTCTTGGCCGGAAGATCTCGGACCATGCTGTGGATGGACCTGATGATCGCCTCCAGGACCGGTTCGATGGCTTCGATCACGTCGAGATTGCTGACGCAGAGGCTGACCGGCAGGCCCGAGAGCAGGTCCGTGCCATAGGTCACGTACATCTCCTCTTCCTCATAGTCCAACATGGCGCCGACCAGGTGCGTCAGGCGCTCGGCCTCTTTCGGGAAGAGCAGCACGCCGTAACGGAAGGCGACGATCTGCGAGACCGCGTGCCGCAGGTCGCTGCAGGCGGTGCGGATGGCCGACGTCTTGATCAGGGTGCTGGACCGGATGATGGCGATGTCGGTCACGCCGTCGCCGATGTCGACCAGCATCTGGGCATAAGGCGAAGCGATATCGAGTCCGGCGCCGATCGCCGCCGCCAGCGGTTCCGGCACCACGACCACCGCCGAGGCTCCGGCGCGCTTGGTCGCTTCGACCAGCGCCTCCCGCTCCTCTTCGCACGCGTCGGTCGGCGCACAGGCCAACGCCCGCGGCTTCAACAATCCGTATCGTTGCGCCCGCTTGAGCAGCGGTCTGAGCAACGAACTCGCCGCGTCCACGTCCGCGACGACTCCGGCATGCAGCGGGGAGATCGCTTGATTGTTCGGGTCTTTGCGGGCCAGCCGCGCGGCACGCGTGCCCACGGCCTCGACCCGCCCGGTTTCGGGCTTGACTCTGATCAACGACGGTTCATCTGCAATCAAACCACATCCGAGCGCATAAAGTCGCGTGTTGGCGGTTCCCATATCGATCGCCAGATCCGGTGATCCCGCCCATCTACGCAGTGTCGAAACGAAGGATATCGACATGAAGTCTCGCTCCTTGATACTTCTTTGGATCCACATCTCCACTCAACGGACTGGGGGTATGCATCTATCTATCTGTAGCTTGTGTTTTCTGATTTGATCTGTAATCAGTAAGCGCTGATCGTGAGCAATGGGGAGTTTCGGGTTCAACCGAAACCGCCAGGCAAGTTGCTCGTGCTGATGCCTAAGTCACGAACAGGTGCTTAATTTCCTTCACTAGATATGGCCGAATACACAACGTCAACCGGTTTTTGGACGGACCACAACCCAACGTCCAAAAACCAACCTCGCTACTTACTCGCCATGCGTATGTCCAGCGATAGTCAACGCAACTCTCGAAGGAAACTGGGGGAAGAGATCAGGATTGTGTGTGAGCGCGATTCCCGGGGCATTTGTGACTTCGCCAGAGCCTGTGTGATGAGGTACCCTTCCCACTTCTCTCACCGACGCCGATTACTCACACCGCAGAGGCCGTATACCCACCCTACTATATACCCTCAACTATCTCACTGCACTTCCAGCGATGGCCCGTACTCGCCATCACTCGTACTCGTTTTTACCTGCACCTTACGAGGGCTGTTTCATACGCCGGCCATTATACCACTAATTGTCATTACCAAAAGTGGAAAATGGAGCAAATCACGCTTTAAGCCCTTTTATTTCATCAGACCTGCCGATCGCGCACCAGTTCGCGCCGCCGGGCCCGGGTCGCCAGGTATTCGCGCGCCTCTTTGTAGAGCCGTTTGCGTTCATTAGCCTTGAAAATGGCGTCTTTGACGATCCGCGCGACGATCTTGGGCCGAAAATAGTACTCGTCGTAAAACTTGTGGACCCAATCGAGCATCTCCGCTCCGGAGAGGTGCGGAAAGTCCGCCATCGGCAATTGCTGGCCGAGCTCGTCGGCCATGGTCGTGTTCAGGATGACGCCGTTGGCCTTGAACCACTCGTACATCTCGGTGCCCGGATAGGCGTGCGCGACCGAGACCTGCAGGGTCTCGGCATCCATCTCCTTGGCATACTCGATGGTCTCGCGAATGGTTTCGCGGGTCTCCCCGGGCAGCCCGATGATGAAATCGGCGTGCACCCGGATTCCGGCCCGCTTGCAGTCCTTGACGAACTGCAGCCCCCGCTTGGCGGAGAGCCCTTTCTTGATGTTCTTTAAGATTTGCTCGTTGCCCGATTCGAAGCCGACGATGAAGAGGCGGCAGCCGGCATCGCGCATGGTCTTCAGGGTCTCGTAGTCGAGGTGCGCCCGGGAAGTGGACGACCATTGAAATTTGAGCGGTTTGAAGGCCTTGCACATCTCGACCATCCGGTGCGGATTGAAGGTGAAGGTGTCGTCGTCGAAGAAGATCTCCTGAAGGCCGTCCGATTTGAAAGCGTTGAGGGCCCATTCGACCTCGTCCCGGACGTTTTCGACCGAGCGTTGACGCCAGCGATGGTCGTCGAAGGTCTGGGGCCACAGGCAGAAGGTGCAGAGGGCCGGACAGCCGCGCGTCGAATAGAAGGCGATGTAGGGGTGGAGCAGGAACGGGACGTTGTAGCGTTCGATCCGCAGGTCGCGTTTGTAGATCGGAGTCACCCAGGGCAGCCGGTCCAGCTCGGTGATCAAGGGTTCGGGCGGCGTCGAGACCAGGCGATCGTCGCGCAGAAAATGGACTCCCGGGAGCTTCTCGAGCGGTTCGCCCGCGGCGAAGCGGGTCACCGTGTAATCGAACTCTTTATGGGTGACGAAATCGATGGCGCGGCTGGCGCGCAGCGCGGGTTCCGGATGGGTCGTCACCGGGGGGCCGACGAAGGCGATCTTCAGATCGGATTTGAGTTCTTTCATCCGCTCCGCCAACTTCACATCGTTCTTGAATCCGACGTGCGAAGTGAAGAGCACGACGAAGTCGTACTCTTTGGCGATCTGGGCCGTCTCTTCCGGAGAGACTCCGTGCGGCGGCGCGTCGAGCAGACGCGATTCGCCGCCCCGGTCGCGGATCAGGGCCGCCGGATAGGCCAGCCAGACCGGATACCAATAGCTTTCGATCTCTCTGGTGGCGGGCCAACGCGAGCTGGCGCCGCCGTCGAATTTTTCGAAAGAGGGCGGATTGAGTAGGAGTGTTTTCATCATATGATTGATTTTCAATATTTATGGGAAGCAACGCCAGCTTAACAGCAACTATCGGAATTTGGCAAACGCCTGGATGGAGCGGTTGAGGGAGCGGTAAATTTGAGATTTGAGATCTCTCTTGTTATGCTCTCCCTCTTGAAGAATATGGGCGCCCAAATTGATAGCTGGAACTCGATTGCTTCCCCGTCGCCGCCCGGCGTGGCGGAGGCTTTTGCGTATTGCGAACGAATCGCCCGCCGGCATTACGAGAATTTTCCGGTCGGTTCGTTGTTGGTCCCCAAACATGCCCGCAAACACGTCTACAGCATCTATGCTTTTGCGCGTGCGGCCGACGATTTCGCCGACGAAGGTTATGACGACGGGATCGAGGAGGGCCAGCGTCTGGCCGCCCTCGATGATTGGGAGCGTCAGTTGGAGGCCGCGTATCGCGGTGAAGCCGCGCATCCGGTCTTCATCGCCCTGGCCGCGACCGTCAGGGAACTGCAACTGCCGATCGAGCTCTTTCGCGCGCTCCTCTCGGCCTTCAAGCAGGATGTCGTCAAACGACGCTATGCCGGGTTCGACGAAGTGCTCGATTACTGCGAGCGCTCGGCCAACCCGGTCGGAAGATTGGTGCTGCTGCTCTTCGGCTACCGCGAGGAGCCGCTGCATCGATTGGCGGACTGCATCTGCACCGGACTGCAACTGGCCAATTTCTGGCAGGACGTGGCGGTCGACCTGCGGAAGGATCGAATCTACCTGCCGGCGGATGAGATGACGCGGTTCAAGGTCAGCGTCGAAGACCTGCGGGAGGGCCGGTTCAGCGAAGGCTATGCCGCCCTGCTGCGATTTCAGGTGGAGCGCACGCGCGCCCTCTTCGAGCAGGGCCGGGCCTTGCCCGATCTGGTCGGCGGGCGGCTCGCCATCGAATTGAGGTTGACGTGGTTGGGCGGGGTCCGCATCTTAGAGCGGATCGCCGAGCAGGGATACGATACGCTGCGCGCCCGGCCTCGCATCACCACCCTGGACAAGATCCGATTGGTCGTCAGGTCATTGGTCGCCAGGTCATTGGTCGCCAGTCGTTGGTCGGAGGATGTCACTAAGTCATGAAGGGTTTGATCTCCAACAATGTTCATTTCACTCCCTGGCACCTGCGCGAACGCACGCGCGGTCTGCAACGCGATATAGCCAAGGCGATTCAATCGAATTTTTTCTATTCGTTTCTCTTCCTTCCGAGACAGAAACGCGAAGCGATCATCGACGTCTATGGTTTCTGCCGCGAGGTCGACGATATCGTGGACGATCTGATCGAACAATCGCAGCCCGGCCGCGCCCACTGGATCGCGCGGGCCGAACTGGAGAAGTGGCGGGCCGAATTGGACCAGCTCTATCTGGGCAATCCGACGCGGCCGTTGTCTCATCGTCTGCGCCGCGCGCTCGAGCGGTTCCCGATCCCCAAAGAGTATTTTGAGGAGATGATCAACGGCTGCGAGATGGATCTCTTTCGGCAGCGGTATCAAACTTTCGATGAGTTGTACGAATATTGCTATCGGGTGGCCGCGATCGCCGGGCTCATGTGTATCGAGATCTTCACCTACCGCTCGCCGCAGACCAAGGAGTATGCTGTCCGTCTGGGCATCGCGCTGCAACTGACCAACATCTTGCGGGATCTGAAAGAGGATGCGAATCGCGGGCGCATCTACCTGCCGCAGGAGGATCTGCGCCGCTTCGGATACAGCGAGGAGGATTTGCAGCGGCAGGTGTTCAACGATAATTTCATCGAACTTATGCGCTTCGAGTGCGAGCGGGCGCGCGACTATTACCGGCGCGCCGCCGAGTGTCTGCCGGAGGAGGACCGGCCGACCCTGACCGCCGCGATCACCATGGGCCGGATCTACTACCGGCTGCTCGAAGAGATCGAACAGGTCAACTACGACGTCTTCAATCATCAGGTCCGCCTGCACCGCCCGGAACGGTTTATGATCGCGCTGAGCGAATGGGCGAGATCGGGCATGGGGACCCGGGGAGGAGGCGATGCGGCCAGGTAACGGCGCGGTCGTCATCATCGGCGGCGGTTTTGCCGGGTTGGCGGCCGCCGTGGATCTGGCGGAGCGGGGCCGCGCGCCGTTGCTGCTGGAGCGGCGATCGTTTCTCGGCGGCCGCGCCTACTCCTTCACCGACAAGACCACCGGCGCCACCGTCGATAACGGACAGCACCTCATGATGGGCTGCTATCATCACACGCTGGCCTTCCTCGGAAAGATCGGCGCCCTCGATCGACTCCGGTTTCAACCCAATCCACAGGTCGATTTCCTGCAGCCTTCCGACGACGGAACGATCCTCCGGACGAGTTTGAAATGCCCGCCCTTGCCGGCGCCGCTGCACCTGCTGGCCGGCCTGGTCAAGCTGCGGACGATCGGCTGGGAAGACCGGATCCAGGCCCTGCGGGTCGGTCTGGAGGTGCGGCGCTTGAATGGCGATCGCGCCCGTCTGGCGGACGTGACGGTCCGTGAATGGCTCACCCGGTTGGGACAGTCGGAACGGATGCAGCGCCGATTCTGGGATATCATGGTGTTGGCCACCCTCAATGAATCGTCGGAGGTCGCCTCGGCCGATATGTTCGCGCGGGTTCTGGATCAAGCCTATCTGCACAGTCGCCGCGATTCGGCCATGGTCGTCTCGAAGGTCGGGTTGAGCGAACTCTACACCGAAGCCGCCCGGAGCTTCATCGAGTCGCGCGGAGGGGAGGTCCGATTGAATGCCGATGTGGTCCGGATCGAGTTCGATCGCCGGCGCGTCCGCCGCGTCGTCCTGCGGAACGGCGAGAGCCTCGAGACCGAAACCCTGATCAGCGCCGTTCCCTATTTCGCCCTCTCTCCGCTGCTCCCGCCGGAAGTTCTCGAATCGGAGGCCGGATTTCGCAACCTGGGCCGGATCAGATCCGCCCCGATCGTCTCGATCAATCTCTGGTATCGAGAACCGATTACCGAACTGGAGTTCGCCAGCCTGCTCGATTCGCGGATCGAATGGGTCTTTAACCGGAGCGTGATCGCTCCCGGTGGCGGCCGGGAATCGTCGCAGCACCTGGCCCTGGTCATCAGCGGCGCATACGAGGCGGCCTCGAAACCCAACGCGGCGTTGGTCGAGATCGCCGTCGAAGAGATGCAACGATTTTTTCCGGCCGCCAGGGGACAGACTCCGCTGCACGCCTTCGTCATGCGGGAGCACCGGGCGACGATCTCCCATACGGTCGGGGTCGCGAGACTCCGCCCCGCTCAGCGAACGGACTTCGAGAATCTCTGGCTGGCCGGCGATTGGACCGACACCGGGCTGCCGTCCACCATTGAGGGCGCGGTCTGGAGCGGGCAACAATGCGCTAAACTGATCGTCTAGAAAAGTCCAGACTTTCCTGGACTTCTCCGGACGCCCCCAGACTTCTCCAGACTTCCCTGGACTTTTCCAGACTTTCCTAGACTATAATACGCGCGTATAAGATGAAGAAGGTTGCTTTCATTACCGGGGCCTCATCGGGGATTGGTCACGCCTTGGCCAACGAGTTGGCGGAGAGCGGATACGAACTGGCGCTGGCGGCCAGACGCCGGGAGTTGCTCGATGAGATCTCCAGCAGGATCCGGCAAGCGGGAGGCACCGCCCTCCCGCTGGCGTGTGATGTCGGTGATCAAGCCCAGGTCCGGGCGGCGGTCTCGGAGACGATGCGAAATTTCGGCCGGATCGATCTGGCGATACTTTCAGCCGGCATTGGCGAATCGACCAATGCCATCAATTTCAGAGCCGATAAATTTGAACGATTGCTCAGGACCAACGTCCTGGGCGTGGCTCTTTGTTTGGAAGAACTGATTCCGGTGATGCGAGCGCAGCAACAGGGAGTGATCGCGGCCATCTCGAGTCTGGCCGGCGATCGCGGGTTTCCCGGTTCGGCCGGGTACTGCGCGACGAAAGCGGCGCTCTCGACCCTCTTCGATGGGCTGCGGGGAGAACTGAGCCGGCAGGGAGTCCGGTTGGTGACGGTGGAGCCCGGGTATGTTCAGACCCCGATGACGGCGAGCTTCGGCAAGATGCCGTTTCTGCAGCCGGCCGATGAGGCGGCGCGCTTGATTTTGCGGCGGATCGAACGTGGTGATCGGGTGATCCGTTTTCCCTTCGTGCCGTCGGTCTTCATGAAGTTGATGCAGATCCTCCCGGTGACTTTTTTCGACATCCTGACCGCCAAGCGCCGCCCGGTGCGGCTCGATGCGGATTAGCGCTAGTGATAGAAATAGACTACCGGTTGATCCAATGGCTACTACCAAACAATACTACTCTTCAGGAACGAAATGGGAGCTGATCGTCGGTTATTCGCGAGCGATTCGCGTCGGCAATCAGATCTTCGTGACCGGCACCACGGCCACCGATGATTATGGCGATTTGGTCGGGGTCGGGGATGCATATTTACAGACTGTTCAAATCATCCGCAATATCGAGAACGCCCTGGGAGCGCTTGGGGCGTCGCTCGAAGATGTCGTGCGAACCAGGATGTTCGTGACCGACATCTCCCGGTGGCGCGAATACGGGCGCGCTCACGGCGAGTATTTCAAAGAGATCAAACCCTGCGCCACCATGGTGGAGGTGCAGCGATTGGTCGATGACCGAATGTTGATCGAGATCGAAGCGGATGCCATTATCCCGTGAGGCACATCGAACCGCATAATTATGGCCTGGAAGTTTCCGTTCAGACCGCCAGTGGTCATCGTTCAAGCCTCGGCGCCCGCCGCCGCCACCGAAGAGGTGGCCGAGGCCGTCGCCGAAGAGGTAGCCGAAGCACAGAAGGCGGCGGTGGCGCCCGCCGCGGCGGCCTTCGCCCTGCGTTGGCTGTTCATGCGAGGCCTGCTCGCCCTGATGATTGCCCAGGCCACCCAGACCATGGCCGGCCTGATGCCGCCCATGACCGAGCTCATGTACAGTCAGGGGCTCTACTACTACATTCTGCGTGGACTCTCCTTTCTGAATCGGTTCTTCAGATTCTCGTTGGGCGAGATGTTCCTGGTCATGTTGGCGATGTGGTTTCTGGGTTGGACGATCTGGTACGTGCGGCGAGCCATGCGCAACGAGGTTCAGCTCTTCAGCGTGGTCAAGCTGTTGTTGCTTCACCTGTTCTGGACCTTCGTCGTCCTGTTCATCATCTTTCTGGTCCTCTGGGGCTACAACTATCAACGCCCCGCGATCGCCGAAACGTTGGGACTGGAGCGGCGCCCGGCGCGTTCCGACGAACTTCAGGTCATGGCCCTGCAGATCGTGAAGGGGATCAATGACAACTATAGCAAGGGGCGCGAAGGTCAGGATCTGAACGGGGTGACCCGGCTGCCTTACGGTCGCGAGACCCTCAATCAGCGCGTCGAAGACGCCTTTCGCCGAGTTCGCTTTCTGGGAGATCTCGGCCCGACCGGGTTGGGGCGAGCCAAGCCGCTCTACTTCTCACACCTGGCCAGTATGATGGGCTTCGGCGGCGTCTACATGCCGTTTACCGGCGAGGCCACCTTCAATACCGAAGTGCCCCCCTGCGAGCAGCCGTTTATGATCGCCAATCAGAAGGCGCATCAACTCGGTTATGCCCGCGAAGATGAAGCCAATTTTATCGCCTATGTGGTCTGCATCAATGCCGACGATCCGTTCGTGCGTTACTCCGGTTTTCTGCATGGGGTGAAGGTCCTGGGATACCTGGAGCGGGGAGCGGTCGGCCGCTACCGTGAAAAGATCGATCCGGGACCCTCCGCCGATCTGGAGGCGAGCGGGCGATTCTGGGAGAGTTCGCGGAGCCAGCCGGTCCACGGCATGGCGGTCTGGAGTCTGGGCATGTTCCTGAGATTGAACGGCGTTCGTCGCGGGATGGCCAACTACGACCAGGACCTCCCGCTGATCATCGGCTACTATCTCAAATATCCGGAGGGACCCGGACAAGTTGAAGACCATCATGAGGATCAGGAGCATCAGGAGGGCCAGGAAGGTCAACCGCGGTAACACCTATGAGTACAGCGCAGCAATTCATCAGACCGACGATGGCGGCCCGGCTCGGGGAGGCCGTTCGTCGGGGGCAGGAGTATCTCTTTGCCCAACAGACACTGGAGGGATACTGGTGGGCCGAATTGGAGGCCAATGTCACGCTGACGGCCGAATACATCATGGTCCACCGGATCCTGATTGAGGCGGACCCCGGCAACCGGCACAGCAACGGCAAGGATCGCGAACAGCAGATCGCGCAGATGGCCCGCTATCTGCTGCGCCAGCAGCGAGAGCATGGCGGCTGGGAACTCTATTACGGAGACGGCGGAGAGCTGAGCACGACGATCGAAGCCTACTTTGCCCTGAAGCTCGCGGGCACCTCGATCGAGGAACCGGCGATGCAGCGGGCGCGCCAATTCATTCTCGACCGCGGAGGGCTGCCACGCGCGCGCGTCTTCACCAAGTTTCACCTGGCCCTCTTCGGCGCCTATCCCTGGGACGGTCTGCCCACACTCCCGCCCTGGTTCATGATGCTGCCGAAATGGTTTCCGATGAACATCTACACCATGGCCAGTTGGGCCCGGTCCTCGACCGTGCCGTTGCTGGTCGTCATGGATCGAAGACCCGTCACGGATCTCGGCCTCTATGCGGAGGAACTCTTCGTCGAGGGCGGTCGCGAGCGGGCCGAGACCGGTTTGAAGAATAACGACGGCACGGCCATCGGCGCCGTCTTTCTGAAGGTCGACGGATGGCTCAAGCGCTTCAATCAATGGGGAGTGGTCCCGTTCAGAACGAGCGCGATCGAGGCGGCGGAACGCTGGGTGATCGAACGGCAGGATTCGACCGGAGATTGGGCCGGCATCGTTCCGGCCATGCTCAACTCCATTCTGATGTTTCATGTGCTGGGCTATTCGGCGCGGCATCCGTATGTGAAGCGGGGGCTGGATGCCCTGGATCGTTTTTGCATCGCGGAGGGGGCCATGCCCGGTTCCGAATCGCCGCAATACCTGCGGCTTCAGCCCTGCATCTCGCCCGTCTGGGACACGGCGCTGGGATTGTCCGCGCTGCTCGATTCCGGAGTTTCGCCGTCCGATCCACGGCTCAAGGCCGGAGGCGACTGGTTGTTGACCAAGCAGGTCTTTCGCTATGGCGATTGGGCCGTCTACAACCGTCGAGGACGGCCGGCGGGTTGGGCCTTCGAGTTCTACAACGACTACTATCCGGACGTCGACGACACGGCGGCGGTGATCCTGACCCTGCTGGCCCTCAGGTTGGATGACGATGCTTACAAGCTCGAGGCCTGCCGGGCGGCCGCTCACTGGGTCATGACCATGCAGTGCCGCCTGGGCGGTTGGGGCGCGTTCGATCTCGACAATACTCGCGATCTCTGGAATCAGATGCCTTACGGCGACCTGAAGGCGATGATCGATCCGCCGACGGCCGATCTGACCGGCCGCGTGCTGGAGATGCTGGGCCATTGGCAGCGGCAGCTCGGCGAGCAACTCTACAGCGCCGACGATCTGAAGCGCGCGGTCAAGTTCCTGCTGAGTCTGCAGGAACCGGACGGTTCCTGGTGGGGACGCTGGGGCGTCAACTATCTCTACGGCACCTACATGGCGCTGGTCGGGCTGCGTTCGATCGCGCCCTTCATCGGATTCGACCTGGAATGCGACGAGGTCAAACAGGCGGCCGCGTGGCTGCGCAGCATTCAGAACGGAGACGGCGGCTGGGGCGAGACTTGCGGCTCGTACAAGCGGCCTGAACTTAAAGGGCAGGGACCGAGCACGCCCTCCCAGACCGCGTGGGCTTTATTAGGACTGATGGCCGCCGGAGATTACGATTCGGATTCGGTCAAGGGCGGCCTCGAATATCTGCTCAATCGGCAGCAGGCCGACGGCAGTTGGCCGGAGGCGGAGTTCACGGGCACCGGATTTCCCGGCCATTTCTACATTAACTACCACCAGTACCGAAATCAGTTTCCGTTGACGGCCCTGGGTCGTTATCGCGCGAAGATGAAGGGTGGCGAATAGGGAATGTTGACGAATGGATTAAAATTCCGCGAGACACGCGAATTTAGTCAAGGTCCGCGTGTCTCGTGGCTTTGAAAAGACAAATCTGAGGAGTTACGAATTTCAAAACATACGGAAATAACGAAATATATTGAAAGGCGCTGTCAGTTCAGATATTTCGCAATCTCGTATGTTTCATGCTCTAGTACGGGTTGATCTCCGCTAATGGATTCAGGAGAGATCTCATTACATTTTGAAGCCGGGACCCTATTGTTAGAAGGCGCGGGAGAGTCGTTTCCGGCGCCTTCGGCGTTCCAATGGGACGACCGGGTCCGGCGCTGGCGGGCGCCGGCCATGGCCTATCGCCAGGCCGTTACCGAACTGAAACGGGGCTCTCAGGCCTTCCAGGACCAGACTCGCCGTTACTACGACTTTCAATTCCGGGCGGAACTCGACCTCGAGCCCAGACCCTACCAGCAGGAGGCGATTGAGGCCTGGGAGCAGGCCGCCCGGTGTGGCGTGGTCATTCTGCCGACCGGAGCCGGGAAGACGCTCGTCGCGCAGATGGCCATCGAGCGGGCGGGCCGTTCGACGCTGGTGGTGACGCCGACGCTCGATCTAATGAACCAGTGGTACGACCTGTTGGTCTCGTCGTTTCAGGCCGAGATCGGGCTGATCGGAGGGGGATATTTCGAGCAGGGCGCGATCGTGGTGACGACCTACGCCTCGGCCTTCCGGTTTATGGAGCGGATGGGGAATCAGTTCGGCCTGCTGATCTGTGATGAGTGCCACCATCTTCCGAGCAGCATCTATCGTTACGTGGGCGAGATGGCGGTCGCGCCGTTTCGCCTGGGTCTGACGGCCACGCCCGAACGCGCCGACGGCGGAGAGGCGTTGCTGGAGCAACTGCTGGGCCCGATCGTCTACCGGCGCGAAGCCCAGGAGATGGCGGGCGAATATCTGGCCGATTACAGCATCATGCGCCTGACCGTCAAACTCGGTCCCGAAGAGCGCGAGCGTTACGAGCAGGAGCGCACCATCTTTCGCCGATTCATCGGGGGGCAGGGGATCAATATGGGCAGCGTCGACGGCTGGCAGCGATTCGTCTTTCTGAGCACCCGGAGCGAGACCGGGCGCCGCGCCATGCAGGCTTACCGCGAATCCAAGCGGATCGCGCTCGGGACCGAGGCCAAGCTGGAGGTGCTTGTCAAACTGCTGCAACGTCATCGCCGCGATCGGGTCTTGATCTTCACGGCGGAGAACGAGATGGTCTATCGCATCTCCACCCGGTTCCTGATTCCGGCCATCACGCATGAGACTCCGATCAAGGAGCGCAGCGCGTGGCTGGCCGCCTTCAATCAGGGCCAGGTCAAGGCCGTGGTCACTTCGAAAGTGCTCAATGAGGGCGTCAATATCCCGGATGCCTCGGTGGCGATCGTGCTCTCCGGCTCCGGGTCGACCCGTGAACACATCCAGCGGCTGGGGCGAATTCTGCGCCCCCGGCCCGAGAAAGAGGCGATCCTGTACGAAGTCGTGACTGCGGGCACGACCGAAGAACGGATCAGCGAGCGCCGCCGCGAGGCCAATCAATTCCGCGAGAAGGATCACGAAGATGTTGACGTCTGATCTCTCGCTCAGCTTTCGCCGCGGCGATCGGATCTATCCGCGTTACGTGGCGCCCTCCGACCAGCGTCAGGTGCAGACCGCGGCGGATCTGACGCTGATCGTGCAACAGCACCAGGGGCGCCGCCGCGCCGAACTGGAACGGGCTCTCGACGAATATATCGGGGTCGGGACCGATTACAAGATTCTACGCGGCCTGATCAAGATCCTGTTGGATCGCTGCCGGTTCGAAACGGTCTGCGCCAAAGACGCCTCCGATCTGCGCCGGGCCCTCTTCTTCAAAGCCGGCGAGTTTCATCCGATCATCGCCCAGGACGATCTGCGCCGGCGGCTGATCGCGGAGGTCGCCGCCGAACTGGAATGCGACCCGGCCGAAGTCATGGACGGCCTCTACGCCGACCTCTCCGACAATCAACGGCTGACGGCCTTTGAAGAGGTCGGCCCCTCGGAACTGCTCGACCGGTACAATCTGGCTCAGGCGCAAGCCCTGCTCTATCGATGCTCGGAACTGCAGTTGTGGATCGATCCCCAGGAGCCCGCGATTACCCGCCGGTTCTTCATCGAGATCAAGGCCTTTCGGCTGATCCATGCGATCAGCGGCAATCCGCAGACGGGTTATGAAGTGCGGTTGAGCGGCCCGGTCTCGATCTTTCATCGCTCGCAGAAGTACGGGATTCAGATGGCGATCTTTCTGCCGGCGTTGTTGCTCTACCCCGGCTGGCGCCTGCGCGCCGAGATCAAGTCGAAAGCCGGCACCTCTTATTTCGAACTCGACAGCGGACAGGACCGCCTGCGCTCGCACTACCTGATCGAAGAGATTTCGCGGCCGCACTCCGCGCTCATGAAATTGATCGAAGACTGGCCGAGGCTGGCGAGTGAATGGACCTTGCACCCGAACCAGGAGGTGATCGATCTGGGAGCGAGCGCCTTCGTTCCCGATGCGGTCTTTCGCCATCCGGACCGAGAGCCGGTCTACCTGGAACTGCTGGGATATTGGACTCCGCGTTCCCTGAACGACCGCCTGAATGAAATGGCTCGCGCCGGATTCCGAAACTACCTGCTGGTGGTGACCGAAGAGACCCGCTGCAGCCGTGAGGCGCCGCCTCCCCTCCCGCCCCAGGTGGCCAGTTTCAAGAAGGCGCTCAACGCGCGACAACTTCTTAATAGTCTGGAGAAGTCTGGAGAAGTCTAGAGAAGTCTTGGAACGCCACGGGTTTCGACTTCTCTAGACTTTTCTAGACTTTTCTAGACTTTTCTAGACTTTCTTTAGTTTATCGAGGAACAGTTTGCGGAACTTGGCCACTTTGGGAGCGATCACGGCGCGGCAGTAGGGTTGATCGGGATGGAGTCTGTAGTATTCCTGATGTCCGATCTCGGCCGGATAGTAGTTGGTCAGCGGAGCGATCTCCGTGACGATCGGATCCGGCCAGATCTGG
>DATEFT010000568.1:0-3930 GCA_035280505.1 Blastocatellia bacterium | reverse complement strand
TCGGCGAACGAGATCTCCAGATCGGAGCCCCGGGTCAGAATGACGGCGCGTTCGATGAAGTGCTCGAGTTCGCGGACGTTGCCCGGCCAGGAGTAGCCGGTGAGCGCGGCCAGGGTCTCCGCCGGGATGGCCGTGATCGGTTTCTTCATGCGGCGCGCATACTTTTGGGTGAAGAAACGAGTCAGCGCGGGGATGTCCTCGCGGCGCTCGCGGAGCGGCGGGATGGTGATCGGAAAGACGTTGAGCCGGTAGTAGAGATCGCTGCGGTATTTGCGATCGCTGACCATCTGTTCCAGGTCGCAGTTGGTGGCGGCGATCAATCGGACGTCCACCCGCTGGGTCCGGGTGCTGCCCAGTCGTTCGAACTCCTGTTCCTGCAGAACCCGCAGGAGCTTCGGTTGCAGTTCCGGCGGAATGTCGCCGACCTCGTCCAGAAAGAGCGTTCCGTGATTGGCCAGCTCGAACCGGCCGATGCGCTGCGAGATCGCGCCGGTGAAGGCGCCGCGCTCGTGGCCGAACAGTTCGCTCTCCAGCAGCCCGGTCGGAATGGCGGCGCAGTTGATCTTGACCAGCGTCCGTTCGCGCCGCTGGCTCAGATCGTGGATGGCGCGGGCGATCAGCTCTTTGCCGGTGCCGGTCTCGCCGCGAATGAGGACGGCGGAACCGGTGGTCGCGACCGTCTCGACCTGTTTCAGGATCCGTTTGAAGGCCTGGCTCTCGCCGATCAACTCCTCGAAGTTGTGCTCGGTGCGGATCTCGTCCTCGAGATAGAGCTTCTCGCTGGCCAGCTTGTTCTTCAGCGATTCGATCTCGCGGTAGGCCAGCGCGTTCTCGACGGCGATGGCGATCTGTCCGGCGATCTGCATCAGCAACTCCAGATCCCGTTCGAGAAAGTTGTCCGGCCGCAGGCTCATGAGGGTCAGGACGCCGAGCGCCCGATCGCGCGAGAGGAGCGGCAGACTGCAGCCCGACTGCACCCCCTGGTCGCGCAGCTTCTGGACCAGCGGCGTGTGGGCGAACCGGTCGAGCTGTTGCCGGTCGACGATGAGCGGCCGGCGGGACGAGAAGGCCAGCCCCGAAGGGGTTCCCTCGACGCTGAAGAGCAGCCCTTCCATCTCCGGATGTCTCGGAAAGTCCAACGCATGGGCGCGCAACAGGTGGTGCTCCCGGTCGTAGACGAGCAGCCCGGCGAAATCGTGGTGAACGGCCCGGCGCAGGCAGGGCGAGATCACCTCCAGCAGTTCGGGGAGGTTGAGCGACGAGACCACGGCGTTGTTGATCTCGAGCAGCAGTTGCGAGCGGTCGCGTTCGTGCCGGAGCTGCTCCCGGGCGGTGATGGCCTGCTCGAAATTGATCGCATTCTCGACCGCGATCGCGATCTGGTTGGCGATCTGGGTCAACAACTCCGCGTCCTCCGCCGAGAAGGCGTCTTCGGTGCGGCTCGCCAGGTCCAGCGTTCCCAGCGCCCGCCCATGCACCACCAACGGCGCCACGCAGCCGGATTTGACGCCGCCGGCGGCGATCCGCCGGACGAGCGGCGACGGTGAGTTCTCCAACTCGGCGCGGTTGACCAGGATCGTCTGTAACGATTGGAAGGCCCGTCCTCCGGGCGTCCCCTCCAGCGGGATCCGTCCGCCTTCGGTCAGCGGCACATCTCCCTTGAACTCCGGCACCAGCGCATAGACCTGTAACTGTCCGGATTCGGCGTCGTAGATGGTCAACCCGGCCCCATCGCAATTGATCGACCTGCGCAGACAGTTGGAGATGACCTCGAACAGCTCGCGCAGATTGAGGTGTGACGCGATGCTGGTGCCGACCTCCAACAAGAGGCGGAGCTGCTCGACCCGGCGTTGCAGCCCGAGTTCCGCGGTCCGGGCATGCTCGAAATTGATCGCATTCTCGACCGCGACCGCCACCAGCTTCGCCACCTGTTGCAGGAACTCCTGATCCTCCTCGCTCCAGGCGGCCGGCTGCAGGCTGGCGAATCCGAGCGCCCCGAGCCGCCGGCCCACCGAGGTCAGCGGCAGGACGTAGGCCGTCTGGATGCCGAAGTTCAGCATCAGGGGGGTGACCCGCGGATAGCGGTCCAGGTAGGAGCCGATATCGGTCATCAGCATCGGCTCTTGCGTCTGCCAGACCCATCCGGCCGGAGCCTCTTCGATGGGCAATTCCGTGATCATCAACTGGTCCTGCGGCAGCAGCGGCGATTCCAGCACGTGCATTCGCATCAGATGGCAGGTCGCGTCGTACAACACCACGTTGACCGCGTCGAACCTGACCACCCGTTGCAAGGGCCTCGTCAGGTTCTGCAGCAGCGAATGGAGGTCTCGGTGAACGGCAATCGATTCGGCCACTTCACAGAGCGCCTGGTACTGGCGCAGTTTGGCGTCGAGTCGTGATTGTTGGGATCCAGCATCCATAAGCAGATTTAAGATTTGAGATTTGAGATTTGAGATCGACCGAAATTTTACAGGGAGAACTCAAAAACTGAAAACCAAAAAACAATGGCCGCACCGGATTTTGGGGCCGGTGCGGCCAGCAGGGCTCGACTCTTAATCTCAAATCTCAGGCCGCGGCTTCCAGCTTCTCCCGGAGCGCCGGTTGACGCAGCTTCTGGAGGGCCCGGACCTCGATCTGCCGGATGCGTTCACGCGTCACGCCGAAGATCCGGCTGATCTCTTCGAGCGTATGCTCGCGGCCGCTCGGGTCGAGGCCGAGGCGCATTCTCACGACTCGCTCCTCGCGCGGAGTCAGCGTGTGCAGCACGGCGTCGGAGATCGTCCGCAGGTCCTCCGCCTCGACCTCTTCCATCGGGTTGGGCGAGAAGGTGTCTTCGATGGACTCTCCGAACTTCGATTCGCCGTCGTGACCGATGGGCGTCTCCAGGGAGATCGGTTCATGGCCGGCCTCCAGGGCCTGGCGAATCTTCTCGGTCGGCATCTTCATCCGCTGGCTGATCTCTTCGATCTTCGGATCACGCCCCAACTCCCGCACCAGCGCGGCCGTGGCCTGGCGGATCTTGCCCAGCAGCTCGATGACGTGCACCGGGAGCCGAATGGTTCGCGAGTGATCGGCCACGGACCGCGACACGCCCTGCCGGATCCACCACGTCGCATAGGTCGAAAATTTATGGCCGCGCCTCCAATCGAACTTGTCGACCGCCCGCATCAGCCCGAGGTTGCCCTCCTGGATCAGGTCGATGAAGGGCAGGCCATGGTTCTGATACCGCTTGGCGATGGAGATCACCAGGCGCAGGTTGGCCTCGGTCATCTCGCGCTTGGCCTCGGCGGCGCCGGCCTCGCCGGTCAGGATCGCCTGATGCGAGCGTTTGATGGCCGCCGCCGGTTGATGGGCCTCGAGTTCGATCTGCTGGAGCCGCTGCCTGGCCGCTCTGACACGGCGTCTGGACTCCTTCTCGGACTCCGGCCCGAGGCGTCTCGTCCGGAGCCGCTCCTCCTGCTGGGCGATCTCGCGCTCGCCGGCGCGAATCTCGACCGCGAGGGTCCCGATCGCCCTGATCAATCGTTGCCAGATCTCGGTTCGCAGCCGGAGCTGAGCGATCTCGCCCGCGACCTCCAGGCGCGTCCGCGCGAGGCGCCGCTTGAGCCGCCCCGAACCCGTCGGCTGCAACTTCTCCCACTCCCGGAGGCCCCGCCGGTAGGACTTGCGAATGCGCGCCATTGCTTCGAGCGTCGCCCCCCGGACCTCTTCGGTGCGATCTTCGGGTCGCTGCTGGTCGGCCGCATCCGGAATCGCCACGACCTCGCGGAGGCTGAGCGTCCCGGCCTTCAACTCTTCGCCGATCTTCAGCAACTCGGCCACGGCGATGGGCGATCGCGAGACGGCCCGCCGCGTCTGCCGAACTCCATTCTCGATCCGTTTGGCCAGCGCCACCTCGCCGTCGCGCGTCAAGAGCGGCACCCGGCCGAT
>DATEFT010000567.1:0-4168 GCA_035280505.1 Blastocatellia bacterium | reverse complement strand
GTGAGCTGTTCGCTGAAACTGGTGACGTTCTGCGTCAACTGCACATTGACCGAACTCTGCGGACCGAATCGCGGAATCCCGCCGATATCGATGTCGCCGACCAGGCGGCCCGGAATGAACGGCTGCAGGCCGCTATTGGCCTCGACGTCCTGGCCGATCCGGGTGCGGCTGAAACCCAACCGCGCGGTGTTGATCGTCTGGGGCGACAGCACCCAGGTATGCTCGGCGGTCACGAACTGATTGCGCGAGAGGAACGACCGCGGAAATTGCGGAAAGTCCGTCGGCAGAAATTGGTCGGCGTTGTCGAAGGTGTAGCGCCCGAAGAGCTGTTGCTTCTCCGTCAGCTTATGGTCCACTCGCCCCTGCACGTACTCCTGGTCCAACTGCTGGTTGAACCGAAAGAAGTACTGCGCCAGGTTGCCGACGCCGTTATTGAGCGAGGCTCCGTTCGGCAGCGGGAACGCATCCAGATACGGCCGGACCGCGGGATTGATGTTGATCGGGGTCTCGGTGACCACGCCGGTCTGAGGGTTCCTCAGGGTCAGGAGGCCCTGCCGGGCTTTGAGATCGGGCACCGTCGTCAGGATCGAGCGGCCCAGGCGTTCGCGAAAGAACTCGGCGCCGGCGAAGAAGAAGGTCCGATCGCGATGGAGCGGCCCGCCGATCGTTCCGCCGAACTGATTGCGTTTGAACTCGGGTTTGCCGAGCGGGGCGCGATCGAAGAAGTTGCGCGCGTCCAGGTTATCGTTGCGCAGAAAATGGTAGAGCGAGCCGTGATATTGATTGGTGCCGGATTTGCTGATGGCGGTGATCTGACCGCCGTAATTCCGCCCGTATTCGGCGGAGTAGGCATTGGCCTCGACCCGGAACTCGCGAATGGACTCGGTGCCGAGCGCCGTGCTGGCCGCGCTGCCGGCCGGGCCGTTGGTGAAGTCGTTCTGCAGCGTGCCGTCGAGCAGATAGACGTTCGAGCGGATATCCTGCCCGTTGATGCTCATGCCCAACCCGTGCGCCACCACCGAGCCGCCGTCGCGCTGCGAGAAGGCGGTGATCCCCGGTTGCAGCAGCGCCAGATCGGTATAGTTGCGGCCGTTGAGCGGCAACTCGCGGATGGCGCGCTCTCCCACCAGATAACTCAACTCCGCGGTCGCGGTGTTGACCAGCGGCGCGGCTTCGGAGATCTCCAGCGTCTCGCGAATCACCAGTTCGAGCGTCAGGTTGACCACGGCGGTCTCGCCGATCGTCAGATTCAGGTTCCGAGTGGTCGGTTTAAAGCCCGGATGATCGGCGCGGATCTCGTATTGTCCGACGCGGAGTTCCGGAAAAGTGTAACGGCCCTCCTGATCGCTGACCATGCTTCGGGAGAGATTGATCTCGAGGCTGCGCGCGGTAATGGTCGCGCCCGGAATCGGGGTGCCCGTCTGATCCTGAATCGTCCCGGTGATGGTGCTGGTGGTCTGGGCGAAGAGGGTCGGTGAAAAGAAGAGCAGCAGTAGCGATAAGACGAGGAGTTTTGACATCATTACGACTTTCCTGGGTCTAGATTGTGGGTGACGTGGGGAGTCCGAAGAGATGATGAAGGAGACCGGTTTGACGAAACGGACGAACCCTCGCGTGGGTCTTCAGGTCTTTCGTTCTTTCCGTTGATCTCGGGTGCCATCGTCTCACAAAAGTTAAGAAAGGGCCAATCACATTGCGGTCGAACAGGTGCCGCGATTTTAACAATCACAAACTGTGGTTGCAATTCTCTCGGTCGACATGTGATATTACGCCACGTTTTGAAAGTGGGTTTCTAAAACGAATATCACATAACGAATATCGGATTTCGAGCGAGAGAAAGACGATGAAGCGACTGCTGCTGATAGGCTTGGTCATCACGATCTATATTTTGCATCAAGACTTCTGGTTCTGGCGCGTCGCCCGGCCGTTCGTCTTCGGTTTCTTGCCGGTCGGCCTCTTCTATCACATCTGTTACACACTGGCGGTGGCGGCGGTGATGTGGGTCCTGGTTCGGCACGCGTGGCCTTCGCATCTGGAGCAGGAGGTTGAATCGCCGCCGGCCGCTCGACCGGTCGAAATCCGCCAACTGCGACCGGAGGCGCGCTCGTGATCCCATCACTCTTCGTCTTTCTCTACCTGGCCACCGTCATCTACATCGGGGTCTTCGCCTTTCGGCGAAAGGTCGGAGCGCGCCCGGCCGAGGACTATTTTCTGGCCAATCGTTCGCTGGGCCAGGTGGTCTTTCTGCTCTCGCTCTTCGGCACCAATATGACGGCCTTCGCGATTCTGGGCTCGTCCGGGCATGCCTTCTCCAACGGCATCGTGACCTACGGGTTGATGGCCTCTTCGTCGGCCCTGATCGTGCCCCTCTCGTTGTTTCTGATCGGCACGCGGATGTGGGCCATGGGGAAGCAGCGCGGGTTCATCACGCCGGTGCAGATGTTTCGCGACCGGTGGGAGTGCGGGCACATCGGGACCGTGATCTTCCTGGTCCAGGCGGCCCTGCTGGTGCCCTATATCATCATCGGCGTTATGGGCGGCGGAACCGCGCTCTATGCGATCAGCGGCGGGCGCGTGCCTTTCTGGCTGGGCGGCGCGGTTGTGGCCATGGTCGTCATGATCTACGTCTTCTTCGGCGGAATGCGGGGGACGGCCTGGGTCAACGCCTTTCAGACGACGCTCTTTCTGCTCTTCGGCACCATCGCGCTGGCCGTGATCGGTTGGGGGATGGGCGGATTCAATCAGGTGATCGAGGATCTGCAGGCCTCGGGCTCGACCTCCGCCTTGCTGACCCGGGAACGGGTCTCGCCTTTATTCTTTCTGAGCTACACTTTCATTCCGCTCTCATCGATCAATTTTCCGCACATCATCATCTTCTGTCTGACGGCGCAAAAGATGGCTCATTTTAAACGAACGGTGGTGCTGTATCCGATCTGTATGCTGGCGATCTGGCTGCCGGCGGTCTTTCTGGGAGTGGCGGCCAACCGTGCGACCGAGGTTCCGGCGATTCGGGCGAAACTCGAGGCGCGGCAGACGTTGACGACGCAGGGCGCGGCGCTCAATCCGGGACAGCAGTTCGAATTGCGGGCCCGAGCCGCCGGCGACGATGTGCTCTTGCGGCTGCTCGACAGCTACGCGCCGCTCTGGTTGGCGGGACTGCTGGGGGCGGCGATCATGGCGGCCGTCATGGCCAGCGATTCGCAGATCCTGGCGCTCTCGACCATGTTCTCCGAAGATGTCTTCACCTATTACGAGGGCAAGGAACGATTCGGCGAGGCCGCCCAGGTCATCGTCGGGCGGGCCTTCGTCATCGTCCTGACCCTGATCGCCTATGCCGTCGCGCTCAAATTCCCGCAACCGATCTTCGATCTGGCCGTGCAGTATGCGTTCTCCGGCTTTTCGGCGCTCATGCCGCTGCTGGTCGGCGCGCTCTTCTGGCGACGCAGCACCAAATGGGGGGCGCTGGCCTGTACGCTCTGGACGGCCGCGAGCGTGATCGCGGTGGCGCTCTTTCAGACCCTGGTGCCGACCCCGCAGGTCGTCTGGTCGATCGGCGGCCTCGACGTTCTGGCGCGCACGCCGGGCGGGACCTCCGTCCTCGGGCTGCTCCCGGTGGTGCCGATGGTGCTGGTCTCGGCCCTCCTGATGTGGGTCGTCTCATTGATGACCGGGAAGCCGTCGGCGGCGACGATCGACCGTTACTTCACCAAATGAACTTTTCTTATCCCCTCCAAACGGGCCCTCGTTCCGCGGCGGCCCCCTTTTCTTTAATCTCTTTTCGTAAGATACTCTCCGCGCTTATTCAACCCGAAGGATAGATGGGATAATATCATTTTTGATTAACTTTACTTGAGGTTCCCCATGTCTACGACCGACACCTCCTCGAGCGAACCCATGCCGCGATTGACGCCGGTCCAATGGTTGATCTGCGTGGTCGCCTCCATCGGATTCGCATTCGACATCTATGAATTGCTGATGCTGCCCCTGATTCTGCCGCCGGCCTTGAAGGATCTGGCGGGGATTCAATTGGGCCATCCGCAGTTCGCCTATTGGCGGGATCTGATGTTCTATGTGCCGGCCTTTTGCGGCGGCATCTTCGGCCTGCTGGGCGGGTATCTGACGGACCGGTTGGGGCGCCGGCGCATTCTGGTCTTCAGTATTCTGCTCT
>DATEFT010000566.1:0-18386 GCA_035280505.1 Blastocatellia bacterium | reverse complement strand
CGCGTCTTCGTCGCCGAACCAGGACTTGATCTCGTCCTCGATGCGTTGAAGCAGGCTCCGGGTCTCCGCCTCGCGGCCGTAGCGGTTGCGATCATACTGATCACCGGATCTGCCTTCGTAGCCCGAGCCGCGGCGGACGGGCTCATTGTAGCGCCGGACGGTCTCGTATCGGCCGGAATCGTAGCTGCCGTAGGGCTCGTTGTAATATTCCTCGGAGTAGCGATTCCCGGATGGTTCGTTGTAGGATCTGGATCCGGAACCGCGATAGGACGGCTCATCGTAGTAGCCTCCCTCATCTGGCCCGCTCTCATACCGGCTGTCGCGCTCCCTTCCGTAGCGACCGTAAGAACCACGGCCGTAGCGGTTGCGGTCGCGTTCCCGCTCCCGTTCCCGCTCGCGGTCACGCTCGTAGTCATAGTCGTTTGCCATCTGGACCCCCTTTTCTGTTGAAACAGTGGTTATCAACGCCATTCTCATTCCGGTGCGCCGAGATTGAATCGGCGCCGATCAAGCGTCGATCTATTCTATCCATCGATCGCCCATCATTCGGTACGCAACCGTACTCGCGTCTCAACCGGCGAGGCCGCGGGGTTCAGTGGTGATGTTCGTGCGCGGGCGCGGGCCTGGACTTCTCGGTCCGGCCGGCTTTGATGCGAGCCATCAGCTCGTTGTACTTCTCTTCCGGCAACACCCGCACGAGCGTCATCATCCCCATCATCGAAGCCGTCCAGCCCGGCGCCAGGCCGTAGGTTTCGGGCTTGTCGACGGCCTCATCCATAATCATCATCATCTCCTGTGGATAACCGGGAACCTTCTTCTTCTCCTCTTCGGTCGGCGCGACCCCGACAGCCGGCGCCTGCACCAGCACCATTCCGCACTTGGGGCAGTTGCCCGGCTGATTTACGCGCACTTCCGGATGCATGGCACAGGTGTAGACCGCGTCCTCCCGGAGAGCCGCGCCGGTCCGATTCGAGATTCTCGTCTCGTTCGAGGTCATCCCCATGCCGCGCCCCATGCCCGGCCCGAACTCATCGCTCAAGGCATGGCCCTGTCGCAACATGCCCATTCCCTCCTCCATCCCCTTGCCGGTCTCGGAACCGCCGCCGTGCGACATCATCATGGGCCCCACCATCGAGACCATCTGGTTCATCATGTGATGCGGCATATGGCAATGCAGCATCCAATCGCCGGCGTATTTGGCCTCGAACTCGATATCGCGCGCCTGGGCCACGCCGACCACCACCGTGTTGCCCGGATACCAGGCCGATTCGGGGATGCGCCCGCCCTCGGTCCCCGTGACCTGGAACTGTGCGCCATGGAGATGGATCGGATGATGATCCATGCCCAGGTTGACCAATCGGATGCGCACCCGCTCCCCCTGTTTGATAATCAGCGGCGTGGTGGCCGGCGCCGATTTGCCGTTCATCGTCAGCCAATTGAACTCCATCGACAACGTGTTCGGCGTCGGATTGTTCGGCAGCAGGGCCCATTCCTGCAGAATGATGCCGTAGTCTTGATCCACGCGCGGCGTGTACGATTTTTTGGGATGAATCACGAAGAGCCCGATCATCCCCATCATCTCCTGCATGGCGCCGTGCGAGTGGTAGAAGAAGGTGCCGTTCTGGTTGACCGTAAATTCGTAGACGAACTTCCCGCCCGGCTCGATCGGCGGCTGGCTGATGTAGGGCGTGCCGTCCATCTCGACCGGGATCTCCAGCCCATGCCAGTGGATGGTGGTCGGCTCCGGCAATTTGTTGGTGAAGACGACCCGGACGCGATCGCCCTCGACGACCTCGATCATCGGCCCCGGCACGCTGCCGTTATAGCCCCAGGCAAAGATCTTGCGCGCCGGTCCCATGTGCGAGGCGGGCATCAGTTCGCACTCGACGACCTCGGCCCGCAGCTCGAAGACCTTCACGCCGTTCTCCAGCGTATATTCCAGTTTCGCCAGGTCGGGCGTCTGGACCGGCACCGGCGGGGCTGCGGGAGTCTTCGCCGGCCGCGCCTTGAGCTGCGGCTCGGGTCGATGCCGCCCCTCGGCCGCGCCTCCGAGCAACCATCCGGCTCCCAGCAGGCTGGTCCCCCGCAGAAATTTTCTTCGCATCCAATTCAGCTTTTCCATATCAGTTTCCAGTCTTCAGCCTTTAAATATTCCGCGTCTTTCGAGTCTTTCGCGGCTCAAATCAGAGCTTCCAGAGACTCACTTTTCAAAGGACTCAAGGTTGGCCCGATTGCCTCCGTCCGGCGCCTCGAGCGCGCCCGTGAGCAGGTAGCCTCGCAGCAAAATCGACGTCTGCCAGGTATCGACGAGGGCCGCGACATACTCGGCTCGCACCTGAAAGAGAGTGCGCTGGGCGATCAGGACCTGCGGATAGGCGGCCGCCATCCCGCGAAAATTTCGGAGATAGGTATCGTAGGCCTGCTGGGCCGCCGGCACGATCTGTTTTTCATATTGAGTCGCCACGCGCCGCGCGTTGAGGTAGGTCACAAACGACGAAGAGAATTGCGCCCGCAGCATCAACTCGACTCTCTGCGCTTCGCGCTCCGCCATGTCGAGTTCGGCCCCCGCCGTGGCGATTCCGCCCTGATTGCGATTGAAGATCGGAATCCGCATTCCGATCTCGACCTGGGCTTCCGGTCCGGTCCGGCGATTGAGGGCCAGATCTCGCTCGAGCAACTCGCGGCTGTATCCGAACCCGCCCCGCACGAAGAGATCGGGCTGGTTTTCGGCTTTCGCGCGCAAGACCGCGGCCTTCGCCCGTTCGACGCCGGCCCGAGCGCGTTTGATCTCCGGGCTCTCGGTCAACAATTGATTCAATAAAAACTCCCGGTCGAGCACGGGCCAGCCTTTCTCGAGCTCTCCGATCAATCGCGCCGGTTTCAGGAATGGATTGCCGACCACGGCCGCCAGCTCCTGCCAGATCCGTTGATCTTCGTTCTCGGCCATGATCAGGTCCAGTTCCGCGCGTTCGGCCTCGATCTTGATCTGCGCGACGTCCGGCCGGTCGGCCTGGCCGACGTTGTAGAGTTCGCCCGTCACCTTGACCGCCTCGCGGGCCAGATTCACCAGTTGGCCTCGCACGGCGATCAGTTGCTGGGCACCCAGCGCCCGATAGAAGAGAATTCGCACACCGTTGAGGATGCGCTGCTTCTGGGCGGCGGCCTCCTGCTCCGACCGAATCTTCTCCCGGGCGAAGACCTCGCGGCTCTTCCCCAGCTTGCCGCCCAGCGGAATGGTCTGTTCGATGAAGCCCATGTGTTCGCTCTTATCGCCGAAAGCGCGAAAAGCGAATTCATTGCCCGCATAACCGATGACCGGATTGGGCCACAGCCCGGCCTGCACACGCCGCCCCTCGGCCGCGCGAATCGCCGCCTCGGCCTGGCCCAGCGTCGGGTTCCCCTCGACCGCCATTCGCTCCAGGTCTTCGAGTTTCAGCGAAGCCGGGCCCTCCTGGTCTCCGGCAGAGACGACCGGCTGCCGGCTCGGATCGGCAATCAGCAAAACTAAAGTGATAAAGGTAGTCGCCACCTTCAGGGCGGCGCGCGGTCGACGAGCGAACGCCACCCCTGGTTCGCCACGAGTCATGGCTGGATCCTCCGTTTGTTCAATCGAATGAATGTTTGAAATTGCTCAGCGAGAACTGCCCCGCCGCGGCAGAGTAGCGACCGGGAATTAAATCCGCAGGATCGATTGGTTAGCTGTTCGTGGGGGTGGCCTGAAGTGAGCGAGTCGCCGGGCTTCGTAATCTGGACGATCGAGCGAGAACTCCGTCAGGGCGGAGGCCAGGATCAGTTCCGGCGGCACGGACTGATACCACCAATTGACGCCGGCCGCGATCGGCGGCAGCGAATTGAGATGATGGTGATGGCGGCAGTCGGAAGAATCGGACGGCGAACGGGAATCGGATCGTGAATCCGTGGCCGCCCCTTCGTGCTGATGGCAATGGCCGTGCTCTTCCGGTTGAATAGCATGCGCGCCCTGGTGCCCGGTCGAATCGGTCGTGGAAGCGCACGCGATGCTACAGACCTGTGAGTATAACAAGCCTAAACCGAGGATTGCCGTCACGGCGATGGAAAATGGTCTGCTCGCAATGCGCATCACGGCCGCATTCTATCAGTCCGGTTGTTCGGGAGCAAATTTCTCTTCCACGGCCCGCACGACCTCGCGGTAATCGTTCGGCACGCGGCCGCCGAAACGTTCCAGCAGCTTGAGCTGAGCGCACCAGGCCTGTCGGCGGGCCGCCGCCTCGGCCATGATGGGTTCGATGCCGATCGCCCGCAGGGTCGAACTCACCTCCTCCATCTCACGCGCGCGGCGTTCCCCGTGCTCGACCACCCGGCCGATCATGTAACCGGCCAGTCGCTGCCAATCCACTCCGGGAAAGGATTCGTTGAGCGTGGCAAACACGCGATCGTCCGCGCCGTAGGGCACCGCGCCCAGCACGCACTCGAGCAGCAGCGCCTCCAATCCCTTGACGATAATGCTGCGGCACATCTTGGTGGCGGAGGCCGCGCCGATCTGTTCGGAGAGCACCTCGAGATTCATCCCATACGGCCCGAGCAGCTCGACCAGCGCCGGAGCATGGACGCCGCAGAGATAGATCGGTACGCGATGGCCGTGCGGCGGAACCGGAGACATGATCGCCGCCTCGACGAAACGCGCCCCGCGGGCCGCGATCGCCTCTCCGATCGATTGTTTGAGCGTGGGAGAGACGGAGTTCAGGTCGGCGTAAAGATGGCGGCCGGTCAGAAACGGCGCAGTCTGGCCGGCGGCCTCGGCGGCTCGATCGGCCGTCACCGTCGAGAGCAGAACGTCGCTCGCCGCCGCCAGCTCACCGGACGATTCGCAGAGCCGGACCTCGCTCTCCCGGGCCCGCTGGACGATCTTTTCGCCGAGTCCCGGAGTGTGGGTGTTGAGGTCGTAGGCCGAGAGGTGCGCGAGACCCGCGCCCCGCAACCCTCTGGCCAGATTGAACCCGGCCTCGCCGAATCCGATGAACCCCAGTCTCAGTTGCTCAGCCATGACCAATCACTCCGGCGATTTCAGGATCAGACCTCTGATCTCAAAGTCTTAATGAAGGTATCCGCCGCCGTCGCAGAGGATCATCTGTCCGGTGATCAATTCGGCGTCGTCGCTGGCGATAAAAGCGATGAGCGCCGCCAGGTGTTCCGGCAACACGCGCTTTTTGATGGCCTGATTGTTCATGACGCGGTTGAAGGCCTCTTCATTCGAATGCACCTCGGTCCCCGGCGTCGCGACCATTCCCGGAGCCACGGCGTTGACGGTGATGCCCTCCTCGCCCAGCTCTTTTGCCAGCACGCGGGTCATGCCCATGACCGCGCCCTTGGCCGCGACGTAGGCCATCTGCCCCGGATTGGCCAGAAAATAGGTGCGCGAAGCGACGTTGATCAACCGCCCGTGCCGGCTCTTCTTCAACAACGGATAGATCGCTTTCGAGACCAGAAAATAACCGAGGTAGTTGACCTGCGCGAAACGGTTCACCTCTTCATAGGAGAGCTGATGCCAGGGCGTGCGCCCCGACAGGATGCCGGCGTTGTTGACCAGGATATCGACATGATCGTGACGCTTGCCGATCGCCTGCACGGCGGCGGCGATCTGATCTTCCTTCGTCACGTCACAGACCTCCGAGTAGGCGGTCCCGCCCGCGGCGCGAATCTCTTCGCAGGCGGCCGTGGCCGGCTGGATATCGAGGATCTCGATCACGGCGCCTTCGGCCGCCAACCGCACCGCCGCGGCCTTTCCGATTCCGGCCGCCGCGCCTGAAACGACGGCGATCCGATCTTTCAATCGACTCATCTCAATCTTCCCTTCTGATGATTACGGTCCAAACGTTGGATCGAAATGCGAAACACGCGAAGAACGCCCCGGCGGCCCGCCCGGACGCTCCGCGCGTGCTTCGCGGTTAAAGACTCTCATTCGATAGTTCGCGGCGCAGCCTCTTCATCTCGCCGTGCACGGCATGCAGCGACATCAAGGCATGGAGCGGATGGGCGCCGGCTTCGACGATCCGCCCGGCGTTATCGCTGATCTTCGGCGTCTGGCCGACTTCGGCGATCGCGCGAGCGGCCTCTTTCCCGGCCGCCTCCAGCCCGTACTCCGCCGCGACGCCGTCGAGGTCCGTCAACAGGCGGCGCCGTAAATCGGCATCGTGGCGCACATCGAACAGCAGCTTATTGAGGTGGTAGGCCGCGGCGGGCGGATGTTTGTAGAATTGAAATCCATTCTTATTGAACTCCAGGCCGCCGTACAGAGCCATCGAATCCGTCGGCGAGACCGAAGCCGCCCGCTCCCTGGCCGGCAGAAACCGCATCATGGCATGTCCGTGATGCCAGGTGGCGGTGTATTGCAGCAGCTCCCCGGGCTGGTTGCCGACGGCGCCGAGCAGAATGGCCCAGGGCAACAGTTCGGTGTTCCCGGCCTCATCCAGTTGTTCGACCGTCAAATCGAAGATGGAGTCGGCATGCCCCTGCTCCAGTTCGGCGATCACCCAGCGGTCGAACTCGAATTCGGGATGCGGGTATTTCCAGGTGCCCGGGAAATGCGACATTCCGCCGCTCGCGATAATCGCCACCCGTTCCGGCCGTTCGGCGACGATCCGGGCGATCTCCCGGCCCAGCGCGCCGCAGCGCCGGGGGCTGGGCAGGGGCGGCAGATAGACGTTGGTGTGGAACGGCACCACGGGGATGTTGCGCCCTCCCAGCACGAACTCGAACGGCACGGCGAAGGTATGACCGAGCACCGCGTCTTCCGAATAGGCCATGTCGAAATCGGCCCGGACCAGCCGATTCAGATAGTCCTCGGCCATCTCGCGATGAATCGGCAGCCGGTAGTTCCGCCCCGCAAACTCGGCGTGGGCGTAGCTGCCCGCCACGATCGCAAAGGTCGGGCTGCAGGACATCGAGAAAGTCTCCAGATGATCGCTGCCCAGAAAGATCACCACGTCGGGCCTGGTCTCATCGAGAATCTTTCCCAGCTCACGCATCGCCGCGATGCTCGCCTCAAGTTGCTTAGGGTCTTCATCCGGCGGGAAGGTAAATAACTGGGGCGCGTGGCAGGTCCCCATAGCGGCTACGATTTCACCCATAATCACTCCCAAGAGACGGTTCCGGAGGTAATTTCCGAGTCAGTCCCGCGAGCGGAACCGACTCTAGAAACTGCCTCCGGAAACCCTGGGAGCGAAGGCGGTCTGCCCGGCTGTTCACGGCATCCCCCCGGGCCGCAATCCAGCGCGCGAACCACCAGCCCTCCCAAGGATATGCTTATTCGTCAAGATACTGGACACCCAGCTCTTTCAGTTTGGCGCGCAGCCCATAGAAGTCCAGGCCCAGTTCGCCCGCCCGGAGTCGCTCCCGAGACTGCTGCTCTTTTCGGATTCTTTGCGCGCCGAGCTCGACGACCTCCGTCGCCGATTCGCGCTTGACGACCACGACGCCGTCCTGGTCGCCGATCACGATGTCACCGGGGCGCACCAGCGCTCCCGCACAGACCACCTCCACGTTGACCGAACCGGGCGTGGCCTTGACCGTGCCCTGGGCCGAGATCGCCTTCGACCAGACCGGAAAGTTCATGGCGGTCAGATCCACGACGTCGCGCACGCCGGCATCGATCACCAGCCCGCTGATGCCATGCGCCTGGCACGAAGTGGCCAGCAGTTCACCGAACATGCCGTCGGTCGATTCGGAGATCGTGACGACGACCAACAGATCGCCGGGCCGGCAGACCTCGATCGCGGCATGGATCATCAGATTGTCGCCGGGCTGACACGAGACGGTCACCGCCGACCCCGCCGCCTTCGCCGTGGCGTAGATCGGACGCAGGTACGGCCGGAGCAGTCCGGTTCGCCCCTGCGCTTCGTGAACCGTCGCCACCCCCTGCTCACCGAGCGTCTGGATGAGCTCGGGAGCCGCCCGCTCGATCTTCCGTAAGATTTGATGCTTCATGCGAGTACGTCCGTGACTAGAGGATAGACCCGTTGATAGGCTTCGGCGTGGACGATCTTGGGGTTGCCCGAATTGCGCCCGCCCTGAGTGCCCCGCCGTTTGGCGACATCGGTGTAATACTCCCACAAGTGAACCTGCGCATCCATGCACTCCATAGCCCGGCGTTTGGTCTCGAAGACCGGCGTGATATCGAGGATCAGATCCGGTTTGAACTGGCACATCTCGGTCTGGTGCGGCTCGAAATAGAAGACCGGCGGCGCGCCGAGGGGCGGATGCGGGCTCGGATAGCCCATCGCCTGGGCATAGATCCGGGCATTCATGGCCAGCCGCGAGGCCTCGGGATGATCGCCGTTGTACGGATCGATGGGCGTGTGGGTCAGGACCGCCGTCGGTTGAAAGCTGCGATACTCCTGGACCAGCGATTCGATCAGCTCATCGGTCGGCTTCAACGGATAATCGCCGGCATCGAAGAAACGAATCTCCGCCCCCAGGACCTCCGCCGCCCGGGAGGCTTCGGCGTGACGCACCTCTTTGACGCGCTCCAGCGTCATCCCCGGCTTCTTCCACAACCCCTGGGATTCGCCGCGCTCGCCGTACGAGAGACACAGCACCCGGACTCGATGGCCGCGCGACGCATAGAGGGCGATCGCGCCGCCCGCCCGCCACACGAAATCGGCGGCATGCGCGCTGACGACCAGAAGATTCTCGGTTCGTGATTCCATGGGTTGGCTCCTATCCGATCAGACTGGCCGGAATGGCCGCTGACATCCGGTTGATCTCCGCACCCGTGAACCCGGCCTCCAACAACTGGTATGCGAACATCGCGAACCCCTCCGCCACCGGAGGGTTGGTCTTCTGCCCCAGGTCGGTCGAGAGCATGGTCCGTTCGATCCCGACCCGGCGAATGTTGGCGAAGACGGCCTCCCACGGCGCCTTGTTCGTATAGTAGGTCGTGAAGCAGTGTTCGATGACGGCGCCCAGATCGGCCAGTTCGGCCTGTTCGTCGCCCGTCAGATTCTGCGAGGGGAATTCGGCATGCGTGATCACGATCCGCTGCACCTTCAAGGCCCGCGCCTCTTTGACCAGCGGAAAGATCTCGTGTCGTCCCAGGTGGCCGGTCGCCAGAACCATGTTGTACTTCGCAATCAGTTCCAGGCACTGGCGGGTCTCCGCCGAAATCTTCCCCGCCTCGTCCAGGACGGTCATGGGCGGGCGGGTGATGCCGGCCGCCGCGATCTCGCGTTGAATCTTGGCCCAGAACGGCAGCTTGTCGTGGCCCCCATCCAGCCGCCCCGCCGTCTCGTTGGCGGCATCGACCGTCGGAAACCAGACGATCTTGTTGCCCGAACGCCCCGCGATCTCGATCGCGACGGGATTCAACCCGCCGACGCTGTGGTTGAGCGCGATCGCTCCATAGGACTCGATGCCCGGCACGGCCCGCGCCACGACCTGGGCTCGCTCGGCGGTCGGAATGTAGTGCGACTTCAGAACGAAGCCCTTCAACCCGTGGGCGAGAAAGTCCTTGGCCAGATCTACATCGTCCGTCCGCCGCTCGATCACGTCCGGCGCGACGTGAACTTGCAGATCATACGCCCCCTGAATCGCTTCCCAGGCGGCATCCGATACAGGCATCGCCTTGATATTTCCAGTCTGTGCGCTCATAACTCTCCCGGTTCTAATGCTCGCTTCTGGTGAACAAAAAATGGTCGTCCGACATGGGCCTGCCCAAGAGAGGCTCATGAATTCCGGTTTAATCACGAAGTTGATGTCGATGTGGACTGAAGTATGTCAGGCGACCGGCAATGGTGTCAAGCAGTTTCTGATATCGCAGAATGAAAACCGGCTCGCGGCCCCGGCCGGCGCGGGCCGGACGGTCGCGGCTCGACATCGCCCCCTCTCCGGCCGAAAACGGCCGCCCGAAAAGCTCCCCACTCTGCCATATCAGATATGCACATTAAGACTTGACACCGGCCGCGCCGAACTCCATAGTTATACGGCGCCTGTTCCTTGACACCAGAACCGGCTCCTCAGCATACTCGGGTCTAAGGAACGGTGATATTTGACTGGAGCAGTGGTAAAGATCATGAAAGATAAAGATCCCCAGGAGACCCACAGTCTGGCGAACGAGGCCTACCTGTTCGTGCGGGAACGGATTTTGCGCGGCGAGTTGCCGATCGGAAAGGTGATTTCGCGGCGGAAACTGGCCACCGAACTGGGTATGAGCCTGTTGCCGGTCTCGGAAGCTTTGCTGCGATTGGAAGTGGAAGGACTGCTGGAGAGCCGCCCGCGGGCCGGAACCAGGGTCCGGATTCCGACCGAGCAGGATGTCCGAGGACATTATGTCGTGCGGGAGGCGTTGGAAGTTCAGGCGGCCATGCTCTTCGCGGAGGTGGCATCAGCCAAGGAGCGGGCCGAACTGCAGCGGTTGGCGGCGCGGGTGGATGCGCTCTACTCGCAACCGAACAGCGACCGCGCGCTCTACCTGAGCATGCACGAGAAACTCCATCGCCGGATCGCCGAATGCACGCGCTGTCCGGCGTTGTGCGAGGCCATCGAACAGACCCACGCGCTGGCCTCGACCTGGCTCTGCGTGGCGCGCCCGGCCAAACACGGCCAACCGGCCCACCGCCGGCACCAGGAGCTGGTGGAGGTCCTGACGACCGGCACGGCGAAAGCCGCGGCCGAAGCGATGCGCGAACACATCCAGTCCGGCCTCCGCAATACCATCAACCGGCTGGAACCCTATTTCCAACTCAACGAAGTCAACGGAAAATCCTACGCGCGCAGCCTGAAGAAACAGGCCAAGCTGGCCAAAGAGCAGGCCGAGCCGGCGCAGTAACGACCTTCAGACTTCAGATTCAAACCGCGAACACGCGAATTCGGCGGTCTTTCGCGTGTTTCGCGGTTCCCAATCAAAGACTCGCTATTGCAGCCGATCCAACCATTCGACGATCCGCTGCCGGTCCTCGTCCGAAAGCTCCGGAAACGAAGACGGCATTGGATCCTTCAAGCCATAGCTTCGCGAGTCGACCAGAATCCGCCCCAGATCGTCCTTCGATCGCTGAGGTCTGGCCGTCAGGCCGATCAGCGGCGGTCCGGAATCGCCTTCGCCGCGCTCGCCGTGACAGGCCGCGCAGTTCTCGGTGAAGGGCGCCGGGGGTGGGCCGGCGTTCCGAGTCAAAGAAGTGACCGGCAACGCCGCGGCGGCGCCGCCGATCACCTGCGGGCGAAAAGGAGCTGACAGAAAAGCCCGCATCGCTTCGTCCTGCTCTTTCAACTTGGGGCCGAAATCGGGATGGACCCGATCTTCGTGCCGCGAGAGGCTGATCAATCCGATCGAGACGAGCAGAACCAGGGCCAGCATGGCGGTCGCCACCGGCCGCTTCAAGGGATGCCGTTCTTCCCGGCGATCGAAGAACGGCAGCAGCAACATGAGGGTGAAGAGCAGGCCCGGGACGACCAGGGTCGGGATCATCGAGAGCCGCCCGGGGAAATATTTCAACAATTGAAAGAGGGGCAAGAAATACCAGGGTGGTCGCGCCAGGTAGTCGGATGAGGGGTCGGCCTCCGGCCCCAACTCCGAAGGCCAGGAGACGGTCACCGCGACCAGCGCGACGAAGACCGCGAGGATCCCGACGGAGTCTTTGAACAGTTGACCGGGATAGAACTTCTCGATCCTGGCATCGTGACGCCGATGATACGGCCCGGCCGGCCCGGCCTTCCTGAAGAGAAAGACGTGGGCCGAGATCAGGAGGACCGTCGCCAACGGCAGGAGAAAGACGTGCGCGGTAAAGAAGCGCGAGAGCGTGAGGGTGGTCAGATCGTTGCCGCCGAGAATCACGCGCTGCTGAATCGGGCCGACCACCGGCGCTTCACCGGCGATCGAAGTTCCCACCTTGGTCCCGAAATAGGCCGCCTGATCCCAGGGCAACAGATAGCCGGTGAAACCGAAACCCAGGATCAGCAGGAGCAGCATCACGCCGCAACCCCAGACCAGCTCCCGCCGATGCTTGTAGGCTCCGAAGAGATAGACCTGCGCCAGGTGGGCCACCGCCAGAATCACCATGGCGCTCGAGCCGTAATGGTGCAACCCGCGCAGGAGCGCCCCGCCGGGAACCACCTTTTGCAGATAGGCGACGCTCGCGTGGGCGTGGTCCGAACTCGGCACGTAGTACATGGTCAGAAAGATGCCGGTGACCGCCTGTAACACGAAGAGAAACAGGAGGGCGCTCCCGAACACATATGACCATCGCGCGCCGCCGCGGATCGGTTCATCCAGCAGATGACCGAGCGTCTGCCTGAGGCCGGTTCGCCGATCGATCCAGGCCATGGTTCTGGTCAATTTAGAAATCGTCATGGTCTCCTCACCCCGCCAGCTCTTTGGCGGCAATGCCCTGTTTGAAATCCTGATATTTGACCTTCAACCGCTGGTCCTCGACGCGATGTTCGAGTTGATCCAACTGGCGCGGGGTCGGCCCTCCGAGCCGCTGGCCGGCCAGATCCCAGGCGCTGCCGTGGCAGGCGCAAACGAACTGCTCATGGCTGGTGTTGACCGTGCAACCGAGGTGCGGGCAGACGGCGGAGAAGATCCGTAGATCCCCGTCCGTCCTCACGACCCACACGGACTTCTTCGAGACGAACTCTCCCCATCCGGCCGGTTGCGAGATCAACAGGCTGCGTTTCACCAACTTTCCGCTCGGGATCTCCTCGAGCGGCCCCAGATCGATCCACCTCTCCGCCGTCTGCACCGAAAAGGCCGGAGCCACCGAGTACCGGGCGATCGTCAGGCCGAGGACCGCGGAGATGCCGGAGGCGATCGCGCCGGCGATCAGACCGAGAAACGAGCGGCGCTTCGTTCGCCGCAGATCGATCGGTTTATCACATTCAATCATCGAGACCTCCTTTCGTCGAAACAGACTTCACGGTCCTGGTCATTTGATGAAGATCAGGCGCAGTTGAAAGGCGTGATCCTTCTTGTGGGGCAAATCCCCCTGCTTCCGATCTTTTCGCTGATACTCCGCCACAAACCGGAACTGGCTCTTGACCCAGAGGTTGACGTAGGTCGTGACCCCCCGCAACTCATTGCGGTCCAGACCGCGCGCCGGATCGAACCAGTCGAACCGGACTCCGGCGTGAGTGATGTCGTTGATGATCGGCACCACGGCCTCCGTGTACGCGCCGAGACTGTTGAACCGGCCGCCGGCGGCCAGATCGTCCCGCCCATGCAAGACTCCGCCCAACAACGTCAGCCGCTTCGCCACCGGGTAGCTCGCATAGAAGGCCACGCGGTTAAAGTTGTTCTGGAACGACTGGTTGGGCTGAACCTCTCCATCCGGGCCGATAATCGGCAACCCGACATTGCCGTTGTAGTAGTAGAAGGTCAGGGACCCGCCGTTGGCATTGATGATTCGATTGACGAGCAACTGCAGATCGACTCCGCGGTGCGGAGAGAGGACCGACGAGTGCGTGAAGGGCTCCCTGCGGCCGAAGGCCTCGAGATCGTGATCGTCGTCGTGGAGCCTGACGCCGGCCAGCATGAGGGCCCGGACCGCCGTCCGCCCCCGATAGTAGCCCAGGGTCACGCCGGCTTGATGAAAGTTCCACGGCGTGAAGAAGGTCGACTGGTTGAAGTCCGCGGGGTTCTCCTGAAAGTAGGGGCGCGTGTTGGTGATCGCAACGTCCGACGCTCCGAATCCCTCCATCGGGTGCGGGACCCCCGCGCGAACCTCGAAGAATTGGTTCTCGTTACCGAAAGTCAGCTTGACGTTGCCCTCGACCCGCAGATGGTCCTCGGTGTCGTAGGCCTTCTCCGGATAGATGGTCGCCTTGATGTTCGAGGAGAGATGTTTGCCCCAGGCGCCGGTGAAGGCATAGAGTTCCGCGGCAAAGAGATTGAAATTGTTATCGTGCGGCGCGTCCGGCCCGGTCCGCGAGCGCGTGGCGTCGTAGCGCGCCTGCAACCTGACGCCGTTATAGTTGAAGAAATTGAAGGGTTGATTCTCGCCGCCCTTCCCGATCTCGGAAGGCATGCGGTAACCGGCGGCGCGAAACTGGTATCCCACTTCGTTGAGCCTCGGCGGCGAGGTATGGCAGGTCGAACACGAGACTCCCAGCTTTCGCGCGAACATCGGCATCGCCTTTGCCGTCCGGCTGGTGGCGTAAGGCACCAGCGCGGCGAAGACGGCCGAGAGGATCAATAGCATCCTGAAGATCCTTTTGTTGATCTTGAACATCGTCGCTCTCCTTGAGTGTTAGTTGATGGCTTTTCGTGAAATCGGCACTGCGAGCGGTACCGAGTCATTTGGTCTTGCCCAGCGCGCGAACACGCTGAACGACGGCAGAGATCTCTTCATCCGAGAGCCGCTTCTTGAAAGCCGGCATGAATTTGCCCTTGCCGTCTCTCACCGCCTCGGTGATCTCGAGGTCGGTGTGCGAGGTTTGCCATTCGGACTTCGTGAAATCGGGCTGCCCCTTCGACCGCCAAGTGGGCAGACCCGCGCCGTCTTTGCCGTGGCAGAGGGCGCACTTGCCGCTATAGACGGCGGCGCCGTCCGCCGCGGCCGGCGGCGGCCCCTCGTCACGGCCCGCCCGGACCGCCTCCCCGACCAACACCGACCACCAGACGGCCATGACGACCAACCACAGGGTCCACTTCGAACGATCTGTTCCGCTCATTTTCGAATCTCCTTCCTCGACAGACCGGGGGAGACACCGCTCCCTGCCAGTGACCGGTCTGATTCAGCCACTGCTGTTCAAGAGTCGATCGACGCGGGCCAGACCACGGCCCACCCGGCGTAGAGGGTCGCGGTTGAGGCAATCCTCTGCATCGGGTCATGAGCGCCGGAATTGAGATCTGATTACTTGAGACTAAACTTCGGTAAGCCGTGATAACTAAAGGGTCAAAACACCTTAACAAGTCTCGTGAATAGGGGATGGTATTCACGGTCTGATAGCTAGTTGTGAGTTTTTCGCCATCACCACGATGCTTGGCCCGAAACAGACAAGCTCAACTCTGCGTTGGGGTAACTCGTTCTATCTCTATCGTATCGGTAATGCCTCTCGAGGATAATTAGATAGTGCGTAACCTAACTCCTATTCCCGATTATCTTATTTAAGCCGTCAATCAGGACCGCCAGTGATGTTATAGCCGTTTTAAAGTAACCCCAAAAGGTATGTCAATCGTTTTACGGTAATGTAACGGTTACGATTCCAGGTTTAACCGTAATCGATTACGGTTTTAAGTCTTCAATCTCCGGCTGGATAACGGTCGGGAGGCGGATCGAATCGCTGCCGCGAGCGATACTGATTCTTCGACCGTTGGAAAACTGAAAACCTAATTGTCAATCGGGTGTGGCCGTGGCAGAATACTGTTCACACGTCGCCCGTTAAGTTGCCAGAACAGACCGGGTACAGATGTGTTGATCAATCCTGTATTGATCGGGGCCTTCGGCGTTGCCGCGCCGGAGGCTTTCTCATTTCGCCTATCTTCCGGCGCCGGACGCGCCGGAGAGAAAGATCGCCTTGGGCAGGATCGCGTGTACCCCCTTATTGCCGTCGACCAATTGGGTGATATGCAGATCCACGGCCACGCTCGAGAGCAGATAGGCCTCCTCGCGGCTGAGTTTCTTCTCTTCGACCAGAAAATTGAGCATCTCCCGAAGCGCCATCCTGGTCGCCTCGGTCAGGTCCTCGTGAATGCCCATGGAGATGAAGGAGGTCGGGGTTTCAGCGCGGGGCCACCGCAATCGCAGATCTTTGCGGACGATCAATTGAAGTTGCCCGATCAGCGAGGTCTCCAACGCGGTGATGCAGACCTCCCCGTCCCCCTGGGCGGCGTGACCGTCGCCGACCTGAAACAGGGCGCCGCGCGTGTGGATGGGAATGAAGAGCGTGGTGCCCGCCACCAGTTCCTTGTTATCGAGGTTGCCGGCATGAATCCAGGGCGGCCCGCTGCTGATGCGGCCGTTGACCTCCGGCGGCGCCACGCCCATGCTGCCGAAGAACGGACGCAAAGGAATCTCGATCTGATCGTTGAACCGCCCCACCATGCGCTTCTCATCCAGGGGAATGATCTTCATCCGCGCCGCCGGAAAATCCTCCGGCAGAAAACCGCTGCCCGGCCGGAAGGCCGTATAGGCATAGGGAATCGCCAGCTTGATCGACTTGATTCGCACTTCCAGCACATCGCCGGGCTCGGCCCCCTCGACGTAGATCGGGCCCGTCAGAATGTGTCCGCCCGGCCCCTTGTTGGTGACGTTGGCGAAGATCTCGCGGAGCGCCGGTTCGATCTGCTCGGGAGGAACGCCGGCCCCGCTGAGACGCGGCGGAGTGGAGGTGATCAGGGTATGGACCTCGACGCTGTCCCCCGACTTGATCTTCAGCGCCGGCGGCGTGGTGGCCTCATAGTAACCCCAGGCGACGGTCTTCGGCGTCGCCGGCAGAACGTGATTCGCTCCGCTCGCCTCCGCCTGCTGTCCGCGGACCGGCGTCGAGATGAGAGCACCCAGACAGGTCATCAGACCCAGGGCGCAGATTCTGAACGACAATAAAGATCGCTTGGACAAGGATCGACTCCTCTCATTAGTTTGCTGAAAATACGGTTGATCTACTCCCGGGTGTAGTCTTGGTCACTGAAGACCCGGATTGGATTGGGCTACAATTGGCGCCCCCTAAACGAAAGCCCCAACTGCTGAAGCATGGATGCTCCCCCCTGCCATGCCAGCTTCTACATCACACTGGGAGTTACTTAAATGAATATCAATAAATCCTTAAAACATGCATTGCGCTGGTCGTTGGCCCCCGCCATCATCCTGATCGTGGGCAGTCTGTTCTTCATCGTCTCCGGCCGGCAGAAGACCCCGGATGAAGTCCTGGCGATTCTGACCAAGGGCAATCAGCGGTTCGCCACGGATCAGCCGTCATACCCGCAGGTCGGCCCGACTCGCCGGGCCGAGGTTGCCGGAGGGCAGCAACCGCTGGCCACCATCATCTCATGTTCCGATTCGCGAGTGCCGCCTGAAATCCTCTTCGACGCGGGCATCGGCGATCTTTTTATCGTCCGGGTCATCGGCAACATCAGCAGCGGCGACGAGGTCGGTTCGGCCGAATACGGGGTCGAACACCTGAACACCTCGCTGATGGTCGTGTTGGGCCATACGAGTTGCGGCGCGGTGACGGCCGCGGTCAATAACGACGACGTGCACGGCAACATCCCGCCGGTCCTGGCCAATATCAAACCGGCCGTGCTGACCGCCAGCCTGGCCCATCCGGAATTGAAAGGGTCGGAACTGATCCCCGAGGCAATCAAGGCCAACGTCTTCCATTCGATGGAACAACTGATCAAGCGCAGCGAGGCGATTCGCAACAAAGCGCTGGAGGGCAAGGTCAAGGTGGTCGGCGCCGTCTATGACATTAAGTCGGGTCAGGTCAACTGGCTCGGCGGACACCCGCAGCAGGATCAACTCTTGACCTACAAAGAGGCGCCGCCGGTTAAAGAGACCGCTCCCGCGCGCCGCCCGGCTCGCCGTAAAGGTTAAGCTCCAACTTAATACTCAGTGACAAACCGCGAAACCCGCGGAAGACGCGAAATCATCCATTTTTCGCATCTTCCGCGGGTTTCGCGGTTTAGAACGATGATCAGAAGATTACCCGGAGCCCCATGCTGATCGTGCGCCGCCCATTGTTCGGCAACAGCAGGTTCCCGTCGTTCTCCTGGAAGTTATAGAAGTTGACATTGTCGAGGTTGATGCTGTTCGGAATGCCGAAGTTCGGATGGTTGAAGGCATTCTGAAGCTGCAGCCGGTACTGGACCTGGACCTTCTCCGTCACGCGGAAGCTCTTGAAGACACTGAAGTCGAAGGTCTCCAACCGGTCGCCACGCTCGGTGTTGCGTCCGACGTCGCCGAAGGGCGTGCCGAAACGGGCCGCCGCGCCCGGTCCATTGATGACCCACCGCACGTCGTTCGGAGTGGTCGGGGTGCGAACCCGGTTGCCCCGAGCGTCCATCCGGTTCAGATCAGACATCAGGTAGTACCCTGTCGGGCTGGCGATGAAGACTGGGATCGTGGTGTCTCTCGTCCCCCCCGTACCGTCCGGAATTCCCCGGCTCACCGCGCCGCAGAACGCATAGAAGATGCAGGCATCGACGTCGGTGATCGCCACCGTGTTGAGGGCCGCTTTCGGATTGCCGTTGAACGGCCGAAATTGCGACTGGCTGCCCAGGAAGGCCGCCATATAGGCGTTGTCTTCATACGGATTCCGCGCGGTCGCCGTATGGGTCGGCGTCCAGAGCCGCCCGCTCTGCACCCGCACGATGCCGTTGAACTGCCAGCCTCCGACGAGACGTCCGAGCAAGCCCTTCTGTTCACGCATAAACGGCAGATCCCAGATGAAGTTGGCCGTGAAGACGTGGCGGGCGTCGAACC
>DATEFT010000565.1:0-6337 GCA_035280505.1 Blastocatellia bacterium | reverse complement strand
CTTCACTCTTCGCATCTGCCCTTCGCCTTCGCTCTCAGTTTTGATTCCCTGAACATCGACCAGCGCCGTATGAATAATGCGGCGATCCTGGGCATTCATCGGATCGAACACGAAAGGCAGTTTGGTGACTCGGACCCGCTCGGCCGCCTTTTGCGCCATGAGCTCCAACTCTTTCCGGCGCGCATCACGGTAACCGCTGGCATCGAAATCGATCTGAACCCCGGCCGCCACCGCATCGGCAAAAGCCCGGCGGGCAATGTACTGGAGCGCGTCCAGGAGTTCGGCATTGTGACCCAGCAACAAGGGAAGATCGAAGCCGCGAAACGAAACTTCGATGCTCGCCGATTCCGGCTCACTCACATCGACGGTGAGATCGAGCGAAGATCTGTCGATCAGCTCTTTGATGAAGCCTTCAATTCTTGTTTTCAGTTCCTCTATATTTTCTTGTGCCATAATAGAGTCTATCTTGGAGCAACGGGTTTATCAGTTAGCGAGAGCCTCTTTGGTCTTCTTATCCTTCGCCGGTTTATGTTTAGTCTTATCCGATTGCGACGTACTGGCAGCCGTGGGAGGAGTCGGCGTATTGAGCCGGTTGATAATGAACTGTTGAACCACGCCCACCAGGTTGCTGACCATCCAGTACAGGACCAGACCCGCCGGAGCCGACTTCAAAAACCAGGTGAAGATCAGCGGCATCAAATAGCCGACTTTCTTCTGAACGGGATCGGCCGTCGTCGGGGTCAGCGCCTGTTGAAGAATCATCGTCACGCACATCACCAGGGGTAGAACCCAATACGGATCGGGCGACGAAAGATCCGTCAACCAGCCGATGAACGGAGCGTGACGAACCTCGATCGAAACGGTCAGGATGGCGAAGACCGCCATGAAGAACGGCATCTGCAACAGCAGAGGCAGGCAACCCATCAGCGGATTGCCCTCTTTCATCAACGCAATCTGCTCTTTCTGAAGATCGATCATGCGGGGATCGTTCTTCTCGAGCTTCTTCATGCGTTCCTGAAGATCCTTCATTTGCGGCTGCATGGCCGCAGCTCGTTTCATCGCCACCGAACTCTTCCAGCGGAGCGGGAAGAAGAAGAGATTGAGCACGATCGTCAGGACGACGATCGACCAACCGAAATTGTTGGTCAGTTGATTGATTGCGCGCAGCGCCTTGAGCATGAACTGCGCAATCGGTTTGACGATGAAGGAGATGAAATTGAGCCAGCCGTAGCTGACGATATCTTCGAGGTGGCTGCCATTCTTGGCCAGGCCGAAGTTTTCAGTGGCCAGACTCAGCAGGTTCAGATCCTTCGGGCCGGCATAGATGTGATTGACCTCTCCCTGACTGACGGCCACCGCGATCGAAACGAAATTACTCTGATGAATGCGGACGGCGGCGACCGGCTTGGGCGGCACTATCGCCATCGCAAAATAGTTGTCATCGACGGCGGCCCAGGTCACCGGGTTGGTCGTCGGAGCGGTCGGACTATTCTTCAAACTGTCGGCCGTGTCGCGGCTCACGCTGCCGCGGAAGTCATAGGTCAGTTGCGGCGCATGCCGATAAGCATTGATCTCTTTGACATTCTGATCGCCGAAGTTGGGGCCGATCACGAGGTAGGCCTCGACCGGACTACCGTTACGTTTCACGCTCGCCTCGATGTCGAAATCGAAGCCCGTCGCCCCGCCGGAGCCTTCACCTTTAAAGCTCAGGGTCTTGCTCGCTTCAACTCCATTGTTGGAGTACGAGAACGCGAGTTCTTTCTTCTCGCCTTTATTGACGGTCAGCAGCGACTCGGAGAGATTCTTGACTTCGTAGTGAGCGGTGTTGAGCTCTTTCTCCAAATTCTGATCCGAGGGAATGAAGAACCGGATCGGAGCCCCGACGGTTTCAAGCTGCGAGCTCGGAATCAGATTGATGCCGTTCGGAGGATCGATCGGCTTGCCATTCGGAAAACTCGTCATCGTCCAGTCCGTGATCACGGTCCCGCGATTCGAGATGGTGGCTACCCAATGATCGGTCTTGACCTTGATCTGGCGGGCATCAGCCTGGGTTGGTGCAACGGCGACCACACTCGGACTGGCCGTTGCTTGTGGAGTCGGTGACGCGGTCAGTTCTGGGGTAGGCGCGACGACACTCACCGGAGACCCTCCCCCTTGAACCTGTTCGGCCGGTTTAGGAAAGAGCTTGCTGTGAACGTACGACCATCCGAAAAAGATCGCCGACGAAAGAATCAGGAATAAGATCAGTCTTTTTTCCATTTAAAAACTACAAGCTATATCGCCACAAACTATTGGCAAGTCCCAATTCCTAAGGCACCGGATCATATCCGCCCGAACAGAGAGGATGACAACGCGCGATCCGTCTGAGACTCAGCGCCGCCCCCCTCCAAAGACCATGCCTCGAGATCGCGTCCACAGTATACTCCGAACAGGTCGGGGTAAAACGGCAGGCGATCGGCACGACCGAGAGAGCCACCAGAAAAGGTGAGAGCGTGTACTGATAAGTACGAAGCAAGCAGATCGCCGCAAATTTGATCACGCTCATGGCCGATGCCTTTCCGACTATTTCGTTCAATTATCTAGTTCCGGAGAGCGAACCATAAAATCGCTCGATGACGTTCACCAGAGAATCTTCAATCTCTTTCAAATCGGCAGTCAACAGATTCAATCTGGCGTTGATGACCAGATCGTAACCGAAAAGGACCCGCGATCCGGAATCATGGTTCGATAAATATCGTCTCAGCACTTCCCGGATCCTGCGTTTACACCGATTCCGGATGACCGCGCTTCCTATCTTCTTGGTGACCGTAATCCCGAAGCGCCTCTCCAGGGTCTCCGTCTTCAAAATGAAGGCTGAAAAATACGGTGTGTGAAACCTCTTGCCGCGATCATAAACGCTGCGGAATTGCCGATTGTTTCGTAGTACCTGTGGCTTTCCGGAAGCATCCATTCAGGTCGATGAGCCTTCCCCATCCGATCACCGGAGTTTCAATAATGGCTCGGGGTTAACCGTTTACGTCCTTTGGCGCGCCGCCTCTTAAGAACCGTGCGACCAGCCTTGCTGCTCATGCGCTCGCGAAATCCGTGGGTCTTGGCGCGACGACGATTGTTAGGTTGAAATGTTCTCTTCATGTTAATCCTTATCTCACCCTTAGATAATGTATTGTTGTTTGAAAAACTTGAGAGTAAACAATCGTCTATATATATGTCAAGGATGTAATTTGGCAGGGATTTGGCGGGGAATTAAAAAGCGGCAAGAGACGCCCGATACCGGAATTGCCTCACCTGTCAGGGGTTGCCGGGCAAGCGCGGGCGGCGTTCAATGCCGCCTTTCGACGATGAATCGCGCGATCGCCTGGAGGACTCTCGTGTCCCGATCGAACTCGAGCGCGGAGAGCGCCTCTTGACAGAGTTGATCGGCCATCTTTCTGGCACCCTCGACACCGTAGAGGGTCGTGTAGGTGGCCTTTTGACTCGCCGCGTCTTTCCCGGCGGTCTTGCCGAGTTCCTGACTGGTGGCAATCTCATCCAGCAGGTCATCGGCCACCTGAAAAGCCAGGCCGATCTTTTGGCCATAGATGGTCAGCGCCTCCAATTCGCTGACGCTGGCCTCACCGATCAGAGCGCCGATCCGAACGGCGCAGGTGATCAAGGCGCCGGTCTTCGCCCGATGGATCGCTTCGAGCTGCTGACCGGTAACGATCTTTCCTTCTGATTGGATGTCGAGGACCTGACCGCCGATCAGGGCTCCCGCCGTTCCGGCGGCGCGTGCCACCTCGGAGAGCACGCGCACTTTTTTGAGCGCACTGGAAGATTCATGATCGATCAGGGTCCGGAAAGCCTGGGTCAGCAGAGCGTCGCCGGCCAGAATAGCCATGGCCTCTCCATAGACCACGTGATTGGTCGGCCGCCCGCGCCGCAGATCGTCATTATCCATGGCCGGAAGATCATCATGGATCAGCGAGTAGGTATGGATCATCTCCAGCGAGCAGGCAGCGGGCAGCAACTCGTGCTCGGGGGCTCCGAAGAGCTCCCCCGCGGCGATGGCCAGAATCGGGCGCAGCCGCTTCCCACCGGCAAAGACGCTGTACCGCATGGCTTGATGAATTGAGGATGGTTCCACGTTCTCGGCGGGGAGCAGGAGCTGGAGCCACCGGTCAACGAGTTCGGCTTTTTCTTGAAAATATTGATTGATCAACACTCTGGGTCCAGTTTTAGAAGGGGACTCGATCATCGGGGTCTTCTGTTTCATCTTCGGTCTGGGGTGCCGGCTTAGCGGTCGCGCTCACGCCGGAGTCCGGGGAGCGTTCGGCTTTCTCGGAAAGATCACCTTGACTCTCTTTGGCCATTTCAAAAGGAATGACTTTGATCTCGCCGCGTTCACGCAGAAGCAGTTCGACCTTCTGCTCCGCGTCTTCCAGTTGCACCTGGCAGCGGCGAGCCAGTCCAACTCCGGTCTCGAAAAGTTCCAACGCCTTCTCCAGCGGCAGCTCTCCGGATTCGAGCTGCGCGACGATCTTTTCCAGGTTCGAGAGAGAATCTTCAAATCCCAATTCTCGTTCTTTGGCTTTCGGCATATTCAGTCAACAAAAAGTAAGAGGCGAAGCACGCGCACCGACCGGCATCCTTCGCAGGTTGAAAACGGGGGGCTGATCTCATTTGACCTGACAATCGATCTCTCCATCCTCGAACCGCAGAGTCAGATCATCTCCGGGCGAGACCACGGCCGCGCGCGCGACCAGATTACCGTCGCGATCCTTGACCAGAGCATAACCGCGCGCCAGCACGGCCAGCGGCGACAGCATCTCCATCTTGCCGGCGGCGACCGCCAATCGGTGCTGCTTTCGTTCGATGGATCGTTGAATGGCGCGCCGGGCCCGCTGGTCCAGGGACTCCAGGCGAGCGGCCTTGATCACCAGCGGCGCGCGAAAGTCGGCCGCATCCAGCCGGCGCTGCAGATCGTTCAACCGGGACCGGGCCACCCGCAGATTCTCTCTGAGCGCGTTCTCGGCTCGGGCCTCGAGGTCACGCCGCCGGCGCGCCCACAGAATGACCGACCTGGAGATCTCGGCGAAGCCCCGGCTCTCGACCAGATCTCGCAACCGCGTCCTCTGACTGAGCAGATAGTAGCTCATGACGCGGCGCATGTTCAGCCGGAGCTGGTCGATCTGAGATCTGAGATCTGAGCGCTCGGGCGCGACCATCTCGGCGGCGGCGGAAGGAGTCGGGGCCCGCAGATCGGCGACGAAGTCGGCCACGGTAAAATCGGTCTCATGACCGACGGCGGAAACAACCGGAAGCTCCGATTCATAGATCGCGTGCGCAACCCCCTCATCGTTGAAGGCCCAGAGGTCCTCCGCCGAACCTCCGCCACGAGCCACGATGATGACTTCAATCGGAGGGTCCATCTTTTTAGCGCATCGATTGAGCAACCGGACGGCGTCGGCGATCTCGCTCGCGGCGCCGGCCCCCTGCACTCTGACCGGAGCGATGATCAGATCGATATTCGGATTGCGCCGGGCCAGAATCTGCAAAATATCACGCAAGACGGCGCCGACCGGCGAGGTCACGATGCCGATTCTGCGCGGTAATAAAGGAAGCGGCTTTTTGCGTGCTTCATCGAAGAGCCCCTCGGCCGCCAGCCGCTTGACGAGTTGCTCGAAGGCCAGTTGCAGCGCGCCGACCCCAACCGGTTCCATGGTCTCGACGATCAGTTGATATTCGCCGCGAGGCTCGTAGACGCTCAACCGCCCCCGAACCCTCACTTCGAGCCCATTCTCCGGCTCGAAGCGCATTAAACGATTCCATTGCTTAAAGAAGACCGCCCGCAATTGAGACTGCGAATCCTTGAGAGTGAAGTACCAGTGCCCGGAATGGTGCGATTTGTAGTTGGAAATCTCCCCTTGCAGGTGCAGGGCGAAAAACTCTACTTGGAGCAGATCCTTGATCCGCTCGGTCAGTTCGCTGATAGTGAGAACATGGCTCTCGGTAAAGAGCGAGGCGAGCAATTTTGAGCTGGAATCATTCATACATCAAGATAACAGAATAGCGGCCTTCTTGAAGAAGGCGCATCTTAACACCGGCCCGCAACCCCTTCAAGCAAAGGGATGAAGGGTGCAAGCCCGGTCTTCCCCGTCCTGGCCGGCTCCCGTCCGGGAAGTCCCCTCCGGCTCCCCCCCCAAAACAATGATTGAATTTTATTGGCGAATGCTACATGTTATATCCGCACTCGAATAACAAGGATATTATAAATGGTTCATTTATCAATAGTCGTTCCAGCTTATAACGAGGAAGAGCGGATTGGCAGGACCTTGGCAGGGACCTTCGATTATCTGGA
>DATEFT010000564.1:0-21919 GCA_035280505.1 Blastocatellia bacterium | reverse complement strand
CACCTATCACAACAGAGAAGATTTTGTTTGGCCGATCTTCTTCCGGCGAAAAGAAGCGACCCAGCATCGGGTTGATGCGAAGCATTGGAAAAAAAGAGGACGAAATAATGGCCCCTTGAATTCGCTCAGGCTCTGCGACTCCCGTCAGAGTGTATCCTCTTGCCGAGTATCCAGCGATCTGTTCGAAGACCTGATTTTGATCCCGCCAGTCAGCAAAGTTCGGATATGAAGCCTCCACCGTGTTTTTGGCGTGTTGGACGTCCGTTTCCCAAATCTGAACCAGTTTGTCAGGATCGCTGTATGGCAACGGGCGCAGCAGCAGCGCATTGATGACGCTGAAGATAGCACTGTTGGCCCCGATGCCGAGCGCGAGTGCAACCACAGCCGTCGCAGTAAAACCTGGGCTCTTGAGCAACATTCGCGCTCCGTAACGGAGATCCTGCCATAATTCCTCCGCGAAGCGGAAGCCGCGCACACTCCAGCTTCTTTCTCTGATCTGCTCAAGATCATTGAGGCTCCGAATCTCCGTGTCACACGTCTCTTCCGGGCTTAATTCGCGAATGATGTTCTTCTCGCTTGCCTTCTCTGGGTCAAGCTGCTCTCTTGTTTTCAGGTCAACTTCCATCTTAGAGCTGAAGAACAGCGCTCGGATTCGAATTTTTAGCCTGTTGAGCACGGCAGCCTCCTACAATTGATAAGTAATAAGATCGAGCTTGAGAAGTTACCACGTTTTCCCAGGTTTTGGGCTCTCAATCGGCAAAGGCGTCATAACCGTTACATTCCGCCACAGGGCCCGTTTTATTGACGAACCACACCGAATAATGCCAGCACCAGCATTATTGAATGCATCGACGGCTCGATAACAATCTTAGGGTATCCCATAGCAATTCTCAAATACTCAGAATGTCAGTGACGATCTTTCCATCAGCAGAAAGGATTTAAATCTCGTCTCTCGTAACCGATGCGTTTCGGCTGGACCCTCTCAAGGGTCGATTTAATCTGCTGCCTCTTCTCTTCTGGTTGATGCAGATGCTCTCGATTATCCCGGTCGGTCACCGGCTCACAAACTTTCCCCAGACCTCTCTTTTCCGGCTGCGCTTCGAGTAACCGGCGCAATAATTCCCGTCACTACTTTGCCGATTTTTCAACGACTTCCCGCTGCGAAAAGGGAGCCACCCCCATTCCAAATAACCTCAAACAAAGCTCTATATGCTTGATCTCCTCTCGCCAAGGTTTCCCGTGTATAAGCTTGCTGTCAGCCTCAACTTGCGCGGCGAGATTGTTAGATGCGATGCCATATGCATCGCGTATTTGTTGTAATAACTGTAAACACTCGCGACCAGGCCGGCATCTTCCCGCCAACCAGTTTATGAATCCTCTATCTGTTATCTGCAATAGCGCTAATTTAATTCTCTCATAATTACTATCTACTACCAGACTATCAGCGCACTTAGCCTGATTGTCCCATCTGGGTTCGACAGACATCAATTTCTGCAGGATTGCCAGCCAATGCCCGGTCTTTATTATCTCAACCCTAAAGCAGTCTGGATAGACCTGAAGCCAATTATTTAATATTTGCTTTTCGGCTTTCCTTTGAACATCGTCCAGGATCACAATCCCTCCAACCTTCAGTCTCGCATAGACTTGATATAGACAGGCTTCCCGCCCTCTCAGGGTATAAAATGGAGGGCCATCAATAATCACACAATCGATATCATCCAACCCGGTAAATTCATTCTCTTGGTAAGACAGGATGTGACCTGGCCCATAGGTTTGAAATTGCAGCGGCGCATGCCTTATTTCGAGGAGATCTTGTACGTTATATGCCTGAGCTAAGGCCCTGGTTCTAAGCAGATAGCCCTGGCTGCTCTCTATTGATAAGATGCGAGCGCTTTGTAATTCCATGGCCAATCTGACGGAACTGCTTCCGCTGCCGAATTCAACAATGCGCACGTCGCTTCCTATCTTATAAATGATATCTAAGAGAACTTGGAATGATTCCTCGGTTATACTTTCTACCCTATTAAGATCGAGGTCATCGTTCATTGGAGGAGGTGATGAATTAATGTGAGGCATGTTCTATAAAAGATTCTCATCCGCGGGGCGCACCGTCAGGAATGAAAAACGGATCTGCCCCACCAGTCCAGCAAGAATTTACGCCAGGCATCAACATTATCAAGTTGTCGAATAGAATTGAGCCGGGCGCGTTTCTAAAATGCGACCAGGATTCACCAGGTCGTTACGGATCCCAGGTGGTCGATCCGCAATCCGCGCGATTTGGCCGACTCCGTTTTTGGTTATTCCACATGGTTGTTTTTAAGTAATAATGGTGCGAAGGTAGTGATGGTCGGATTGTCGAAGAAGTCCCCAAATGATAACTCTAAACCGAACCTTTCGTGAATTCGCGAGATTATCATAGTCATGAGTATCGAATCGCCTCCGAGCAGAAAAAAGTCGTCATCGATGCCAATTTCCTGGAATCCTAATACTTCAGCCCAAATCGCTGCCAGCGTATCCTCGGTTTTGTTGCGAGGAGGCACCAACGCAACCTCCTGTTCAGGACGGGGACGACGGGAAGAGTCAAGATAGGATAGGACTTCAACCGGATCGGCCCAATAGTTATTCATGTCAAGACTCCTTATTATTATCTCGAACATTTACAATCCAGTGCCCTTCAGCCTCCTGTGCTCCGATTCCGAGAAGGAACGTCTGTAAGGGTGTATTCCTCGCATTGGGTTGATAAACCAATTTTATCCGGCCGGCCCCGTTTAGCTGCGCAAGATCACTCAGTTTTGCGATCATACGTTGCTCGATCCCTTTTCCCAAAGCGCGGCAGCTCAGAAGCAGAGTTTCAACAATCAAGAGATCTTGATGCGAATGACTAATCATCAATCCAACCGTGCCATAATCCCCAAAGCGGTCTCGAGCTTTTACGATCTGACAGACTCTATTTTGATCCTTCAGGTAGGCTTGAAGCTCGGATTCGGAGCGACGAATCCCGTTAATGTTAAATTGGTTAGTTCGTACAGTGAGCTGAGATGCTCGTGCCAGATCCGCGTCTTGTAATAATTCGATTTCGATTTCCAACTCCAGGTCTGCGATGAACTCCTCAATCGATCGAGCTTCCTCGCGACTTCGTGCGCGTTTGGCATTCTGCTGGTAATAGAGGGTCCGTTTTCTGTCCTCGGGTGTGGAAGGTTGCAGGTCGAGATCCCAAGAGTTTTGAAGAAATTTTTGAATATCGAGTTCATCTGACGGCAAGTGAAGGGTCGCCACTTCCGGGCAAACTGCCCTTACCTGAGCGCACTCAAAGCTATCATCGTCAATGAAAACGAAGCTGCCGAGAGCCAAGTTCAGATCTGCGGCGAGCATCCGCAGATTATCGGCCTTCCGGTTCCAATTCACTTTCCACTCCGCCAGATGTTCCCGGCGGAGTAGCATGGCGGGATGCAGGTCGAACACCGCCAGAACATCCTCCTCTTCATTCTTACTACAAAGGCAGATCAGTCTCCCGCTTTCCACCTGCCTGATCAAAAATCTCTGGAGCGCCGCTCGGCCAGGCCCGACTGATACGTTGAGAGGACCGACTTCTGCGACGACGCCGGACCATAACGTGTTGTCGCAGTCCATAACGATAACCTTGCGAGGTCTAGTCATCAAGGAATAGAGTTTCCGAGCCACCGTTGTCCCCAATGCGGCATAGCACAATCGGGTATATGGAATCTGAGCGAGTCGATCAGTAAACGGATCAAAGTATTTTTCGTACTGCCTAGCCGGATATAATTCTTCCAAGTCCCGCGAATCGAGACAGTCCACGCCATAGAGCAGAGTCAGTGAATCTCGCACGTCCTTCTCAACCGCCAGAATGACCGGATTAAACCGCAGCTCCGGCGAAGGAGGGCAAAAGACAACCAGTAACTTTCGGGCTTCAGAACGGAGGCTCGTGGCACTCATGGCGTTGATGAGATCTGTAAAGTTGCGCATTAGATCTGCACGATCATACCGCCCTCCCGGTGCCCAGCGTTCAGTCTGAATAAACACAATAGTCAGCCCGCATTCGGTGGGGACAACGCCGGCCGGAGAGAGAAGTTGCTGAATAATCTGATCTGAGGGGGCGATTAGCAGGCGCCCCTCGACGTTCAATTCCCGAAACCAGAACTCCAGGGACTCCCGGATGCCTTCCACATTGAAATTAGCAACGACTGCGATATTGTAGTATTCAAAGGTCTCTGTAATTCTTGACATAGACTATATTGCAAGTTGAAACCGAGTTTCTTAACGCAAGCTCAGCGGAGTCGTCGGAATGAATGATCGTTTCCGAGATCAACCGAGTCGGTTCAGGCGGCTATTTCCAGGTTGTAACTCATTCTCTCTTCTGATGCCCTGCGACAATATCTCCGGTACAAACTTGCACTCTAATCCAGAGTTATCCGCAATCAGGCAATATGGCCGGAGATGGCAGAGCCAAAGATCCCAAGAAATTCTCAAAATGCTCCACACCGGTACTTGCTACATAATCGAGAGCTGCCAATCGCGATTCTTTTGAAACCTGCTCATACAAAAGTTCATCTGCAAGGAGTGCATTTACAGCTTCTATCCAGGGACCCACATTTTGAGCTGGAACAACTGCGGATGGCACCATTCGCTCATCTACAGATCTTGCATATTCTTTAATGGTCTGTACGGGGACAACGTAAGGGACCCCCAACTTGGCTTCCGGCAGCCCGCCGGCGTCGCTGGCAATAACCGGGATTCCACGGAGCATGGCCTCTATCACAACTTTGCCGAATGACTCATCCCAGAGTGAAGGCACGAGTAGCACCTTGGTTTTCGCGTAGATAGCTTCAACATTTTCGCTGGATTCGAGGAGCGTGACGTTTTTCAGCCGGTTCAACATGAGGCGATCATCAGCCGTGGTTCCCCAGGTCGGCACTGCTGCAAACCTAACGTTTGAGAAGATTCTCGCCAGATCGGTAAACACGGTGACGCCTTTAATAGCGCACGGATTGATCATCAAGACGTACTCGCGATCAAGCCCCAAGTAACTCGGAGCCTGGGTTACACCAAAGCTAGGAAGCGGAAATGTTGTGGCGAATATCTTTCCATGCTCCTGGATATAATTCTTGACGAATCTGCTCACGGCAATGACGGCCCGAGCCTTGCGAACCAGGTTGGTCCCTGACTTGCTCGGCCAGAAACTTGTCGGACCGAAAGGCAAGTACTGAGTGGTGCGAGCCAGAAAGATGACCTGAGCGGGAGACATCGTCACAGCCGCCTTCAGAAGCTGATAGCCGAAATCCTCAGACGTTGTAACAATCCAATGTGGGTTGAACAGTTTGACCTCTTCTTGAAGACATTCAAGTAAGCGCCTGATCGATTGGTAAGCGTGCACGGCGACGCCGTTTAACGCGAACATCAACGCGCCATTGGCTCCCCCGGTCGCCGGAATATTGCCATGGCTAAGAGCATCCATTAATGTGACATCAGAATAGATGCCTGAGATTGGCCCAAGAGCTAGGCACTTATGGCCATGCCGCGCCAAAGCCTCTAATAAGAGACGGTTGGCTTTATTGGCGCCGATGCTCGGCAAATAGGAAGTACTTTGGAGCAAGAGAATATTCATGGAAAGTAGGTATCATCTCAGGGTTGAGGTTGTGGGGGGGTGCTATTCCGCTTGCGGACCGGCGGTCCGGGTGCCCTCTCTCGCGACGGTACCGTTGCTTTTATCATGCCTGTGAGTCATGGCAGGCCGCTCTGGCCTGGCAGTTTCCGGTTCTTCGTCTTCATCCCAGATTTTCCGCATTTCTGTATTAGTAGCCAGCAATTCATTGAGCGTGCCCTGTGCGGCAATTCGCCCATTCTCGATCAGCAGGATCTGAGTCGCCCTTCGCAAAGCTGGTCGGCGATGGCTTACAACCAGACAGGCTGGTTGGCGATCGCTCAACAATCCGTGCCAGAGTTGTCGCTCCGTGGCGACATCCAACGCGCTCGAAAGATCGTCGAAAATCAGAAGGTCGGCACTGCGCGCGAACATCCGAGCCGCACTGGCCCGCTGGACTTGGCCGCCCGAGAGCTTCACGCCGCGTGCGCCGACCATCGTCTCGACGCCTTGCTCGAGGACTGCCAGATCTGGCCCCATCGCTGCCCGCTTTAGAGCCGGCAACAGATGATTATCGGATGGATCACCCAACAGGATGTTGTCACGAAGTGTTTCGCTAAATAGTCTCGGAACCTGCGCGGTGTAGCTAGAATGCGGCGGCGTGAAGAATGTCGAGGGATCGTCAACCAACTGGCCATTCCATAAGATCTGCCCCGCCGTCTTCGGCAGCAGCCCCTGTAGCACGCGAAGCAAAGTGGTCTTTCCCACACCGATGCGACCTGTCACGACGACGAATTCACCGCGTCTGAGCGAAAAGCTGATATCATCGATTCCGACCTGGGTCCCCGGATACTGAAAGCACAATCCAACGACCTGAAGCGTCTCCAAACAGGTTCTTTCCGGCAGTTCGGGCGCATACGACTGGAGCGGCTCGGTCAGAACAAGCGGCTCCGGATTGACGCTCTGATCTTTCGGCGCGTCGACCAAGAGCTTCCCCAATCGATCCGCAGCCACGCCGACCCTGCGGTGCTGAGCCATCATTCCGCCCACGAAGGTCAGAATGTGGGTGACCCGCGGAAGCAACTGAACGAACACGGCAAGATCACCGACAGTCAAGTTACCGCGCCTCATCTTCCAAGTCGCAGCCGTCAACACAAAACCGATCCCGACATGAATAAGACCATTATTTAAGGTACGAGTCATTTCTGCGAGCAGCACATCGGTCAGCCCGCGTTTTCGCCTTTCATGGCCCAGCGATCGAAAGTGCTCCGTCATCGCTTCTTCTTCGCCTGCGACTTTGACGGCTTGCACCGCGGCGAAGGTCTCGCCGATGAAGTCGGTCATGCGAGCCGTCGCCTCGCGCATCCGTCGGCGAAACTTACGAATGGTCTGCGAGAGAAAGTGCATCAACAGTGCCATTCCGAAGAGAGGAGTACAGACAATGACCGCGATCAGAGGGTCGATCCAGAACAGAAATGCGATCGCGGAGACACCGTAGAGAAGAAAGCCCCACACATCGACCCAGCTCTCGGTATAGAGGCTGATATCTTCGACATCATCACGAAAACAAGTCACGGCTCCAGCAGGCGACTCCGGCAAGATCCGAGAGCCTCGAGCCTTCATCAGATAAGCGAGCAAGTTTCGCCGGAGGAACGCCTGAATTGCGTAGTTGTAGCGGGTAAAGAGTCGAAAACAGACGATAAATCCAATCAGGCGCGAGGCGTAGGCCAAAGCCATAATCGTAATCAAGGTCCATGGATTGTAGCCCGCCGGGGCCTGGCCCGAGAGCGTGTCGAAGATCGCCTTCACCAGCAGGGCATAAGTCAGCGGCACTGTATGAAAGAACAGCCATGCAAAACAGTTCGTCAAAAATTCGGTCCGGCGCCACGCAAACAGCCGGAGCATGTAACCCATCGTTGTCATGCGATTTGCTCCATCTGTTCATCCAGGCTCATGGATTCGGACGAGAGCCGCAGCAGCGCGCTATAGCGAGAGTCCGGATTGCGGGCCAGCGCTTCGCGAGGGCCGTATTCGAGAATACGGCCTTCAGCAAGTACCATGATCTTATCGACACGCTCGACCGTCCTCAGGCGGTGGGCGATGATGATGCCGGTGCGATTTTCAAACAATCGGTCGACAGCGTCCCTCACCAGACGCTCAGTGGCTGGATCGAGGCGGCTCGAAGGTTCATCAAGGATCACGATGCCGGGATCGCGTAGAAAGGCTCGCCCGAATGCGAGCAGTTGAGCTTGTCCGGCCGAGAGCCCACTGCCACCCGCTTCGAGCATGGTGTCCAGTTGCTGCGGCAGTTCTTCGATCCAGGGCCGTAATCTCAGCTTCTGTAGAACCTGCCAGATTCGCTCATCGCACACGCCCGAATTGAAGAACGTCAGATTGTCGCGGATTGTGCCGTGGAAAAGCTGAACGTCCTGGGTCACGAGGGCAATCCGGCGACGTAAATCGTGAAGATTCGTGTGCCGGAGATCAATACTGTCGATCAGGATGCGGCCTTCGGTGGCATCATACAAGCGGGAGGCCAGTCGGATCAGCGTTGACTTGCCGCTACCAGTGCGCCCAAGCAGGCCGAGCGTCTCCCCAGGCTCCAGACGAAAGCTTAGATCCTTCAGCACATCCCGCTCGGCGTACCGAAAGCGCACCTGGTCAAACCTGATCGAGTGTGCGTGCCTGGCAAGTAACCGATTGCCGCTCAACACTGTACGCGGCGTGTCCAACAGCTCGCCCACACGACGAATGCCTGCCGCGGCCTTCTGGAACTCCTGCAATTGCTGCGTGATCTGTTCCATCGGCATCTCGAGCATTAACATATAGTTGATAAAAAGATAGACCGTACCCAGCGTTATCACGCCCGACAAATAGAGCCATACCCCCAGACTGAGGATCAGGACATGGCCACTGGCAAAAAGCCCCCCCGTTGATAACCAGATCGTCCCTCGCAACCAGGTGGCCCGCACCGACCTGGCGAACCAATCGCGTTGCAGTTTAAGAAAGCGATGCATGACGTAGGCCCCTGCGCCGTTTGCTCGAATGTCGTCGAGGCCGGTCAACCGTTCTTCAATGAACCCGAAGAGCTGTGCCGTCAGTTCGCGTTCCTGTTGCGTAGGTCCGACGGCGATACTGCGGCGCCAGTGAAGGACGCCCATCCCAATGGTCGTGAAGATCGTCAGACTAAGACCGATCACCCAGTTTTCACGCCAGAGCATAACCAGCACGCTGATAGTCAACAATACGGCCGCCGACACCCGCACGATAAATTGCGAGAAGAAGTTGGAGATACTGCCGACATCGCCATCGATGCGCTCGATCATTTCGCCTGGCAGACGGCCTTGGTGATACGCCATATCGAGATCAAGCGTGTGACGGAAGAGATCGGCCCGGAGCTGATTCGTTGCGCTCCATCCGATCTCTGCGGAAAGATAAGCCGAACTGGCCGAAAACAACTGGTTCAGAATCGACAGGCCCAGGTAGAGGAGTGCCAGATGCATCAGCTTATTCATCGCGCCGCCAGCGACGGCTAGATCAATAAAGGAGCGTATGAGCTGCGGGATGAAGAGTTGCAATCCGGTCGAACCCAGAAGGCACAAGCCGAGCAGTCCCACTCGGAAAGCGCAGGGGCGAAGATAGCGAGTCAACAATCGATTATAGGGCGACATAGCTGAACGGTCGGATCAACTGACTCATGAGGGGAAATCGGCTTTTAAACAGCCTCACATCCGGTCGCATCACCCGCAGCAGCTTGTAAGCTGCTCAAGCTCCGTCAGCGGAGATCGCGAGAAATTTGTTGATCGTCCGAAATTTATCCATCACAGGGTGGCTTCTGCGTGAAAACCGGGTATTCGGCATATTCTGCCGCTGCTGCAGATTGCTCGGTAGACGTGTATGGCCAAGGACAAGTCGAGGATCCCAAGGCCAAAAGGACTGAATACCACGGTCCGACCATCGCCTAAGGTCGGCGGGGCGGCGCCGGTGAGGATCTCACCGATCGTTGTTCGAATGAGCCTTCGATGACCCAGCGCTTTTGCGGCTAAATCGAGCGAAGTATTTTCCCGACAGGCATGGTCGGGATCGTCGACAATGTTGTCGATCGAAAATAACGCTTCTGGAGCGATATCACGGAGAGAAATGTGCAGAATCACCGTAGAGCTGGGACAGGCAGAGAGTGTCTGGATGTGGGGTGTGACTGCAGTGGTCGCGATCGAAATGAGCTGACCTCCACTGAGCACTTCAGTAATTGACCGCGCCGGCAATGCTTTCAGCGAAAGATGGTCTTCACAGAACGTGCGAAAGGTTCGAGATCTCTCGGGATTTGTATCGAACACCCTGACCTGGGTGATCAAAGGCAGTGTTTTGCGGGTGAATCTCAGAATCTCGCGATTGATTTCGCCGCAACCGATGATCCCGATACAGTCTAAGGCGTCCGGGTCTGCGACCAACCGTTTCGCCGCCACTGCGGCGCTCGCCGCAGTGCGCTTCGCGCTGATGATTGATCCTTCCATCACTGCATAGGCGCGACCGGTTTCTACCGAATTCAGGACAATCAGCGCTGACGCTCGCGGCAATCCCGCTTCCAGATTCGATGGAAATGACGAGATCCATTTCACTCCTGCCGCGTCCACGTCTTCACCAATATATGCAGGCAGGGCGATAATCCTGCTGCCGCCTGACGGCAAACGCAGAAACAGAGAGTGGGGGCATTTCGTGTTTCCTCGCCTGTGGGCACAATATGCCGCTTCGATAACATCCATGATCTCTTGCTCACGCCTTTCCAAGAAAGAGATGAGATCTCCCGCACTCAGTACTGCAAGCCCATTGTCATGTTGCATTCCTCTTAACCCTCCCTGTCAATTTGCCTGACAATGTTTCCGGTTGTCGGCTGCCAATCTCCGCTCGCCATTTCTCTAATCCAGAACCGGCGGGACGAAGTTCTGAAAGCGTGGTGCAAGGCCCTTGCGCCCGATCGACGCGCAGGATGGAACACGAAGTGAGGGCTGCGCCAGCCTCATGTCTTTTTCGGCCAGCGCCTCTTCTCCAAAGTGATCCCTGACCCAGAGATCGGAATAAATTGTGTCGAGGTAGCGCTCGCCCCGGTCCGGTAGTATTAATACGCAGGTTGAGTTTCTTGGAATCCGCTCCCTGACCTTACCAAGAGCGGAGACGATTCCGCCCGAAGAGCCTCCCGCCAAAATCGACTCCTCGGCAACCAATCTTCGACAACCACGGATGCAATCGAGATCGGTGACACGAATGTGCGCATCTTCCAGGTTTGGCTTATACAGCTCGGGAACTAGCGAAGCTCCATGTCCGGGAATCTGACGCTTCGCCCGGGCACCTCCAAATAAGACACTCCCAACGGCATCCACTGCCCATAGTTTAGTGGTCAAGTGGTGCCGTCGAATATAGGTTGCGCATCCGGACATGGTCCCGCAGGTGCTGACCGCGCAGAAGAGATAATCGACTTTGCTGTCCAAGGCGTCCGTAATCTCTCCCATAGTTTCAAAATGCGCTTCCGAGTTGGCAATGTTGGAATACTGGTTCGGCCAGAAACTATTAGGAATCTCGCGCACCAGCTCTTTGACACGAGCGATTCGTGCCCCGAGAAACTCGCCCGTCTTGGGATCGGGTTCAACCACCAGGTCAACTGTTGCCCCGAAAGCTTTGAGAATAGCGATATTCTGCACGGTAGTTTTGGGATCTACGACGCAGATGAATCGCAGTTTGTGGTAAGCACAGACTTGGGCAAGGCCGATCCCCATATTACCAGAGCTTGATTCAATAATGGTCGATCCGGTTGTAACCAGGCCCTGGCTGAAGGCTTTTTTTATGATGTTATGAGCGGGCCTGTCCTTAAGACTTCCGCCAGGATTACCGGCCTCAATCTTGGCAAAGACCTGAAAGTCGCAATCCGAATAAAGATTCGAGATCCTTACCAGCGGCGTTCCGCCTATGGTCTCAAGTATATTGTTAGCTGCTCTATTGATCCTGCTCATGAAAAACTCCTCCTACCCCGAGTATCCCGGACGAAATTATAGAGTTAGTGTCTTGTTATATGTACTTTGATTAATAACGTGGTTGGCAGAGAGCTGCGTTCGGTTCAAGACCGAAACGCTATAGGAGGATCTGCTCTTTTACTTCCCCCACAATCACATTTCCAGAGATTGGGCTCCTCCAACGTTCATCCCATTGCGGCAAGAACCATTCGGTCCCCGGAGTATGCCTGACGGCCGTGCATGATAAGAAGATTGTCGCAGAGCAGAAGGTCCCCTGCCTGCCATTCAAAGATTCGCTCCTCAGCCGTCATGGCCATCCTGATGTCCTCCAGATCGGATAGATCAAGGGGCGATCCATCGCCGAGAAATGCATTGTGTGGGAGCTCATCTTCCCTGAGAATCGACAGGAGGTCTTCCAGTAGACTGCTTTCCAAACTTGATGAATGCCATTGCTCTGCCTGGTTGATCCAGGCCTCTTCCTGAGTCACCGGGTGGCGTAAGGTCGCCGGTGCGTGCATGCAAATTCTAAGAGTTCCGTTCGGCCTCCATTCAAAAGCATGGCCGTCGGCTTCCAGGCGTCTTTCCACTTCCTTGCGGTCTTTGGTGCAATAAGTCTCCATCCACGATTTGCCGAGTCCGGTCCCTCCATGCAAATTGTTCACGTATCGAACGCCGCTGCGATCAAACCGGCGGCGCACTTGAGGATCGATCCGATTCAGAACACGCCGGCAATCCGCGAGCGGGGTTTGTCCTCCTGTGGCGGCCGGTTTGAGGCAACAAAAGAGAATTTTGCCAGGCATACGCTTTAAATAAGAAGCTTCATTGTGCATCGAAATCAGCTCCTCTTTGGGATATTCAGTGGAAGTAAAAACATGATTAGCTACTCTGGTGCGCGGTGAATTCCCTCCGACATAGCTGCCGAATTCATGGCAAAAGATCCCGGCCAGATCCTGAAACTCCTCTGCAGACGCAATTCTGAACCCTCGGAACAGAATCGCTCCATGGACCTCCAGAAGCTGATGAACCTGGTCTTTAGTGGTCATGAGCCATGACCACAATTGACGGCTGTTGGACGGCCGTTCTTGGGCCATTCCAACAAGCGGTAAGGCGGCGGACTCCGGCGCCCATTTAATCATCGGCAATCTCCCTTGAATTGAGCTTGGTGTTTCAGAATTTAACCGTTTCAGACCGATAGGTGATTTACCAAAATCCCTTTGAGCCCGCCTGGGTCGGCAGAAATTCTTCGATCAGTCATCTCGAATCTCGAATTAAATCGGCCAACGCCTGGACATAGGGCTGTTTGAGCATAGTCAGATGGTTGCCGGGCCCTTGCACACAAACGAGATCCGGGGCAAAACGTTTCCAATCTTCAATGACCTTTTGATGGTATTGCCGATTAGAGACCCGATCTAACCGAGGATCGTCGACAAGCACCAGTTTCAACCGTCCGGGGTATGGCTTATCGGGGATGTAGCGGGCACGGATCGAGGCGGCATAGGTGCGCAAGGAACCTCGTAATAGATCCGGATCGGACCGCAAGGGGATGAGGTTCGCTGCAACTAAACGACGACGTAGGAGTTCCCGCTGCATGGCTTCCGGGCGTGACTCGATATCGATTCTTCCGATCCCCAGCGGATTCCCCAAAACCAGTTCAAAGCTCTCTACCCAGTTCATTATGACGTCGGGATGACTGTATTCGCGGACGACGCCGTCCATCCTGTCCGGAGCTTCCTTGTCCAGGATTGTAAGTGAGGCGACGGTACGGCCGTCCTCGAGCAGCAGATGAGCCATCTCGAAGGCCACCAAACCTCCAAATGAGTGCCCCAGCAGGTGCACTGGGCCTCGAGGATAGATCTCATTGAGAGCTGGCACGTAACACTCGGCAATCGCACGGACCGTAGAATGTGGCACAAGCTCCCCTTCTAAGCCGCGCGGTTGTAACCCGTACACCGGTATTGTTCGACCCAGACAGGCGGCCAACTCCGCAAGGCTGATGACAGTGGCGCCGGCTCCGGGCACCCAAAAGCGTGGTGCGACATTCTGCCGACCAGGTTGTAAACCAATCAGCGGGGAAAAACTTCTCTCCGGCAGTTCCATTGAGTTTGCGACCACATTAAAAAGAGTATTCGACAGAATTCGGCCGAACGATTCGACATTAGGACTGTCCATGATTGTCGAGTGATTTCCCTCGATAGGTATAATACGACGCAAACTTGGCGGCACAACAGATTCCCAGCTCTGTACGCTTGACTCTTCCTGTCCTGGTTCCGGTTCGATGGCGGTAAAGAAATGAACCGGAATTGGGAGTGGCTGTGCCCAGTACTCCAGATCCGCTACGATGTTTGTGCGGTTGCGCATCATCAACTGCTGGAGTTGGGCGGCCGTGTAGTAATCATAATATTCCGGCAACACCTCCAGGTCACGGCACTTCTGTAGGAATGCCGCGAAATCCATAGTCCTGGCGCTCAGCCTGACCTCGTCCAAGGCCTCCTGCGAGACGCGGCGTGTAGATTTGCGCGGCCGGGCAGACGCACCTTCGATGATGCGCAGCAACGGTTGTGTGTCACCCTGCTCTATCTGATCAATCTCCATCCGAACGGCGGTCGTGTCCCGGCCTCTACCTCCATTGTAAAAAGAGTCAAATAACCCAAGGAAATCGATCTTCTGATCAGCGCCGATCAGTTGCGCGGCAATTTCATAGGCGATCGGCCCGCCACTGGAATAACCGGCAATCCGGTATGGGCCCTCGGGCTGGACAGAGCGAATTATCTGTACCATGCGCATGGCCATTCCTTCGACGGTGCGCTCGGCTGGCTCACTTAGTGGCCTCAGAGTCAAACTATAAACCGGAATACCGGGATCAAGATGTGGAGCGAGCTGACGAGCGAAGTATCCATGAATCGATGGATGTGTCAGGAAAAGTGGCGCCTCCGTGCCACCTTCCTGCACACGGATGGCTGTTTCCGCAGAAGCCCGTCCACCGACGATCTCGATTTTCCTGGCGAGCGATTCAATGGTCGGATAGGTGAAAAGATCCATTACCATTATATTGAGATCTACCTGTTCCATGAGAGTGACCACGCGCATGGCGTGTAACGAGTGACCCCCGAGTTCAAAGAAGTTATCGTGGCGGCCGATCTGATCGAGTTGGAGCGCCTTGCCCCAAATTTTCGCCAGCGCGGTTTCGACCTCTCCAATCGGGGCTTCGTAGCCCGCCGCTGCATACGCGCCTCCTTCCGGCGCCGGCAACTTCCTGCGATCCAACTTCCCATTCGGCGTCAAGGGCAGCGCGTCCATGGGCACGTACGCTGCCGGTACCATGTACTCCGGCAGCCGTTTGGCGAGAAACGAACGTAGCTCTTTCGCCGTCACTAGTTGATCTTCCAAGACGGTCGGTGTCGCGGATTCCACATCATGATTCCGGTCTTCAGCAGCGCGGCGAGCATAGACGTAGAAGTTGGTTTGAGTAGATTCCTCCAATTGCCAATCCTGTTCGACGGCTACCTCGTAGCCGTGCTGCAGTAACAATTCAACGATCGAATTGAGGCGGCCATCAATGTCGTGCACCTCCATGGCAATCTGACGTATTTTGCGCCAGTCCTCTTCCTCAATGCCGGCCAGAATGTCCATCTCGCTCTTCTCGACGTTGATCTTGAGCAGGTCGACGCGCTCCACGTTGTGCTCACGCAACATCTCGGAAAGCGTCACAAGATTGATCTCTATCTGGCGCGATTCAAAGCGGTCCTCCAGCAATTCCTCCAACAAATCAGGGTCGTGAGCGCCCTGGCCGTTCGCCTCGTGTTTACGGATAAAAGATCGAACGACTTCCTTATCCTGTTCACGATCGGCGTATAGACCGGAGAGGAATGAAAATTTAGGGTAGAACATCAGCGGCATCGACCTTTTCTCGCGCGAGAGGCCGACGCGGTGCAACCGTGCATCGACGGAATAGAGCCGCATATTGGTCTTCAACAAATCAAAGACCAACGGGCTCGGCTCAAACGCGTAAATCTGCAAATTTCTGGCGCGCAAGTGTGAAGCAAGCGAAAACAGACCTATGTTTGCTCCCACGTCAAATAAACAATCGCCGTCGCAGATGGTAATGCCGTGTTTGAAATACGCCTGAACCTCGAACATTTCTTCATAGAGAAAATCCGTCTCGTTGCGGTTCAAATGCACCACGGCTAGATTGTTTGGCAGTTTGTAGCGCTGACGCCCGGCAACAGATGGTGAACGTTTCGGGTCGAGGACGACATACGCCACAAGCTGCGGGTCGTCATGATCGGGGTGCAAGCAGACCGCCGATTGACGCACAGCAGGGTGCTGCTCTAGGGCAGAGACAATCTCATTCGGCTCAAGCCGAAAACCGCGCAGCTTAACCTGATCATCAGTCCGTCCTAAGAACGCAAGATTACCATCCGGAAGATAGCGAACCCGATCACCGGTCCGGTACAGTCGTAAACCTGCAGCAGAGCTGAACGGATTAGGGATGAACTGTTGAGCGGTGATTTCGGGATCGTTCCAATACCCGCGTGCCACTCCAACTCCACCAATGTAGAGTTCACCGGATACACCGAGAGGCACCGGATTACAATTGCCGTCCAGCACATAGAGGGTAGTGTTCGCAAGAGGCCTGCCAATCGACGGTTCAAGCCCTGAACGCACGGCGCAGACACTGGCGTCAACCGTACACTCCGTGGGACCGTACATATTGAAGAATTCGATTTGCGAAGCAGACAGTGTCTCCCAAGTACTCTTTTCTATGGGCTCGCCTCCTACCAGAACAAGCCTGAGGCTATCGTCTCTTTTCTGGGACAACCCCGCTTCCGCCAAGAGCTGCCCAAGGAGATTATCGAAGTTTTCGCGAACCAGCCCTGCTTCCAACAAGAGACCGAGCTGAGATGGAGTGCAATCCAAGGCCTCGATAGTCCTGTCCTGCACGAATCGCAGCAAGGCTTCGCCATCACGGCGGACAGTTTCCGGAACGATATCGAGCGCGTGACCGTCCAACATCTGAATAATCTGCTTGACCGATGTATCGAAGGCCAGGGAGCCGTTCATGGATACCCGGAGGCAACCGGCCTTGGCCGGACTGTAAACACTGGATTTCAGACCGAAAAACAGGTTCACGACAGATCGATGACGTACCATGACTCCCTTAGATAAGCCGGTGGAGCCGGAAGTGTAGATGAGGTAGGCTAGATGCTCAGGGCCGACCCCGATGGCGGTGGGATCCGGGTTTGTGTCCGGCCGACTGCTCCACCGAGGAACAGCATCCGTCAGATCGATGACCTGTAAGGTCTGGCGGAGATAGTCAAATGGTCCTTGCCAGTGCGGTTCGGTCAGCAATACTGCTGGAGCGCTGTCTTCGAGCATATAGTTCAGCCGTTCAGTCGGATAAGCTGGATCCATAGGTACGTACGTTCCGCCCGCCTTCAATGCCGCCAGTAATCCGACGATCATCTCCAAGCTTCGTTTTACGCAAATGCCTACCCGCTCGTCCGGTCCCACCCCCAACTCCCGCAAATAATGCGCCAGCTGATTGGCCCGCCGGTTAAGCTCTCCATAACTCAAGATCGCATCCTCATAAACCACGGCCACAGCTTCCGGCGTCCTTTCCGCCTGTTCTTCAAATAACTGATGCACGAGCTTCTCTTGCCGCCCTCCCGCCGCCGGATACTCGGCTTCGGTTGCGTTCCACTCATAGATCACCTGACGCCTCTCTGATTCCGGCATCACTTCCAGGATGCGCACCTGACGGGCAGGTTCGGTCTCCAGCGCTTCCACCAGTGATTCCAGCGACGTCTGCATATACCGGCACACTCGATTTGCATCAACTGAAGCCTCTACGTGCACTATCAGACTGAAGCCCTCTCCCAAATCATTCACAGCCAGGTTCAACGGATAGTTGTTACGCGATTCCCCGTACAGGTTCTCGACGCCTTCCAAAGCCTGCTTCTTCTCTCGCGAATGAGCCTGCGCCCCACCCGGGCTGTAAGCATAATTGAGCAGCGAAGAGAACAATGGCGCCGGAGCAGGCACTGCGCTGCATCTCTGCGCCAATGCCAGCGATGCGTGCTCATGCCGCAGCAACTCCGTCAACTGCCGGTGCATCCTGCGGACACTCTCCTCCGCGCCCTCTTCCCCGACTCGAACCCTCACCGGAAGCGTGTTGATGAATACTCCCATGGCCCGGTCAGCGCCTTCTCCTCCCTGCATTCGCCCGAACAGCACCGTCCCGAAGACCACATCCTCTCGGCCCGACGTTCGCGACACCACCTGCGCCCACGCCACATGGCATAAAGTTGCTGGGCTGACCCCCAGCTTGCGTGCGCGCTCGCGCATTTTCCGCGCCAACTTGGCCTCAACTTTGACACGCGCCTGATCAATTCCAGTCCCGTCGCTCTGCACATTCAACAATCCGAACGGCGTGGTCGGCTCCGTCACATCTCCCAGCAATCGCCGGAAAAAGACTTCGTGCTCCTCCTGGCTAACTCCTAACCGCGCTTGCGCCACCAAGTTCCTGAACGGCAGCGGCGCCGGTAATCGATCTTCTTCTCCCAAAAGATATGTCTGGATCTCCTCTCGCATGATCCCTGCGGTGATGACGTCACCTGCCAAATGATGTTGCAACTGCATCATCAGCCAGCGCCCCTCTTCCTTATCGTGCGCGATCACCACACGCAGCAGCGGCGCCTGTCTCACATCCATTCGGCATGATCGCGGGTTGTAACGCACATACAACTGTTTGGCCGGCCCCCCTGCTCCCGCTTCCAACACCACTTCTTCTACCGGCAGCCTGGCTCTCCGCCATACCACCTGCACCGGCTCCGGCAGTGCTTCCCACATCACACCCGTCCGCAAGATGTCGTGACGATCGATCACCGCTTGCATAGCCTTAAGATAACCGTCCAACCTGGCCCGGCTGTCGAAACTGTACTCGGACACCACCAGATATGGATCCCCCGCTCCGTCCATGAGGTGGTGAAAGAGGAGCCCCTCCTGCAGCGGAGTCAACGGATAGATATCCTGCACGTTCGCCGCACCAGCCGGCACGGCCTCGACGATTCGCTCGATCTCTTCTACCGTCAGTCGCACCAGCGGCAGCATCTCCGGCGTGATCACTTCGCACCCAGGTGGAATCATATTGGGTGGGACCAGGATCGTGTCCGTCTGGGGCCGAATAGCCCCCCCCAATTCAGCCAGCGTCGGCGTCGCAAACAGAGTCCGCGCCTCGACGTCCAATCCGGCCCTCCGCATACGCGCGATAACCCGCATCACAAGCAGCGAGTTTCCGCCCAGCTCAAAGAAGTTGTCGTGACGGCCCACCCTCTCCAGTTTCAGCGCTTCCGCCCAAATCCACGCCAACGTCTTCTCGATCTCACCTTGCGGCTCCTCGTAGCTGCGCGCCCCGTACGCCTCCCCATCAGGCGCGGGCAACGCCTTCCGATCGATCTTCCCGTTCGCCGTCAGCGGCAGCATCTCCAACTCCACATACGCCGCAGGCGTCATGTAACCAGGCAACCTTTCCTGCAAATACTCCCGCAACTCTATCGCCAATCCTCCGTCTTCCCACCCGGCCAGAGGCCGATTCGCATACCGGCTCCAGCTCGCCCCACGCTCGCTCAACGTCCCGCCTTCTCCCTCCTCTCCTTCCAAGGACTCCTCCGCCGGCTGCTCGGCGGCGATTCTCAGCAGAACTTTATAACTCCCACTCGACCCGCCTCCCGGCCAGCTCACACGCACGTCATAACCAAACTCACGCCCGATCTCACGCAAATCTTCAGGATCGACTCCTCCACCTTCTTTCTCCACCTCCTCCAGCTTGCCGCGCGCTTCCCCCACAGTACTCTCATCCGCCGCCCCCCCCAGCCACTCCTGCCCCGCCAGATCTCTCTGCACCCTCGCGTTCGGCACCCCTGTCAAGGCCAACTCGCCGCACCCACCCGATAGTTCGGCACGCAACCTTTCCAAGCTCCACCGTCCAGCTTCCCACTCCTGCCATCTCCACGCCTGACCCTCCTTCTTTCCCCGGGTCGTATGCAGCGTCACGTCATAACGAAACTTCGTGAACTCGTTCCCGTAACTCCCGCCCTTCAACTCGATCTCCACCTCTTTTATCCACCCGCACTCTCCCCGCATCGCCATGAACAGTCCCGGGTCCAGCGCCAACTCCTTCTCCGTCCTCAGCCTCCTACGGATTCGCCGGCGCAACTCCTCTGCCCTCATCTCCTCGCCCGCTCGATGTAGCTCGACCGAAGTGTGAAAAGTCTCCAGCAAATCGAGATTCCTGAGGTCTCCCAAATACACGCTCCCGCCCTTCGCCAGCCCCCCCCTCACCCCGTCCAACACCCGGAGCAGGTACTCCAGGTTCGGGAAATACTGCACCACTTCGTTCAGCACCACCACGTCGAAGTGTCCCTGCGGCGCCCATCCTAAATCGTCTGCCGCCCGCTCCAGCAGCCTCACGCGCTCACCCAGCCCCGCGCTTTCCACGTACTGCCGCACTTGTCCCAGCGCCTCGCCTGAGATGTCCGTCCCGTAATACTCCTCACAGCGCGGCGCCACACGCGCCAGAATCAGCCCGGTCCCGCAGCCTATTTCCAAGACCCGCTTCGGCTTTAAATCAAGAATCCTCCGCGCCGTGTTCTCGACGCATTCCAGAATCTCGTCTTCGCTGAAAGGCTCGCCCGTATAACTGCTGACCCACACCCGCGAGTTGATCAGCTCATCCCTCATCATGGCTTCTTTCTGCCCGTATACTTGCTCAAACACCCCCCACCAGCCGCTCACAGTCCGCTGCTCTTCCGCCTCGTCCGCGCCGACCTCCTCGCCTTTCCTCACCACGTAGGCAACCAGTCGCTTATCGCCCCCAGCCTCTTCGCGCGCCACCACCGCCGCCTCACGGATCTTGGCGTGCTCCGCCAAACACGCCTCGATCTCCCCCAACTCGACCCGGTGCCCGCGAATCTTCACCTGATCATCGGTCCGTCCCACAAACTCCAGGCTTCCATCTCCTGCCCACTTCGCCATGTCTCCGGTCCGATACAACCGCCCTCCCGCTCGGCCGCTGAACCGGTCCGCGACGAACCGCTGGGCCGTCAGCCCCGGTCGCTGCCAATACCCGCGCCCCACTCCTTCTCCGCCGACATAGACCTCCCCAAGGACGCCCACGGGTGCCGGTTCTCCGCCGCCGCCCAGCACGTAGATCTGCGTGTTATTCAGCGGCCGGCCGATCGGCACATACTTCGCCCTCTCCTCACCCCACCACTCCGGGACCGCGTAGTGCGTCACATCGTCGGAACACTCCGTCGGCCCGTAAGCGTTCAGCATCTGAACGCCCGGGCGTAAGCTCTTCCACCGCCGGCAAAGTCTCGCCGGGCAGGCCTCCCCCGTCACCACCACCCAGCGCACCCCCGCCAGTCTCAGCGCGCGCGCGCCTTCCCACTCAACCACCGCCTCCAACATCGAGGGCACCGTCTCCCAGACCGTCGCCCCGGCCTCATCCAGAACCCTCAACAAGGCCTCTGGGTCATGCGTCTCCTTCTCCCCTACGATCAGCACCTTTCCACCCACCAGCAACGCGGCGAAGAATTGCCACACCGAGATGTCGAAACACGGCGAGGCGGTCTGCGCCACCACCTCCTGCCCCGTCAGGTGTAAATCCTTGATCTTGGCATAGAGGTGGTTCACCATCCCGCCCTGCTCCACCATCGCGCCCTTAGGTGCGCCCGTAGAGCCAGAGGTATAGATGAGATAGGCCAGACACCTGGAGACGCCTTCAACGCCGCCCCAGGCCGGGTTCGTCTCCGGCAGCCCTTGCCACGCCGCCGCCCCATCATCAAGATCAAAAGCCGGCAACTGTCCGCCGACTCCTGGGAACAGCCCTCGCCAGCGCCCTTGCGTGAGCAACACCGCAGGCGCTCCGTCCTCAAGCATGTAACGCAGGCGTTCACGGGGGTAGGCTGGGTCCAGAGGGATGTAGGCCCCGCCTGCTTTGAAAACTCCCAGCAAGCCGATCATCATTTCCACTCCCCGCTCTGCACAGATCGCCACTTTCACATCAAGGCCGACGCCCGATGCCCGCAGGTAGTGCGCGAGCCGGTTGGCCCTCCGGTTCAACTCCCCATAACTCAAGGCCGCGTCTTCAAAGACTACGGCCACGGCCTCGGGCGTCCTCTCCGCCTGCTCCTCAAATAGCTCATGGGTGAGTTTCTCCCGCGGGTACTCGGCCCGCGTCGCATTCCACTCTGACAGGACCTGCTGACGCTCCGCCTCCGGCAACAGCGGCAAACCGTCTATCGCCTGAGAGCTG
>DATEFT010000563.1:0-11856 GCA_035280505.1 Blastocatellia bacterium | reverse complement strand
TTCGCTGCCCGCCCCGGACCTCTGGCGCGCGCGAAACACGCTGACCCAGCGGGCCATCGGCCCCGTCTCCATCCCCACGGCCGAGTTGGACACGCGCGGGATGAAGGCGGGCGACGTCGCGGGCCTGGCGCTCTTCAATTTTCCCTACGCGTGGATCGGCGTCACTCGCCAGGCCGACGGAGCGACGGTCGAGCAGTTCGATCAGACGACCGGTGAAACGGCGCGGGTCCGGCTCGCGGGCAACCGGGTCTGGTTACGCGCGTACTGCGACTTCCTGACGGAGAAGGCCCGGTTCAGCTACAGCACGGACGGCCGGAGATTCGAGCCGCTGGGCGCCGAATTCACCATGATCTTCCAGCTTAAGACTTTTCAGGGCGTCCGCTATTCGCTCTTCCACTATCACACCGGAGACGGGCCCGGAGGCTATGCCGATTTCGACAAGCTAGCCGTGGACGAACCGCATCCGCGCGGCCTCATGAAGCCGATCCCCTTCGGCCGAAAGATCACGCTCTCGATCTTCGGCGACGGATCCGTCCTGACCGCAAAGGACGGCGTCCTATCCACCAGAACGGCCGGCAGGACGGCCGGCGGACCGGACGGCGGGACGGCCGCGCAATTCAAGGTGGTCGATCGCGGGTTGGGCCGCGTCGCGCTGCAACTGGGCGACTCGTTCGTCTCGGTGGCCGCGCCGGGCGGTCCGGGACAGGTCACGCTCAAGCCGGGGCGGCCGACCGACGCCGAGACCTTCCAATGGACCGAGACCCCGTACGGCGACCTGCTGCTGCTCTCGCTCGCAACCCATCGCTACCTGAGGGCCGCGCCGGGCAGCCACGCGGTCTCGGCCGATCACCCCGGCCCGGAACCGGATCGAAAGGACGGCTCCGGTTTCACCTGGAAATAGGCATCCGACTAAAGCGCGCGCTTTCTATCGAAGAACTATCAATACTTTATCTAATTCCGATTAAACAGCTAGTACTGAAAAGAAATATCTCCTATACTCGACTCTTACGCTCCCTGCCGAATGGATCTCAAAAAAATAGACGACTCACGAGAAATGGTTGCCCCACCACTTCCGATGAATAGGCGCTCGATCTTTTTGCCGTAGCGTTCGAAACCAGACAGCCTCGTGGGATCAGTGTGTCTCACCATTCCATCAAGGCAAATCATGGCTCACGTTCCGAATCAACCAGAACCATCTGCAGAACCATCTGGACCGATCGGAGATTTTCCGGTCGTCGGGATCGGCGCATCCAGCGGCGGCGTGCCGGCGCTCTTGCGATTCTTTGAGCACCTGCCGGCCGACAGCGGGATGGCGTTCATCATCATGATCATGCAGCAGCCGCCCGAGCGTGAAAGCCGTCTCCACGGCCTGCTCAGCCAGGTCACTTCGATGCAGATCCGGCAGGTCACGCAGCGGATGCCGATCGAACCCGGCCAGATCTATGTCGCTCCGCCGGCTCAAGAGCTCCGGTGGGATGGCGTTTTTTTGCAACCGTCCGAGTCATCGAATGGACGGATCGCCTCCATCGACCTCTTCTTTCGCGCGCTGGGCGACGCTCACCGGCACCGGAGCATCGGCATCATCATCTCGGGGACCGGTTCGGATGGCGTGATCGGACTCATGCGCATCAAAGAGCAGGGCGGGACGGCCATCGTGCAAAGTCCCGACGAGGCCGTAGCCGAGACCCTGCCGCGCCACGCCATCGCCGCCGGGGCGGTGGACTTTGTGCTCCAGGTCGACGAAATGCCGGCCCGGCTCCGGCAACTTTCGGCCCTGACCGGCAGGAACAGACTCCTCTCAAGAGGGAGCGACGGCGCGCCGCTCGCCACCGGCTCGGAATCGGAATTCGCCGGCATCCTGGGGCTGCTCCGGGTCCAGACCGGACATGATTTCTCCCATTATCGGCGCGCCACCGTGCTCCGCCGGATGGAACGTCGGATGCGGGTCCACGGACTGTCGGATCTGGCCGCGTACCACGATTTCATACACCGCCACGCCAACGAGCCGGGCGCGCTGCTCAACGACCTGCTCATCAACGTCACCAACTTCTTTCGCGATCCGGAAGCGTTCGCGACGCTGGAGCGCGACGTGGTGCCGCTGTTGTTCGAAGACAAGACGGAGCAGGAACGGGTGCGCGTCTGGATCGCCGGGTGCGCGACGGGCGAGGAGGTCTACTCGATCGCGATGCTGTTGATCGAGCGGGCCGCCGAATTGCCGGAGCCCCCAAAGATTCAAATTTTCGCCACCGACACCGACGAGCGGGCCCTGGCGATCGCCCGGAACGGCCGCTATCAGGACTCGATCTCCAGCGACGTGACGCCGTCCCGGTTGCAACGATTCTTCATCAAGGAAGCGGGCGGCTACCGGATCTCCCGGGAGGTGCGCGAACTGGTAGTCTTTGCCAGGCACGACCTGCTCAAGGACCCGCCATTCTCCAGGCTCGATCTGATCTCCTGCCGAAACCTGCTGATCCACCTCAACCGGAAGGCCCAGCGACACGTGTTGGAACTGTTCCGCTTCGCGCTGCAGCCGGCGGGCGTCCTCTTCCTGGGCCGGACCGAGTCGGCGGAGACCCCGTCACAACTGTTCACGGTCCTCAACTCGGTGAGCCGGCTCTATCGCGTCGCCGTCACGAACTCCAGCCGGGCCGTCATACCTCGTCCGCCGCTCCGCGTTGCGAGCGCCGAGTCTTCCCCGTCGGCCCGAGAGATAGAAAGAAGGAAGCAGGTCCGGATCGCACTGCAACAGAGTGTGGTCGCGCGGAGCGCCTCGCCGAGCGTGCTGATCAACCTCGCCTACGACCTCGTCTACCTCTCGGAGCGCGCCGGACGTTTTCTCTCCTGGCCCGGAGGCGAACCGTCGTTCAATCTGATTCAACTGGTCGATCCGGAGTTCCGCGCGATCCTGCGCGGAGCGCTCTTCGAAGCCGCCGGGAACGGGCGGAAGGTCGAATTGCGGCGGCAGCGGTTCAAGTGTCGGGATCGCGTTCTTCACCTCAAGCTGATCGTCCAGCCCGTCGCGCTCCCCGAACTGGGGGAGGATCTGATGCTGGTCAGCTTCGATGAGCTGGAAGAGGTCTTCGAGCTCATCGATCGAGAGCGGCTGGCAGGCGCTCCGGGGCCGGCCGTCGGGCAGCTCGAAGCTGAATTGTCACAGACCAGGAAGCAGTTGCAGAAGACCATCGAGCAGTACGAAACCCAGGCTGAAGAGATCACCGTCACGAACGAAGAACTCCAATCGATGAACGAGGAGCTCTGGTCCACGGCCGAAGAGCTGGGGATGAGTAAAGAGGAGTTGCAGTCGGTCAACCAGGAGTTGCAAAACAAGATCGCCGAGGTCAGTTCAGTCAACGACGATCTGGAGAACTTCATCGCCTCGACCATGATCCCGGCGATCTTCGTCGATCGCGCCTTGCGCGTCAGGCGATTCACGCCGCGCACTTTGGATCTCTTCAACTTCATCCCCACGGACCTCGGCCGCCCGTTGCAAGATCTCGCCATCCGGCTTGAATACGACCGGCTGATTCAGGATACGGCTGAGGTGATGGAGACCTTGCGAACGAGTGAGCGAGAGATCCGGAGCGCGGACGGCCGGTGGTACATTGCGCGGATCATGCCCTACCAGACGGCGGGTCGTCGGATCGGCGGGGCCACTCTCACCTTCATCGACATCACCGCCCGCCGGCGGGTTGAAGAGTCGTTGCGAGAGAGCGAGGCGCGTTTCCGTCAGATCGCCGAAAGCTTGCCGCAGTTCGCGTTGGTCAGCCGGGCCGACGGGTCGCCGGAATACGTCAACCGGCGCTGGACCGAGTATACCGGGTTGGACCTGGCCGCCACCGCCGACCCCGCCCAACTGGCCGCCGTCTTCCATCCCGACGAGCGCGAAGCGGTGCTCGGCTCGTGGACCCGGGCCGTCGCCCACGATAAAGAGTTCGAGATGGAGGCACAGTTGCAGAGCCGGAGCGGCGCGTTTCGCTGGTTTCTGCTCCGCTCCGTTCCGGTCAAAGACGCGGCCGGGCGGGTCCTCGAATGGTTCGGTTCGTTCACCGACATCCATGAACAGAAACAGGCGGCTCTCGACGCGGCCTTTCTCGCCGATCTCGGAGAACGAATCCGCCTCGCCGACAATGCCGAGGCGTTGACGTGGGAGGTCTCGCGGGCCGTGGGCGAACAATTGCAGGCCTCGCGCTGCTTCTTCAATGAAGTAGATGAGGCGGCCGACAACTGGCGGGTGCGCCATGATTACGGCCCGGAGCCGTCGATCGCGGGCGAGCACCGGCTCTCCGCTTATCCCCCGGGCCTGCTGGAGCTGGCGCGCGCGGGGCGCGTCGCCGTCAATCGCGATACGGCGCAGAATCCGCTGACGGCGGCGGTCCAGGAGACGCTCTTAAATCCATATGGGATTCGCGCCTTCGTCAACATCCCGTTCTGGAGTGAAGGATGGTGGAGAGCCAATCTGGTCGTCTGCTCCGATCGGGTGCGCGACTGGACGGCGCGCGAGATCGCCCTGCTCGAACTGATCGCCGAGCGAACCTGGAATGCGCTCGAGAAGCTGCGGCTCGACGCCGAGTTACGCGTCAACCGGGAGCGCCTCAGTCTGGCCTTGCAGGCCGGAAAAGCGGGAACGTTCGAATGGAACATCCAGAGTGACGTCAGCGTCTGGTCGCCGGAGATCAAGGAACTGTACGGCTTCGACGGAGACCTCTTCGAGGGAACCTATCAGTCCTGGGCCCGGCAAGTCGTGCCGGAAGATCTGAAGGTGGTGGAGGCCGGACTGCAGGAGGCGATGGCCGCCGGGCAGAGCGAATACGATTACGAATTTCGCGCCCTCGTGCTCAACGGCGGACAACGCTGGCTGGCGGGCCGCACGCGGCTCGAGTATGACCCGGACGGGCGGCCGCTGCGGATGCTCGGCATTCAGATCGACATCTCCGAACAGAAGCTGGCCGAAGCGGAGATCGCCCGCCTGCTCGCCGAGGAGCAACGCGCGCGCGCGATGGCCGAGACCGCCACCCGGCTCAAGGACGAATTCCTGAGCGTGGTCTCCCACGAGTTGCGCTCACCGCTCAATGCGATCAACGGCTGGATCAAATTATTGCGCGGCGGACAGCTCTCGGCGGACGAGGCCTCGAAGGCCATGGCCACCATCGAGCGCAACGCCCAGGCCCAGAATCGCCTGATCGAAGACCTGCTCGACGTCTCGCGGATCATCGCGGGCAAGCTGCGGATGGAGATGCAACTGGTCGACGCCCACTTCATCATGGGGATGGCGCTCGACACCCTGCGGCCGACCGCGGTGGCGAAAGGAGTGCGCCTGGAACTGCTGCCCGCCCCGCTCGACATCGCGTTCACGGCCGATCCGAATCGATTGCAACAGGCGATCTGGAATCTCCTCTCGAACGCGGTCAAGTTCACCCCGCCCGGCGGGCGCGTCAGCCTGCGGCTGGGACGAGTCGACGATCAGCTCGAAATCTCCGTCAGCGATACCGGTATCGGGATCGATCCTGAATTCCTGCCCTATGTCTTCGACCGCTTCCGCCAATCGGACGCCCCCGCCCAGCGCCTCTACGGCGGTCTGGGATTGGGCCTGGCCATCGTGCGCCACATCGTCGAACTGCACGGGGGCGAAGCCCGAGCCGCGAGCGAGGGCGAGGGACGCGGCGCGACCTTCACGATCCGCCTCCCGCTCACCAGGCGGGGCGCGCCCGCCGAAACGCAGTCCACTCTGGGCGCTGAGCCCATCAAGCTGCCCGAGACGATCGCCCCCCGGCTCCAGGGCCTGCAGGTTCTGGTCGTGGATGATGAATCGTCCAACTGCGAGATGCTCAAGGTCATGCTGACCGGTTACGGGGTCTCGGTCACGACCGCCGAATCGACCGCGGAGGCGATCGCGACGCTCGAACACGCGCCGTTCGACCTGTTGATCTCAGACATCGCCATGCCGGAAGAAGACGGCTATGAGTTGATCCGGCGATTACGCAAAAGGGAGGCGGGGCTCGGACGCCATCTTCCGGCGATCGCGCTGACCGCCCAGGCCCGGAGCGAAGATCGCGTGCGGGCCATGGGCGCGGGCTTTGACAGCCACGTTCCGAAGCCGGTCGAACCGGCCGAACTCGCCCTGGTCATGGCGACGCTCGTCCAGCAATTCGGCCGCGGCCACCGACCTTGAGCCCTCGACCTGGACCGGATCGCGGCTATTTGCTTTTTCTGGAATGCGAACTACACTCGGTGTTTTTAGCTCTCCCACAGATCGAGCCAGTGGTATTCTAAAAAGTAATAGAGGAGTTTAAGATGAACGAAAATTCCGATCCGGACCATGGAGCGTCGGAGAGACCGGAGCCCCCCGCTCAACAAAAGGGGAATGATTCCTGGGTGGTGGGTCTCGGCGCTTCCGCCGGTGGAATTAAAGCCTTCAAAGAATTCTTCACCCATGTCCCTTCGGACAGCGGCCTGGCATACGTCGTGATCCTGCATCTCTCGCCGGAACACGAGAGCCACCTGGCCGAAATTTTGCAGATGGACGCGCAGATCCCGGTCACCCAGGTGACCCGGACCGTCAGGATCGAGCGGGACCACGCCTACGTCATCCCGCCGAACCAGAGCCTGTCGATCCAGGACGGTGAATTGAGGCTCTCGGAGATCACCCGGATCGAGGAGCGGCGCGCGCCGGTGGACATCTTTTTTCGCACGCTCGCCGAGACCAATTACACGCGCTCGATCTGCGTCATTCTCTCAGGGACCGGAGCCAATGGTTCAATGGGGTTGAAGCGGGTCAAGGAGTTCGGCGGGATCGCCATCGTCCAGGATCCGAAGGAGGCCGAATACGGCGATATGCCGCGCAATGCGATCGCCACGGGGCTGGTCGACTATATCCTGCCGGTGGCTGAGATGCCGGCCAGGATCATCGCCTATAAAGACCATCTCAGGGAGGTTCGGCTGACCACACAGGTCGAACAGCCCGGGATCGAGGAGCGGGCGCTCCATGACATCTTCACTCACCTGCGCGTGCGGACCGGCCACGACTTCACGAACTATAAACGTTCGACGATCCTGCGCCGGATCGAGCGCCGGATGAACGTTCGCGAACTGCCGGACCTCGCCGCGTATGCGCGTTACCTGCGTGAACATCCGGATGAAGTCCACTCGCTGTTGAAGGACCTCCTGATCAGCGTCACCAACTTCTTCCGTGATTCGGGAGCCTTCAAATCCCTGGAGAAGGTCTTCATCCCGCGACTGTTCGAGAACAAACATGCCAATAATCACGTGCGGGTCTGGGTGGCGGGCTGCGCGACCGGGGAGGAAGCCTATTCGATCTCGATGCTGCTCTCCGAGTACGGCTCGGATTTGATCGACGCGCCGACGATTCAAGTCTTCGCCACCGATATCGACGAGCATGCGATCGCCGTCGCGCGCGAAGGATTCTATACCGATACCGACGTGGCCGATATCTCGCCCGAGCGGCTGCGTCAGTTCTTCACCAAGGAGCCGGACGGGTATCGGGTGCGGCGGGAGTTGCGCGAGATGGTCCTCTTCGCTTCCCACAACGTCATCAAAGATCCGCCGTTCTCGCATCTCAACCTGGTCTCCTGCCGCAACTTGCTGATCTATCTCAACCGCACCGCGCAGGAACGGGTCATGGAGGTCCTCCATTTCGCGCTGCGGCCGGGCGGGTTCCTCTTCCTCGGCGAGTCGGAATCGGTCAACGGCCCGAGCGATCTCTTCGTGATCGCCGACAAGGAGCACCGCATCTTCGAGAGCCGCGCCGTCTCATCGCGCACCATGATCCCCGTTCCCGAACCGATGTACAGCAAACGGATCGACGCCCGCCAGCGCGAAGAGTCGGTCCAGGAGACCCGCACCCTCGAACGCCTCTCCTACGTCGACCTGCATCAACGGCTGCTGGAGTTGTACGGCCCGCCCTCGGTGGTGGTCAACGAAGAGTACGATATCGTCCATCTTTCGGAGCACGCCGGGATCTACATGCAGATGGGCGGAGGAGAACCGTCCCACAACCTGCTCAAGATCGTCCGCCCGGAACTGCGGCTGGAGCTGCGGACCGCGCTCTACCAGGCCATTCAGAAACGGACCAATGTCGAGGCGCGGGGCCTCCGCATTAACGTCGACGGGCGCAATCGGGCCATCAATCTCGTGGTCCGCCCGGTCCTGCGCGAGAACGACTCGGCCCGGGGCTTCATCCTGATCCTCTTCGAGGAGCAGCGGGGAACCATGGAGGTCGAGATTCCGGTGACCGGTGAGCTGGTCACCAGCGTCGAACCGGCCGCTCGCCATCTGGAAGAAGAATTGATGCGCGTCAAGACGCAGTTGCGCGCCACCATCGAGCAGTACGAAGTCCAACACGAAGAGCTGAAGGCCTCCAACGAAGAGCTGCAGGCCATGAACGAAGAGTTGCGGTCGGCGGCGGAAGAGCTGGAGACCAGCAAGGAGGAGTTGCAATCGGTCAACGAAGAGTTGACGACCGTCAACCAGGAGCTGAAGATCAAGATCGAGGAGCTGAGCCAGGCCAATAACGATTTCCAGAATCTGATGGCCTCGACCGAGATCGGCACCATCTTTCTGGATCGCTCCCTCCGGGTCAAACTCTTCACCCCGCGCGCCCGCGACATCTTCAACCTGATTCCGGCCGACGTCAACCGGCCGTTGCTCGATATCACGAACAAGCTCCGGTACAACCGGCTGCTCGAAGACGTCGATCGAGTGCTCAACAGCCTGCAGACGGCCGAATGTGAAGTCCAGACCCACAACGATCGCTGGTATCTCATGCGCCTCCTGCCATACCGGACGACCGAAGACCGGATCGACGGCGTCGTCATCACCTTCCTGGATATCACCGAGCGCAAGCGGGCCGAGGAGTTCCTCCGAACCAGCGAGGAGCACCTGCGGGTCTCCCACGACGAGCTGGAAGTGCGGATCAAGGATCGCACCAGCGCCCTCCAGGCCGCGAACGAGGCCCTCCGGAAAGAGGTGCAGGAACGCCGGGCCGCCGAAGAACGAACCCAGAGCCTGTTGCAGAAGTTGATCACGGTTCAGGAAGACGAACGCAACCGGATCGCCCGCGACCTGCACGACCAGATGGGACAACCGCTGACCGCCCTCCGCCTCAAACTGGAACTGCTCAAAGAGCAGGCCGCCAAGCAACCGAAACTGGAGGCCCAGATCGAACAGGCCCAGGAGATGTGCCGCCGCGTCGATCTCGAAGCCGATTTTCTCGCCTGGAAACTGCGGCCCGCCGTCATCGATGAGCTGGGGGTGGTCACCAGCATCAATAACTTCGTCCACGAATGGTCGAAGCATGTCAGGGTCGAGGCCTCCTTCCAGACCTCCGGCGTCGAGGCCATGAAGGGCTGGCTCTCGTCCGAGATCGAAATCAACCTCTACCGCATCACCCAGGAGGCGCTCAATAATATCTATAAGCATTCCAAGGCGACCCAGGTCGACGTCATCATCGAATGGCGCGATCAGACCGTGATCCTGATCATCGAGGATAACGGCCAGGGCTTTGAGATCAGAACGCCGGGTCCACAGACCAGATCGACCGAGGGAATCGGACTGGTCACGATGCGGGAGCGGGTCGCTCACATCGGGGGAACCCTCGAGATCGAGACGGGCCCGGGGAAAGGGACGACCATCTTCGTCCGGGTCCCGGTCTCATCCAACAAGAACGATTCATAATTCTGAACGATTCAAACCGAGGCGGCCGACGGGTCGCTTCGATCGATCTCCGGATCACCCCTTGTTAAAGCCCCGGCCTTCACTTACAATCCTTCCACTCTCCTTAAGTATTCGTCTAGTTGCACTATTACTTCCCGCAATTTCCGGTCAGCCTGAAGTGTATCTATGGCCCATAAAAATATCATCGTAATAGGTGCTTCTTACGGAGGCATCCAGGCGATCAAAACGCTGGTCAGCGGCCTGCCCAAAGAATTACCCGCTTCAATTCTCGTGGTCCAGCACAACAGTACCAGGTCTCCGGGCGTGTTGCCGGAGATCTTCATGAAGGCCGGCCCGCTTCCGGCCTCCTATCCGGCGAAATCAGAACGGCTCAGGCCGGGCCAGATCTATGTGGCTCCGCCCGATTACCATATGCTGCTCGAACAGGGCACGATCCGGCTCACGCGAGGTCCGAAGGAGAATCGTTTCCGCCCGGCGATCGACGCGCTGTTTCGTTCCGCGGCGTATGCCTACGGGTCGCGCGTCGTCGGAGTGGTGCTGACCGGGTTATTGGACGATGGGACGGCCGGGCTCTGGGCGGTGAAGGATCGGGGAGGGACAACCATCGTGCAAGATCCAAGAGAGGCGGCGGCCCCATCGATGCCGCAGAGCGCGCTCGAGCACGTGGCTGTGGACCACTGCCTGCCGCTCAGCGAAATTGCGCCGCTGCTGGTTCAACTGGCGCACACCCCGGCCCCGACCCAGCAGGCGTACCCGATGCCCGAAAGAATGGGGATCGAGGTCGAGATCGCCAGGGAAGCAAAGGCCATCGAGCATGGCATTCTGCAGTTGGGCACGCCGTCGAGGTTCACGTGCCCGGAATGTCATGGAGTGTTGTTGCAGTTGAATGAAGGCCGCTTCCTCCGCTTTCGTTGCCATACCGGACATGCCTACTCCGCCGCGAGCCTGATGGAGGACAGCGAAGAGGTGGTGGAAGAGGCACTCTGGACCTCCATCCGCACGTTGGACGAGCGCCCCCTCCTCCTGCAGCAACTGGCCCAGGATCTGAAGAGCCGGAACCGCGACCAGGAGGCTGAACAGATGTTACAAAAGGCGGAGAATATCCAACGGCAATCGGACCTGGTCCGGAGCGCCCTGACCCCGACTCGTTGAGATTTGGGATTTGAGATTTGAGATTTGAGATTCAAGCCGCGAAAAACGCGAAAGCCAGGTGAGTTCGTGTGTTTCGCGTGTTCCGCGGTTTGAATCTCAAATCTCCCGGCTCTGCGGGATTAATGCAGGAAGCAATACATGAATTGGTCGGGAGTTACTAAAAGTGATCTCTAAATTTCAAAATCCATTCCTGAGCGGCGAGTCCCCCTGCTCCTGCCCCCGCACGATCCGCCCCGATTGAAAGGAGAAACGCGCGACTTCCCACGCCCATTGGATGAAGTGATCGCACCTTTCGGTCTCGGGGATCAGGTCGCGAACCTGATCCAACTTCTTCAGCAATTCCTGCCGGCGGTCAAGTTCGGCTGCCTGCTTGCTGTTGGCGCCCGGCCCGGTCCCGTTCGATTTGGCTCGGAACCCTTCAATGAAATCCCACCAGCTCTCCGTCGGCTCTCTCTCCAGAAGCGCCCGCATGATATCGGTCGCTTCGGAAGGGAAGCCGACCAGGATCGCGAGCAGCAGCAGCACCTCCCGGTGGGTTCCATGCTCTTCGTCGCCGATGAACGCCTCACGCTGTTCGTCCGGCACCGAAGCGCGAAGCAGGCGGTAGATATTGACGAATCGTTTGGCCGCGCGCGGCGAAGGAATCAGGCCGAAGAGCCTCTTCATCACCTCGCGTTCCCACTCCTCAATGCGGAGATGTTCCGAAGCGATCTTCGGCGGAGTGACGACGGCGCCCTTCGACTTGACGGACGGCTCAGATTGAGCGACCCCGACCTTCGGCAAGACCTCTCGCTCAAAACCGTCCCGGGTCTGAGGTGTGGAGATCGACGCCTCAACCGACACCACTTCGGTGCCGTCAGGCTCTGCGTTCGTGCTGTCCGCCGGGGTCGAGCCGACCGGCGCGGCGGCGAGGTGATCGATCAACCCTTCGAAACCGACCTTGGGCATCGGGCGCAGAGTGAAAGGGATCTGGAAGATCTTCTCCAGGTAGTTGAGCGGCGTCGAACGCCAATG
>DATEFT010000562.1:0-10139 GCA_035280505.1 Blastocatellia bacterium | reverse complement strand
CTCTGGGTCACCCTCGGAATCAGAAGCAGCCGTCGCCTGGCAAGACGGATCGTCCCGACTTTCAACCGACCTTTCGCCCAAACTACAAACAGTTGCAAGAGGTACGCCAAGATCCCCACCATGGTCCCATTGAAAACATCAGGGACCTGGAGAGAGTTCTGCAAGGACCAATCCCCAACCTGGCCGTCAGGGCCTATACGGCCGCGACTGTCATCTCTCTCTCTCATTCACAGAAGTTGATCATGGAATTGACGGGTGAATCGGGGACCCAGAGACTGATCGAGGTCACCCACGACTCCAGCTACGAGGCCAAGATCGTCCTCAACAATAATATCGATCACGCCATGACCGCCTCAAAAGACCACGACGGCCCGACTCCCTCGGAACACTATTTCCACTTTCGCCATTTTTATCAGGCCATCAAAGGCGGTGGCGAGCTGGAAAAGGTGGTCCTCGCCAACGAAAAGCTGATGGTCGAGTATGTCAACGAACGGAAGTCTCTGCTTTTCACCGGAGGTTCACATCCGAATTGCCCGGTGATTCGTCTCCAGGGCAGGCTCTCCTGATCGGTACTTGGCTCACAAAATTGATTTACAAACCGCGGAACACGCCAAACACGCTAAATCATCAGTTTTTCGCGTCTTTCGCGTCTTTCGCGGTTTCGAATCGAGACTTCAAAAATTTACTTTCCCAGGTATTCATGAAATTTTCCGCCCAAAATTACATTCAGAGTGAGGCTTGACACCGATCGTCAAACCCGAACCACCAGTGGCTCCGGTCTCAGCTCGGCCTGGTGAAATCGAGAAAACGGATCAAATCAGGAGGTCAATAAAATGAGGACTCACAACTTCGCGCGACGCCTGGCGGCTCTCGCCTGGTGTGCGGCGTTGCTGCTGCCGCCGATGGCCCCCCTGGCCTATTCGACGGACCCCGCCGACCGCATAGTCATCCAGATCGGCGCCCCGGCCGTCTGGTCGATGGGGCAAGCCCACTATCTGCTCACCAGGATTTACCAGGAGAATCTGAAGCTCAATACCAGGATGCCCAGTGACGAGGCGCTCGACCCGAACGCCGTCAATGCGACCAGGATCCAAGTCATCAAATCGCTGCTCGAAGTCCAAGCGCAATTCGACCAGAAGCTGGGCCTCGAGAACCGCGCCAAACTCCGGGAATACGAGCGCCGGCTCACTGATCGCGCCGCCGCGCGGACGGAGTTGATCGCGGTCACCGCCCGGATCCAGGTGCTTGACGAAGACCTCGCCAGGCTGAAGAAGGACCTCGCCGGCAAACAGGTCCTGTTCGAGCAGACTAAGAACGGCTCCGCGGCCTTGCCGTCCGCCGCCAACGGTTCGCCTGAAGATGCCAATCGACTGGAACGGGAGATCGCCGTTCTCAAAAAAGAGAGCGAGTTGAAAGAGACGCAAAGGTCGGAGCTCGCGAGCAGAAAGGCGGCCCTGGAGGCGGCCGCGGCCCGGGACGTCGAGGTCAGCGGGTTGACCAGCGTCGATCCCGGTAACGCGTCCTCGGGGCTCCCCGATTTCAACGTCCTCGGCGACTACCTGAAAGAAGCGATCGGAAGACCGGTCTCACCACGACTGGCGGCGACCATCGCCCTCGACAATTTCATCGGCATGCAGTACGAGATCCTCGCCAAGCAACTGACCCTGTTGCGAGATGAAGTCGGACGAGACATGCGCATCATCTTCCTCGAGTTGCCGGCTTCGATCTACTCCGTCGCGAAGAGAGGAGACAACTATGTGGCCCAGGTCCAGTGGGAGGTGCAAAACTACGCCGAGTCGGACCGGGAGGAGGATGAACTCCTCATTTACGATTCCCAGGACAACGATCATCAGAACCAACCACCGAGTCCGTGTGGTCAGAGAAAATATGACGTCGTCGAGCAGTTGCGCAAAGCCAGGCTGAAAATTAAGCCCGAGGATTGCCCGGAGAGCAGCCCGGCCGGTGAGCAGGCGCAGAAGCCGGTAAATAGACCGGAAGCTTGCGGAGCCGACGGCGGCGCCTGGGAAGCCCCCTTGTGCTGGAAGAACGCGGATCCGGCCTATTTGCGCGCCCTCGATATCATCCCGCGCCAGAGCAGCCTGATCGTCAATGACGTCCAGGCGACGACGCGCCAGAAAAATTTGCTCGGCCTTCTCAAGCTGGTGACGGGTTTCGGCCTGCAGATCAATTATCAACGCCAGACCGAACTCTATGAGCAATTTCTGCAGCAAGAGACTTTCGCCTCGGGCTTCGGCAAAGGTTCGACCAGGTTCGGCTGGACGTTCGGCCCCCAACCCGGCGCGAAACGGATCGCTCCCGGCGTGCGCACGATGTACGCGGTCCTGGTGGTCCCGCAGAAGACCAAAGCTCTCCGCCTCAAAGCCATGGGGATTGCGTATCACCGCGAAAAAGCGCCGAATTATGCGGCTGACGCCAAACAGATCGTTCAGGAACCAATCTCTTTCGACGTGATCGTCCCCGGCTCGGCGGCCTCTTCCTGGCGCGCCGATCACGTCAACTATACTTCGGCGAATGCGGGAGAGCCGGTGACGGTGACGATTCACGGCCACGGCTTTTCGTCCCAGACCAGCGTTCTGGTGGACGGCGTCGCGCTCAAGAACGTCCATTCCATCGGCAACTCGCCGACCTCCAATGCCACGGCGGAAGAGGCCGGGCCCGAACAGACGCACGGCCAGTTCGAGGTCGTCAACTCGAGTGCGATCGCGATGAAGTTCTCGATGGGCGGCAAAAATTACGTCGGCACTCCAATCATCACGATCGTCGCGCCCGAGAAGACGGCCGCCATCAACTTCTTCAAGATGGAGAAAGTCAACGATAAGGAAGATATCACTCTGCACAACTACAGCCTGTTGGGCCCAATGTTCATCGATAAATTCCGCCTCGAGAAGAGACTCCATCCCGTCAGGATCGACGGAACTCCGGACCACGAAAACTTCGTCCAGGCCAAACTCAAAGGGGAAGGGCTCCGGAGAAACGCCACGGTTTGGGTCCAGAATCGGCAGCTCAAGTTTAAGGACTGCCGCGGAAAACTCGAAGACTGCATCAAGACGCCACCGGAAGAGTTCGTCACGCAAACGGATACCAGGGAGTACTTTCTCTATTTCCGGAAGCCGGAGAGTGAGAAGTGGCAGATCAGGTTCCGTCAGAAGACCGGGCGGGGATTCGAGGCCGAAGAGTTCGAGCACCAGGCGAAATCGCCCAGTCGTGACGGCACCGTCGAGGTCTGCGGATATACGCCGAACGCGCTCGAGCATCAGGCCACGGTCGAGCTGCGTTTTTGGACGAAAGAAGAACCGACCGATGTCGGATTGATCCCTCCCGGTCCCCGGATCGAGGATCTTATTCAAGAGAGCAACCATCCGGGTCAGGAGACCTGGCGCGGAAAGGTCGTCCTGGGTTACGAAAATCGCGGCTCGCATTACGTCGAAAAGGATCAGATCTCAGTCACGCTCAAACGCGGCATCGGGGGCGCCCAAAAGATCAGAACCTTCAACCTCGACCTCCCGGTCAACCCGGAGATCGGCTCCGTGGCCATCTCGGCGCCGCCGATTCCGGACGACCTGGGGAGCGTCATCAACATCGAGGGCGTCAACCTGCAAAATGTGACGGAGGTCTTGATCGCCGGCCGTCAGGCGACCGTGATCTCGCCGCCCAACAATTACTCGCTCACCGTGAGGCTCGCCAAAAGCACCTTTATCGGAGAGCGAGAGGGGGTCAAGATCCCCGTCACCCTGGTGACCAAAGACGGGAAGTCGGTCTCCGGGATCGTGACGATCAAGGATCCGGCGGCGGCCGACAAACCGAAGCCCGGCATCAAACAGGCGAAACGCCCCCCGCACTAGAGACCGTGAACGGCCGGGTTACCAACTATCCTCTGACCCTGCTTTTAACGGCCTGGACTGGAGAGCTGTACACGATCGCTATCGGCCTCGCATTGAAGCGGCGAAGACCGATGAGAACTGTTGGCGCTCATCGAATTGCCGGCCGCAGCCGGCTGATAAACCTCGGTAGTTTTCAGTTTCAGCAACGGGTTTCAACACACGAGATAATGGCATCGGCCAATCGCCGGGGAGCTTCCCGGTCAAGACTCAGGAAGAGCAGCGGTTCGATCAGTTCCAATTCCATCAGGCACAACCGTCCGTCGATCTCGACGCCGTCCACGCGGGCGAAGAGCAACGGCTCATCGATCAGGCCGATGAGCCGCGCGGCCGCTTCGATCAAATGAGCCGGCGGAGCCGCCGCCAGGCTCCGGCCGCCGAACTCTTCCTGCACGCGGAAGTCGCCGTCCCCGGGCTGTTTCAAGACCGCATGGCTGTATCGGCCGCCGAAGAAGAGCAACGACCATTCCCCGTCGGTCAGCACTTCATCCACGAACCGCTGGACCAGGACGTCGGAGACCGACAACAGCTCGTTGAAGGCCGGCTGTTCCGACGCGGCGGTCTCGGGAGAGATCACAAAGGTCCGGAAAGCCGTGGCCGAGATGGCCGGTTTGACGACCGCTCTCCGCCAGCGCCGCTCGGCGAGAATCGCCGACAGATCGGCCTCCGTCCCCGTCTTCAGCCAGATGGTTTCAGGCACGAGGACGCCGCGCTCGTGCAGGTCGCGGAGATAATTTTTATTGAGGTTCCACTCGATCACGCCGGCCGGATTCCACAACGGCAGGTCCCGGTCACGCACGCTTCTGATCCAGGCTAAAAAACGATCCGGCTGGTAATGATAATCCCAGCACGAGCGGATGACGATGCTCGCGTAGCCGCGGTAATCAATCTCCGCTGAATCCCAGATCACAGGGTCGACGTCGAGACCCCGACGTCGCAGTTCATCGACGACCAGGCGGTCGTCATCAATCAAGTCCGGGTATTGGCGCGCCGTCGCAAAAGCTATCCGTTTGGTGATGGTCAATTCGTGATCCCCCCTGGCGGTGATTTTACTTTGAAACACGCGAAAGAGGCGAACTCATCAAGCATTCGCCTCTTTCGCGTGCTTCGAAGAACCCAATTTCCGGAGTACGGGCTACCCCGACGACCAAGTTGACAGACCTGCAGCCATACGGTAAGAAGGATAGGTTGTATCAAAGCTTCTAAATCCCACAAAATCTTGAGAGGAAACCAATGTCTGCGAAATCCTGTCTGCTTCGCATACTGTTTCTCGGTATGGCAAGCCTGCTGGGTGGATACTGGACGGTGATGGGGGCGAGCCCCGAGCTGGTCTTCAAGTTCGATTTTGGCGCCGGTCCGGTACAGCCAGGATACCTGCAGGTTCTGTCAACCACGGCTTTCAATACGTCGCTCGGATACGGGTTTGCGGATGTGACGAAGGTCGCATCGCGCGACCGGGGCGGCTCCAATGCCTTGATCCGGGACTTCTGTCTGCCGAACGGAACGCCCTTCCTGGTCGATCTTCCGAACGGAGAGTACAGCGTCACGGTCATCTCCGGAGACCAGATCGCGCCCTCCACGGTCGCGGTGGACGTCGAGGGCAGAACCATGCTCAGCCTCTCGGCTTCGACCGGGCAGTTCGGTCAGGGCACCTTTGTGGTGAACGTCACCAACGGACAGCTCGCGCTCAACTTCGTGGGTTCGGTCCCGAGGGTCAACTCGCTGGAGATCTCGCGGATCTTGAAGTACGACTTCGGCCCGGGAGTGACGGCGACGGGATACACGAACGTCCTCCAGACCACCGCCTACAGCCCGGAGACCGGGTACGGATTCGTCGACATCACGAAAGTCGCTTCCCGCGACCGGGGCACGGGCGATCCGCTGCTCTCGGACTTCTGCCTGCCCAACGGCACGCCCTTCAGGATCGATCTGCCCAACGGCCAATATACGGTCTCGCTCTCGACCGGCGACCAGATCGGAAGCACTCGCATGGGCATCTCCGCCAATGGCCTGCCGCAGTTCTACAGTTTCGGCTCTTCCGCCGGACGTTACCTCACCGACTCGTTCCCGATCGTGGTCTCCAACGGCCGGTTGGACGTCGAGGGGACGGGAACGACGTCGCCGCATTTCAACGCCATGACCGTCACCCGGATCGCCGACGACCTGCTCAACCAGCCGGTCACCGTCTTCGTGATCGGCGATTCGACCGTCTCCGACTACAACCAGTATTTCTTCCCGCAGGCCGGTTGGGGCCAGATGCTCGGCTCGTTCTTCGATCGCAACGTGGTAGTGGACAACCTCGCCGAACGCGGGGCCAGTTCCAAGAGCTACTACAATGAAGGCTGGCTCAACACGATTCTGAACCGCATCAAACCCAACGACTATCTCTTCATCCAATGGGGCATCAACGACCGGGCCGCCGACGAGGGACGCCATACCGATCCGTTCACGACCTTTGAGGACTACCTGGCGCTCTACGTCGATGCGGCACGCCAGCACGGCGCCATTCCCGTGCTGATCACGAGCCAGAACCGGCGCTCATTCAACGCCAGCGGAGTCTCGGTCAACGGTTACGGAAACTTTCCCGAAGCGACGCGGCGGCTGGCGGCCAAACTCGCGGTCCCGCTCATCGATCTCAATGCCAAGAGCCTGGCGCTCTTCACCCAATACGGCGTCGAGGGATCCAAATCGCTCTTCCTCTGGCTGCCGGCGGGACAATATCCGAACTTTCCCAACGGTTCGCAAGACGACGTGCATTTCCAGGAACTGGGCGCGCAGGAACTGGCCCGGCTGGTCGTCGAGGGAATAGTCGAACTCAACCTGCAACCGCTCAGCCTGCACCTCCGGTAGACAGGCTCCGGAAGCGGGAAAGTAAGTTCTTTGGAATTTGAGATTCAGACCGCGAAACATGCGAAAGTCGCGAAAGCTTCATCCTTTCGCGTATTTCGCGGTTTGAAAATGATCGGAGTCCACATGCTAAGTTCAAAACTGAAGTTGTTCGCGCTCTTCATCGCGGTCCTGATGGTGGAGACGTTCGCGGGAGCGGCCAGGGCCGACTCTCCGGCCGTCGTGCTCAAGTTCGACTTCGGATCGGGGGCGGCGGCTCCAGGTTACGCCCAGGTGCTGCCCACCACCGTCTACACTCCGGCCCTCAAGTATGGATTCTCCAATATCCTGGCGGTGGGTTCGCGCGACCGCGGCGGTCCCGATGCCCTCCGTGGCGATTTCTGTATTCCGTTCATGACCGATTTCAAGGTGGATCTGCCCAACGGCGATTACAACGTGACGGTCATCTCCGGAGACCAGCTCTCTTCGTCCCCGGTCTCGGTCAGCGCCGAGGGCGCGCTGATGCTCAACAACCTGGGAGGAGCCGCCGGTCAGTTCGGGCAGGGAACGTTCCAGGTCACCGTCAAGGACGGGCAACTCAATCTGACCTTCGGCGGCCGGGTGCCGCGAGTCAACGCCATCGAGATCTCGTCGATCCTGCGGTTCGATTGCGGCCCGGGCCCCACCGCACCGGGGTACACCCAGGTCCTGCAATCGACGGCCTATCACCCGTCCACCGGTTTCGGATGGCAAGACATCACCAGGGTCACGTCAGCGGATCGGGGCGGCGACGACCCGCTGCTGCGGGACTTCTGCCAACCGCTGGGCACCTCTTTCAACGTCGATCTGCCGAACGGCGACTACACGGTGACGATGCTCTCGGGCGATGCGATCGCCGCCTCGACCATGAATATTCTGGCCGAGGGGCTGGCCCGCGTGACGCCGCTCGCGGCGCCGGCGGGTCAACTCGCCACCAGAGGGTTCAGCATCTCGGTGATCGACGGCCAGCTCAACCTGGATTTCACGGGCGAGGTCTGTCACGTCAACGGCCTGACCATCACCAGACAGCCGGCCAGAGTGCAGGGCGATCGCCCCAACGTCTACATCGCCGGCGATTCGACCGTCCAGACCTACCGCGCCAGCTTGAACCTGTTCCCGCAACAGGGTTGGGGAGCCTACATTCCCTCACGCTTCACGAGCGATGTCGTCTTCACCAACCGGGCGATCGCGGGACGGAGTTCGCGGACCTTCGTCACCGATGGGCGGCTCGATCTGATCCTGAGCCAGATCCGGCCGAACGACTATCTGTTCATTCAATTCGGCCACAATGACGCAGACAGCAACCCGGCCCGGCACACCGACGCCTTCACGACCTTCAAGCAGTACCTCAACATGTATATCGATGGGGCGCGGCAGCATCAGGCGATCCCGGTCCTGATCACCCCGGTGGGGCGGCGCCACTTCGACTCCGCGGGCCGCTTCATCAACGATTTTCCCAATTACTGTCTGGCCATGAGCCAGGTAGCCCAGGAGAAGGGCGTCCCGCTGCTCGATCTCAATACCAGAAGCATCAACTTCTATGAATCGATCGGCGTCGAGGCGACCCTGGGAATCTTCCTCTGGCTCAATCCGGGCCTCTATCCCAATTTTCCCAACGGGGTCCAGGACAGCACCCACTTTCAGGAGAATGGCGCCAGCGAGATCGGCCGGCTCGTGGCTGAAGGCGTCCGTGACCTGGGCCTGCCGATCAGCGCCTTCGTCAGGCCCTGATCGGTTGAAACCGCGAAAGACGCGAAAGACGCGAAAGGCGATCGATTTCGCGGCTTCCACGTCTTTCGCGGCCCGGTCCGTCACCCGCCAAGTGTGTGTTAACCCTTCTTCTGCCGGCCGGAGGCCGAGGCGGCCAATCGAATCTCGTCACTGACCGCCGGACCGAACGGAAGATAGGTCCGATCCCGCGTGATGTTGCCCGGATGCTTGACCCGCAACGGCCCGAACGACGGATTCTTATCATTCATAAGCTTGAGCAGGTCCAACATCCGATGGAACAACAGCGGGATGTTGGATCCCTCAGTCAGGGCGGCCATGGTGGCGGCCGCGACGAGGTGAGCGGCATAAACCCCTCTGGTCAGGGCGGCCGGCAGCCCCTTGGCCGTGGTCAGCCTGGCGCGCAGTTGCTCGACGATCTCCTCATCCTCGTCACGCCAGTTCTGAATCTGGCCCAGGGCATGCTGTTCGAGACTCGACATGGGATGGCTGACGATCACCTGCGCGACGATCTCCGCCGACCGCCTGGCGACCTGGGCGTCGATCTTCTTTCCCTCCAATCGAATGATCGTCAGATCCTTTTCGACTTCGGCGTCGATCAGATCGGCCCAGTCCGCGGCCTGACTGAACTTGAGTTGGCGAACGGTGGCGGCGGCCAGGAACCCGCGGACGAGATCCGCCGGATGAGGATCGCCGCTCGGCCCGTCATTCCGCAGGGTCGCGCGGCCGCCGAACGCGGCGCTCAGCCCGCGGAAATACCCGACCAATCCGATGGCCGGCGCCGGGCCCATGTTCAGAATGCCCAGAACATCCGATGCCGTTTCGTCGATTCGAGTCGCCCAGTAAGAGGCGAGATTCCGCGTACTGGCGTCCTGCGTGAGCGCGGCCCGGACGGCGGAGCTGACCTCTCTGAGCAATCCATTGTCGGCATGAAGAATGTCGTGGCCGGCGGTCTCATGCCCCAGAGCCGACCAGGCGAACAGACCGCGTCGCGCATTCGCCGGCGGCAGATTCACAATGCCCGCCGCCAGGCGGAAGTTGACCGTCGCATCCGCCGGCCAGGTGTAAGGTCCGAAGTCCGGATTCCCGTATTTGACGAGCGGAGGAAGAACCTCGAGATCCGGCGGTTCGACGCCGTTTCGATCCTCGACGCTTAAGAAGCCGTCATAGAGATCGCTCACCACCTCCTGAAAAGCGGCGCTCGCTTTCGGCTCAAATCCTTCTCCTCTTTGGAGAATCGCGTGTGAAATGTCGAGGAGCAATCCGGCCGTCTGCTCGCGCTCCGGGTCGCTGAGCAGGATCTGGTTGAATCCGTTCTCGCCGATCTCGTCCAGGGTCTCGACAAACGGATCGAAGACCGCCTGGCGATACAACGGCGGCATCTTCGACTTCGCGGCCTGAAGCCGACCACGCAGCAGGTTGAATTGCAACGGGTCGGAGGGGCCGGGATCTTGATCCAAACCCGCTTGCCTCGCGTCTTCAATACAATTCGGTAAGTTATCGATGTTAGGTAGGCTCATATCAGGAATCCTTTCTCGTTCAGGTTGGGCTGGAGCTGGCGGATGGAAAGCTCGTCCTCCAGGGATGGCTGATTGATGGTCGAGTTACGGGAGACTGGCTGAATCTCGGCGCAACCAGGATACTCAG
>DATEFT010000561.1:0-12367 GCA_035280505.1 Blastocatellia bacterium | reverse complement strand
CACAAGCTCTCGCCTCTGACCGCTGACCGGCGCGGCGCCAAGCCGAAAACGCCGTCGCGGCTGAATCGGCCGATTCAGCCGCGACGGCGTTTTCGGCTTGGCGCCGCGCCGGTCAGCGGTCAGAGGCGAGAGCTTGTGAGGTTTTTCGCTTGCTGCGCGTCCGGGGCGGCTCCTCCAATTTAGGGGGCGAGATCGATCTCACCCTCTATCGGCGCCGGTAGTTGGAATTTCTCGATTGGATCGGGAGGGCGAAGCGAATCGATAAAGCGCCGTAGATCATCGTCGGTTCTAATCCCGTCTTGCTTCTGACTCTCGCAGAATTGCCGGAATTGATCGATCGTTTCGATGGCGCTCTTCTCGTCCGAGTGGGTACTCAGACAGATGGAGTGGTTTTGGGCCAGACTGACGCAGGTCCGATAGAGACCTGTGCCATATTGCCTGATGATGCAGGCGAAAATCTGAGGTTGGTGAACCATACGATCCTTCCTTGGTTGGTGGGCCGGTTACTGATCGGCCTTTTATTGATGGGCCGGTTATTGATTGGCCGTTTTGGTCGATAAGCAATGAGTGAATACACAAAACCGGGCTTCCGTAATCGCTTTCATTTTCATGAGCTGGCGAGACGGAGCTGGCCGTTCACGGTTTTAAGTATTCTCTGAGAAGTTCGCACTCTCCATCACGCCCCTTGGCAGGGGAGGTTTCAAAAAATATGCATCGAGGTCCGAGCGGAGGTTGGTGAATGAAAAGATGGCAAGATGATGTGTTTCAATCTGGCCGGTTTTGATTTAGCATGCCGAACGACGTGGCACTACGTATGGCACGCCGGCGTTCGTGGTCACGAACGTTTCCAACCTCTAATCGCTACACGCAAAAGTTTGAGTTCATCACTTGAAAGGAGACATGTCCATGAAAGTTTATTCGACACAGGAGATCAGAAACTTGGGCATTGTAGGCCACGGCGACGCTGGGAAGACCTCCCTCGTCGCCGCCATGCTATTTGCGACCGGCTCCACCACGCGATTGGGCCGAGTGGATGACGGAACTGCGCCGACCGATTACGACGATGAAGAGATTGCCCGTAAGATCAGCCTCAATCTCACTCCCACTTACGTTGAATACAGAGGAACCAAGATCAACCTGATCGACACTCCCGGCTACGCCGCTTTTATCTTGAACGCCAAACCGGCCCTGCGCGTGACTGAGACCGCGCTCTTCGTGATCGATGCGGTGAACGGGATCGGCGTTCAGACGGAGAAGGCCTGGGAACTGGCGAGCGAATTGGCGCGCCCGCGCCCGCGGTTTATCGTGATCAATAAACTGGATAAGGAGCGCGCGGATTTCGGGGCGGTCGTGAACGCCCTGCGCGAGACCTTCGGCAACAACTGCGTGCCGTTGACGTTGCCGATCGGAGCGGAGAAGGATTTCAAGGGAGTGGTGGACGTGATCCGGCTGAAGGCCTATGAATTTGACGCCGGCGGCAAACCGAAAGAGGTCCCGCTCTCGGCGGAGGGCCGGAGCGCGGCCGATGAGACGCGCGAGAAGCTGATCGAGGCCGTGGCGGAATCCGACGACAAGTTGATGGAGAAGTTCTTCGAGGCCGGGACTCTCAGTGACGAGGAGTTCATCGGCGGCATCAGAAAGGCCGTTCATGACCGGACCCTGACCCCGATCTTTGCCGTCTCGTCGGCCAATCTGATCGGCGTCGCGACCCTGCTCGAAGCCATTGCCGAGTACGCGCCGAACCCGGCGGAACTGGGGCCCGTCGCCGCGCTGAGCAGCGCCGAACCCGGCGCCGAGCCGGTTGAGCGGGCGGTCGCCGACAGCGAATCTCCGGCGGGTTATGTCTTCCGGACGGTGGTCGAGAACTTCGGCAAGATCACGATCATCAAGATCTTCTCCGGCCACTTCAAGTCCGACGCGACTCTCTACAACACCGGCAAGAGCGCGGCGGAACGCCTGGGGCCGCTGCACGTGGTGCAGGGCAAGAATATGGAGAAGATCGCCGAAGCGCATGCCGGCGATATCGTCGCGGTCACGAAGCTCAGAGATACCTCGACGGGCGATACGCTCAGTGAAAAGACCAATCCGGTCTACTACGAGTCGGTGAAGTTTCCGGAGGCGGCCATCAACTTCGCGATCGAACCCAAGTCGCGGGCCGACGAGGATAAGCTCTCCGGCGCCATCCACAAGATCCTGGACGAGGATCCGCAGTTGCACTACACGCGCAACGAAGAGACCAAGGAGTTCGAACTGGGCGGGGCCAGCCAGCAGCATATCGAGACCGTCGTCGCCAAGTTGAAGAATCGCTACAACGTCGAGGTCACGCTGCATCAGCCCAAGGTGCCTTACCGCGAAACGATCAAGAATCGCGTCGAGGTGCAGGGGCGCCACAAGAAACAGACCGGAGGCCGCGGTCAGTTCGGCGATTGCAAATGCGTCTTCGAGCCGTTACCCCGCGGCGGCGGCTTCGAGTTCAAGGATAAGATCTTCGGCGGCTCGATCCCGCAGCAGTGGCGCCCGGCGGTCGAGAAGGGGATCAAGGACGCCGCGGTCCGCGGAGCCCTGGCCGGGTATCCGCTGGTCGATTTCAAGGTCGAGTTGATAGACGGCTCTTATCATTCCGTCGATTCCGACGATCACTCGTTTCAGATGGCGGGCCGCAAGGCCTTCAAGGGGATGATCGACAAAGCGCATCCGGTGTTGTTGGAACCGGTCATGCACGTGGAGGTCATCGCGCCCCAGGAGTATTCGGGCGATATCATGGGAGATCTCAACTCGCGGCGCGGACGCATTCAGGGCATGGACTCCAAGGGCACCATGCAGGTGGTCAAGGCCCAGGTCCCGATGGCCGAGATGTTGACCTACCCGCAAACTCTCAACTCGATCACCAGCGCGCGCGGGACCTATCATATGGAGTTCTCTCACTATGATGAGGTGCCTTCTCACCTGGTTCAGAAGATCGTGCAGCAGGCCCAGGCCGAGGGCCGAATCCGCAAGGACGAAGAGGATTGAGAGCACCGGGCATGATCGAGTACCACTGAGTACTTGGCTCTCCAGATAGTCTGCCAACCGCGAAACGCGCGGAACACGCGAAAGGTCCTTGATTTCACGTGTTTCGCGTGTTTCGCCGTTTCGAATAGAAGTTTAGGCCGATCGTCATAGATCCTGATCTCCGGGTCGCGGTCTCTGGGGATTCACCTCGGGTCGCTCCAGCCCGGGCAGATATTTGAAGGTGACCCAGAGTTGGGCGGCCACTCCCTCGTCCGACATCCCGAAATGTGCCATCTCGATTCGAGTCGCCGAGGGATTGCCGGGAAAGTCCGGAACTCGATGACCCGGGGCGATGATTTTGAGATCCCCGGCGTTGTTATAGACTTTGACGTGACAATCCCCGACGTTCTGCAACTCCGCGAGCCCGGCTTTGGCATGCAGCGGGTCGCTGGTAATCACGATCGGGTTGCCCGGCAGTCCGGGGAGCCCCGCCGGAGCATGGTGGCTGGGGATGTAGGGGATTTCGAAAAATCTTCTTCGATCCTGGTTTCGTTGAATCAGTTGGTGCGGTGCGATCTTCATGAACTTATCTCCTTTCGACTCACTTACCTTGCGGAACTCATGAACAGTATGTTGCCGAGAGGGCGGGCTTATTACCCTGTGGACCGGGTACTTTCTCTCTTTTCTTGAGGGCGGCACCGTCTGATTGTCTTTTGGTGAATGGAAGTGGTAGGCTCGTACCGATTTTTGATCCATCTCTCGCCGGGTTGAGGCGGGGACTCGGATCTGGACGGCCGGCGGCTTCCATGGCTGCGGCCGACCCTCCAAGAATCTTCGGGAACGCACCAGGAATGCGACTGTCTCCAAGTGTGGTGTCATCAGGTTCGCTGAAGGCGGCTGCAACCCGGAAAAATGCTAGTAAAACCAGTGGATTCAGCTTGATGACACTCGAACTTGTGTAAATGTAACGCACTTCTAATGTGGTGCCTGAGACTAACCTGATATAATTCCCACGCATGATCCGCTTTGAAGACGTAGAGAGAAAGGTGGAACGTCATCATCCCGACGCAGATCTGGATCTGCTTCGCCGGGCCTATATCTATTCGGCTAAAGAACATAAGGACCAGGTGCGGGCTTCGGGCGAACCCTATTTGATCCACCCGCTCTCGGTGGCCGAGATCCTGGCGGAGATGAAGCTGGACGTGCCGACCGTCAGCACCGGGCTCTTGCACGATGTGGTCGAAGATACGCTGGTCACGCTCGACGATCTGAAGGGAGTCTTCGGAGATGAGATCGCGCATCTGGTCGACGGCGTGACCAAGATCAGCAATCTCGGCAAGAAGATGTCGAAGGAGGAGGCGCAGGCCGAGAATCTGCGCAAGATGGTGCTGGCCATGGTCGACGACATTCGCGTGGTGCTCGTCAAGCTCGCCGACCGCCTTCACAACATGCGCACCCTCAAGTATCTGAAGCCCGAGAAGCGGCAGCGCATTGCGCAGGAGACGCTGGAGGTCTATGCGCCGATCGCTCATCGGCTGGGGATCAGCAAGATCCGCGCGGAACTGGAAGAGCTGGCCTTCCAATACCTGGATCCGGAGGGCTATCAACGGTTGAAGGGCGAGGTCGAACTGCGGCGCGCCTCGACCGAAGCCTTCATTGAAGAGGTCCGGACGCAGATCGCCGATCACCTGATCGAAGAGCGCGTGCCCTTCATCCGGATCGAGGGGCGCATCAAACGGCTCTACAGCATTCATCTCAAGCTCAAACGCCAGAAGATCCCGCTGGATAAAGTTTACGATCTGGCGGCCGTCCGGATCATCACCCGGGATTTGAAGGACTGCTACTATGCGCTCGGCGTCATGCATAAGTACTGGAAGCCCTTCCAGGACCGGATCAAGGACTTCATCGCCAACCCGCGCGAGAACGGTTATCAATCGCTCCATACCTCGGTGATCGGCGAGGAGGGGCATCATTTCGAGGTCCAGATCCGGACCGAAGAGATGCACCGCATCGCCGAGGAGGGGATCGCGGCACACTGGAAGTACAAAGAGGGGAAGGGGACCGACAACAGCGAAGACGAGATGATGAAATGGCTGCGCCGCCTGGTGGAAGGGCAGCAGGATACGACCGACGCGCGCGATTTCATCGACTCCTTCAAGCTCGAACTCTACCCGAAGGACGTCTACGCTTTTACGCCCAAGGGCAAGGTCCTGCAGTTGCAGCGGAACGCGACGCCCATCGATTTCGCCTACGCCATTCACTCGCACGTCGGGGATCAGTGCACGGGGGCCAAGGTCAACGGGCGGATCGTGCCGCTCAAATATCAGATTCAGAACGGCGATGTGATCGAGATCATCACCACGCCCGGTCATCGGCCCAGCCGCGATTGGCTGAACTTCGTCGTCACCTCCCGGGCGCGCAGCAAGATCAAGCATTGGATCGCCGAGCGGCAGCGGGCCGAGGCGGTCGAGGTCGGGCGCAAGCTCTTCGAGAAGGAGGCGGTGCGGCTGCGGTTGAAGAGCCGGCAGGTCCTGGAGGATGCGCAACTCGAGCGGTTTCTGGTCGATAACGGCTATCCCAAGATCGAGGATATGTTCGCGGCCGTCGGGTATGGCAAGCTGACGGCGCGGTCGGTGCTGATCCGGTTCGTGCCGGAAGATCAACTTCCCGCTCTCGATCAGGCCAAGACTTCGCGGCTGCAGCAGATGACCAAGGTCGTCAAACGCGCCTTGCGGATGGGCGATGACCGCATCGCCATCAAGGGGGCCGACGATGTGCTGGTCTATCGCGCGCCCTGCTGCAATCCGATCCGCGGCGAGGCGATTATCGGTTACATCACCCGGGGCAAGGGGGTCGGGGTGCACGCCCGGCGTTGCAAGAACGTCGCCAATCTCCTGGTCAATCGGGAGCGGATTATCGAGGTGGCCTGGGAGGGCGAGGGCGGTGAAGAGCCGTATGCCGTGAAGCTGTCGGTGATCACCGAGGATCGCCAGGGGCAACTGGCGGCTTTGACCAACGCCATCGCCAACATCAAGACCAACATTCGTGACGCGCGCACCGACGGTGACGGGTACAGCGACGGCCTCAGACGGATCGATCTGACGGTCGACATCACCGATGTCAAACATCTGGAGCGGGTCGCCAGCGCCCTCAAAGGGGTGGCCGGCGTGATCGAGGTTGAACACCTGGCGACGGTCTCGCAGAATTCCTAGCGCCGGGGTGGGAGCTTCGCCGGATTCGCTGACCGTCCTCCCTTCAGCTCGGACAATTTTTCGATTACAATCAACAGTTAATTCACCAGGTAGGTAGAGTTCTGTTTTAATCACAGGTAAGTGTTAAGAAGGACAGGAATGACTGACAGTATTCAGACTGACCGCGCGCCGCAGGCCATCGGCCCCTATTCTCAAGCAATCAAGGCGAATGGAATGATCTTCCTTTCCGGGCAGATTCCGCTCGATCCGGAGACCATGCAACTCGTCGATGGCGGGATTCGGGCCCAGACGGAGAGAGTCTTCCGTAATCTACAGGCAGTCCTGGAAGCTGCCGGGTCGTCACTCGAGCAGGTGGTTAAAACGACGGTCTACCTGGCCGATCTCAACGATTTCGCGGCCATGAACGAGGTCTACGCGACCTTCTTCCATTCGCATCGCCCGGCGCGATCGACCGTGCAGGTGGCGCGGCTGCCGCGCGATGCCCGCGTCGAGATCGACCTCATCGCGCTCGCCTGAGACTCACCGATGAGGAGACCGGTTTGATCCCGTTCGGAGTTTTAGCAGATTATTACGATAAGGAGTCAAGATCCAGTGCGTAAGGTATTGTTGACAATCAGTTTGTTTGCGTTGCCGTTCGCCCTTTCAGCTTGTGGCGGGACCGGCAGCAGTAGCGCCAGCGGCAATGGAGATGAGGATGCGGCGGCCGTGGTTAACGGCACCAAGGTCCTGGTCAAGGACGTTGACCGGTTGATCACCCAGCAGACCCGGGAGCAGGAGAATCAGGTCTCGCAGCTCGAACTGGCTGCCTTCCGGTTGCAAGCCCTCGACAGCCTCATTACCCAGGAGGCGCTCTACCAGCAGGCGCAGAAAGAGAAGATCGTCCCGTCCGAGGAAGATATCAAGAAGTTCATTCAGAACTACAAGGTTGAGAATGGACTGACCGAGGAGGCGTTCGCCAATGAATTGAAGCAACAGAATCAGACCGAGGAGCAGTTCCGCGAATCGGTCAAGAAGCAGTTGGCGATTCAGAAACTCCACGAGAACGCCGCCACGCAACTCAAAGTTCAGGAGCGCGAGGTGGCCGACGTCTACAAGCTCAACCCGAAACAGTTTTCGATTCAGCCCGGAGTGGCGCTCTCCGATATCATCATCGATCCGGCCAACAACAGCATGAAGTTCGATGTGCAGGGCGGTCCGGCCGCCGAACAGCGGATCAAGGAGATCAAGACCCGGCTCAACAACGGCTCGGATTTTGCGACCATCGCCCGCCAGCTCTCTGAACACCAGAGCGCCCAGCGATCCGGCGACCTGGGTTTCCTGCCCAAATCTCAATTCGTCGATCTGCCCAAGATGATGGGGCTGCCCGCCGTGCTCGGCGACCGGCTCTACTCGATGGAGCCCGGCGATACGACCGAACCGATTAAGGATGCGGCCGGCCGCTGGCACATCTTTAAAGTGACGGGCAAACAGACCGAGACGCGGGATCGAACCATGGACGAGGTCCGCGGCGAGATCACCGAGGCGATTCGCGCCCAGCGGAAACAGGTGCTCGATGCCGCGGTCCAGGCTCGCGCCCGCGACGAGGCGAAGATCGAGAACTTCCTGGCTCGGAGAATGCTCGAGAATCCCAACAGCTTCGGCGTTCTACGTCCGGTGCCGTCCGCTCCGGCCGAGGCCGCGCAACCGTCGGCCCCGGCGGCCCCGCCCGCGGCTCCGGCGGCCAAAGCCGCTCCGGAGACGGTGGCGAGCCCGGAGAAGAAGTAGCCCGACGTCATCCCGGGAACCCATATTTCAAGACCGCCAAATACGCGAAGCGCGCGAGACGCCACCCGTTTATCGTGCTTCGCGTATTAGCCCTCTGGAATTGAGTTCTTTTGAATTTTAGATTCGAAACCGCGAAATACGCGAAATACCCTGAATCATCAGGCTTTCGCGTATTTCGCGTGTTTCGCGGTTTGTAAACCAATTTTTGTTGATCAAGCCGTTAGTTGAATTAAGCCAAGATCCTGAGAAATGTTGTTCCGTCTGAGCGAAACTACCAAATCCTATGGGGCGCAGGCCGTGCTGCGCGGCGTCAGTTTTCAGATCAACCCCGGCGAACATGTCGGCCTGGTCGGCCGCAACGGCGCCGGTAAAACGACGATCCTGCGTCTGATAACGGCCGCAGAGATGCCGGACACCGGAGAGGTGGAGCGGTTGAAGGGGCTGCGGCTGGGAGTGTTGTCCCAGCATGTCGATTTCAGCGGTTCGGAGACCCTGCTCGATGTGGCGCTCGACGTCTTCGCGGCCTTGCGTTCCGGCGAGGCGAAGATGCGGGAGCTGGAGCATGCCATGATCGAGGTCTCCGGGGCCGAGCTGGATCGGGTCATGCACGAGTACAGCGAGGCGCAGCAGGCCTATGAGAATGGGGGAGGGTTCAGTTATCACGCGCGCGCCGAGGCGGTGTTGTTGGGCCTGGGATTTAAAAAAGAGGACTTCGGCAAGAGGGCCGAAAGCCTGTCCGGGGGCGAGAAGAACCGGCTCGGGCTGGCGCGGCTGTTGTTGTTGGAACCCGACATTCTGTTGCTCGACGAGCCGACCAATCACCTGGATGTTCAGGCGGTCGAGTGGCTCGAAGAGTTTCTCTCGGCCTATCGGTCGGCCTATCTGATCATCTCGCATGACCGGTTCTTTCTCGACCATACGGTGGGCCGGATTCTGGACCTGGAGCAGGGGAAGGTCGACAGTTACAAGGGGAACTACAGCGCCTATCTGGTGGAGAAGGAGGAGCGGCGCGAGCAGCAACTGCGGGCCTATGAACAGCAGCAGGAGATGATCGCCAAGACCGAGGACTTCATCCGCCGCAACCTGGCCGGCCAAAAGACCAAACAGGCCAAGTCGCGGCGCAATCAACTGGAACGGATGGAGCGGCTGGAGCACGTCAATAATCTGGAGACCGCGAACTTTAAACTCAAACCGACCACGCGGGTCGGAGATCAGGCGTTGATTCTGGAGCGGATCGCGGTCGGGTTCCCGACCCGGACCCTGGCGCGGGATCTCTCGCTGACCCTTCGGCGCGGCGAGCGGTTGGGGATCATCGGGGGCAACGGCACCGGCAAGACGACGTTGCTGCGAACGATTCTGGGCGAGCAGTTGCCGCTCGACGGCGAGATCCGCTGGGGCACCGGGGTCAGCCTCGGCTACTACGATCAGCGGCTCCTGACCATCGACGATCGAAATACGGTGATCGACGAACTGCGGTCGATCGCGGCGGCCTCGATCACGGATGGCGAGTTGCGCGGGTTTCTCGGCGGATTTCTCTTCAGCGGAGACGACGTCTTCAAATCGGTCTCGGCCCTTTCGGGCGGCGAGAAGGGGCGGTTGGCGCTGGCCAAGCTGATCTACTCGCGAGCCAACGTGCTGTTGCTGGACGAGCCCACCAACCATCTCGACATCGCTTCGTGCGAAGCGCTGGAAGAGGCTCTCAACAACTACGACGGAACCATCGTCACCGTCTCGCACGATCGATATTTTCTGGATCGGGTCGCCACCCGGATCCTCTTCTTCGGCGAACAGGGAGTCGAATCTTTCAACGGGAGCTATACGGAGTTCTATGAGGCGCATCACCGCGCCCAGGCTGAACGGCAGGCCCGGGAGTCGGAGGTGCAGAAGGTCGAGCGAGACGCTCGCAAGGCCGAGACCGCCAAACGAAACTCCGCGGCCAAACAGTCCAAGAAGAAGCAGCCGGCCGCCGAAGAGCTCGAACTCGAGATCCAATCCCTGGAAGCCGAGCAGCAGGAACTGACCCGCCTCCTTTCGACCGAAGAGGTGGCCCGCGACAAGGATCGATTATTCGAACTGAGTGAAAAGTATCAGCTTCTGGATCTTCGCCTCAAAACGCTCTACGAGAGTTGGGAGGCGGCCCTCAGTGTGACCAGCGAATCGTGAACCGCCATGTCCGTCAAGACCAACGCCGCCCGCATTCTCGATCAATTGAATATCGTATACGAATTACGTGCCTATGAAGTAAGAGAGGACGAATTGGATGCGGTGACTGTGGCACGAAAAGTAAATATGCCTCCGGAAGCGACTTTCAAGACTCTGGTGGCGCGGGGAGACCGGACGGGTGTTATAATGGCCTGTGTGCCGGGAGATGCCGAGCTGGATTTGAAGAAATTGGCGGCGGTGACCGGCAATAAAAAGGTTGAGCTGGTGGCGGTGAAAGAGATACAATCACTCACTGGTTATATTCGTGGCGGGGTCTCACCCCTTGGATCAAAGAGAAGGTATCCTCTTTTCCTGGACCAAAGTGCATTTGACCATCAACAGATCAGCATCAGCGCCGGACAACGCGGTTTACAAATGATCCTCTCCCCCCATGATCTGCAGCGCGCGGCACAAGCGGCGGCTGTTGACTTGGCTAAAGCTGCCTCAAGTTGATCAGGGGACAATCCGGTTAGTTCTTCCGTTCTCCCCAGCAGACACCAACTATTTACAGGAATTACCATACCAACCAACATGGTTTAATATTATGTCTCGACGATGGTTGTTTAAGACTGAACCTAGCAGATATTCCTATGATGATCTGGAACGAGATCAGCAAGCAGTGTGGGGTGGTGTCAACCATAACCTGGCGCTCAGAAACCTCCGGGAAGTGCGATTGGGAGATCACATTCTGATCTACCATTCGGGGAATGAGGGAGCGATTATCGGTCTGGCCGAAGCGGTCAGCGAACCCTATCCGGACCCCGGAGAGCAGGACGAAAAGATCGTCGTGGTCAACATCAAACCGAAACGCCGGTTCGCTCACCGCGTGACCCTGAGCGAGATCAAGAATGATGACGTCTTGAAAGACTTCGATCTGGTCAGTCTTCCGCTCGTCTCAGTCATGCCGATCAAAGACGAACACTGGCAGGTGTTGCAGGACATGCTCAGGTGAAGGGAGTTTGGAAAGGTCTGGGGAAGTCTTGGCAAGTCCAGAAAAGTCGGAAGATAAAGGCCGTTCGACTTCAGTCTCGAAAATCCCGAAAAAAATAGAAAATCCGTCGTTGACTTGTTAATCACAGGGGGGCCGCCGCGTTTATTGAGTATTGGAGGATCCACCCGTGAAGGTTCGACGCGCTTTATTTCAGCGTCTCTTGTGGAGTCTGGTCGTCTCTCTGGCGCTGATCGGCATGGCGGTTGCGGTGCGGCGCACCGCGCATCTCGTACCTGTTCTCGTCAACGGTTACCAGCCGCCCGCGGCGGCATCCAATCCGGCGGCGGCGCTGGACGATGTGTTCGCCCGCTATCCGGTCTTAACGCTCATCCACATCCTGCCCGGTCTGCTCTTCATGGTGCTGGGGCCCTTGCAGTTTAGCCAGACCTTACGGAAACGCCGTCTCGAATGGCATCGGCGGAGTGGGCGCGTCTTCCTGCTCTGCGGCCTGGTGATCGGCTTATCGGCATTGGTGATGAATTTTGCCATGCCGTCCATCGGTGGTCTCAATCAAGCGGCGGCGGCCACGCTCTTCGCTCTCTTCTTTTTGTTTGCGCTGGGCAAAGCGTTTCACCAGATCCGGCGGCGCGAAATCGCGTCGCATCGCGAGTGGATGATTCGTGCTTTCTCGATCGGTCTGGCCATCGCCACTATTCGACCGATCATCGGGGTCTTCTTCGCCACCAGCCGCTTTTCCGGGCTGACTCCTTACGAATTCTTCGGCACGGCGTTTTGGATCGGTTTTGTGCTGCACCTCATGGCCGCGGAAGCCTGGATCTACCGGACTCGCCCGCCAGGCGGCCGCCGCGAAGCGGGCGTCGTTCCGCGATCCCTCTAGACCTCTCTTTTAGAGATCTCCTCGAAATACTTAACGAACATCTTGATTCCGCCCGCGGTCTGGCCCCAATCGTAATTTTCATTCTTCGCGTGGTAGCCGTGTTCGGGGAGGCTCAATCCGAGGAAGGTGATCGGCGCCTTGAGGTACTTCTGCATGGTGACGACGGCTCCGATCGAGCCGCCCTCGCGCGTGAAGGCCGGTTCTTTGCCGAAGGCGAATTTTAAGGCGGTGCGAGCCGCATCGGCGTAGAACCCCGAGAAGTCGCCGATGAACGGTTCGAGCGGCGAGAGGGCTTCGACCTTCACATCGGGATTGATCTGTTTGACGAAATCCTTGACGAGCTTGGCGATCCGGGCCGGTTTTTGATTG
>DATEFT010000560.1:0-15318 GCA_035280505.1 Blastocatellia bacterium | reverse complement strand
TCAGTCGGGATCCCAGTTCTTCGGGATTCATGCCTCCAATGACGGCAAGGTCATGATCTTCGCCGGCGGCATTCCCTTGAAGAAGAACGGCGCGGTGGTCGGCGCGATCGGAGTGAGCGGCGGCTCCGGCGAACAGGATCACGCGGTCGCCGAGGCCGGCGCGGCGGCTTTTTAATCGGTTTTAGACGTTAAGAGTCGAAACCGCGAAACACGCGAAACACGCGAAGATCGCCCGATTCAGCGTGTTTCGCGTGTTCCGCGGTTCGCCGGTTACCTGATTCAAGAGTCCTCAACACCTTTTCGGAAAGGAGCAACACCATGGCAGGAAATAGATGCGTCACCTATCAGGGCCCGGGCCAGGTCAATGTCCAGGACATCGGCTATCCCGAGTTGGCCTTGCCGGAACAGAACCGCAAGTGCGAACACGGAGTGATTCTCAAGATCGTCTCGACCAATATCTGCGGCAGCGATCAGCACATGGTGCGCGGACGCACCACGGCTCCCGTGGGCCAGACCCTCGGGCATGAGATCACCGGCGAAGTGATCGAACTCGGCCGCGACGTGGAGTTCATCAAGAAGGGAGATATCTGCTCGGTGCCGTTCAATATCGCGTGCGGCCGGTGTCGCATGTGCAAGGAAGGGAAGACCGGGGTCTGTCTCAACGTCAATCCCGCCCGTCCGGGAGCGGCTTACGGCTACGTCGACATGGGCGGATGGAAGGGCGGACAGGCCGAGTATGTGATGATCCCTTACGCCGACTTCAATCTCCTGAAGTTTCCCGATCCGGATCAGGCCCTCGAGAAGATTCTCGACCTGACCATGCTCTCGGACATCTTTCCGACCGGGTTTCATGGGGCTTACACGGCCGGCGTGGGCCCCGGCTCCACCGTCTACGTGGCGGGCGCCGGACCGGTGGGGTTGGCCTGTGCCGCCTCCGCGCAACTGCTCGGAGCGGCCCTGGTCATCGTCGGCGATCTGATTCCCGAGCGGCTGGCGCAGGCGCGAAGCTTCGGTTGTGAGACGGTCGATCTCAAGTCCGGAGCGAGCCTGGCCGAGCAGATCGAGCAGATCGCGGGCGAACCGGTGGTCGATGCGGCGGTCGATTGCGTCGGGTTCGAGGCGCGCGGGCATGGCGCGGGGGCCGGGGAGGCGCCCGCCACGGTGCTGAACGATGTCATGACGGTCGCCCGGGCCGGCGCTTCGATCGGCATTCCGGGCCTCTATGTGACGGGGGATCCAGGCGGAATCGACGAACACGCCAAGATCGGCCAACTGGGCATCCGGATCGGCCTGGGCTGGGCGAAATCCCACTCGTTCGTGACCGGACAATGCCCGGTCATGCGTTATCACCGCCAGTTGATGATGGCGATCCTGCACGACAAGGTCCAGATCGCCAAGGCGGTCAACGCCACGGTCATCAGACTGGACGAGGCTCCCCAGGGTTACCGCGACTTCGATCAGGGCGTCGCCAAGAAGTTCGTGCTCGATCCCCACGGCATGGTGGCGAAGGCTTAATTCCGTGGGTTGAGAGCCCACATTGTGGGCTCTCAACCCGCAGCCTCCGGCACTACCGTCGGCCACTCGGCGACCCGTGAAGATGGTTATGGCCGTGCCTCTCGTTTGCTTACCGTGTCACAACTCCTCTGGAAAGTGAGTTGGTCTGTGCCGCCATCCGGCTAGATGGTGGCGGAGCTACCTTCCTGAGCTATACTTTGAAAATAACTGATTGCGTGACGAAATATCGGTCAAGGGAGATGCGTTCCATGAGCAATAAGTCCAAGAAGAAGCCGATTAAACGGGAGACGCCGCCGCGGAGATTGAAGTCGCGGATAGTGGTCGGTCTAATCGCTGCCGCTCTGATTCTGGTGGCGATTGTCGCCAGGTGGTTCCGATCGCCTGGTGGGGACGAACAGACGGTTGCGAGCAATGGGCCGATCATCGCACGGGAGGTCGGATATGAGGTGGTGAACAATTTTCCGCACGATCCGGAAGCGTTTTTGCAGGGGCTGGTCTGGCACAATGGTTTTTTTGAAAGCACCGGCCAGTTGGGTCGATCATCGTTACGGCGGGTGGAATATCCCTCGGGTCAGGTGTTGCAGAAGGTCAATCTCGATTCGCAATATTTCGGCGAGGGGTTGGCGATGGTGGATAACCGGCTGATCCAATTGACCTGGCAATCGCACCTCGGTTTTGTCTATGACCGGGACAGCTTTGAGCTGCTGGGTGACTTTCGCTACGATACCGAAGGCTGGGGGGTGACCTACGACGGCAAATCATTGGTTCTGAGCGATGGCACGGATGTCTTGACGTTCATCAATCCCCATAGTTTCAAGCCGACCCGAAAAGTCTCAGTGAAATTCAACGGAACGGCGCTGCGCGACTTAAACGAACTCGAATATATCAACGGGGAGATCTGGGCGAATGTTTGGCACACCGATCTGATCGTCCGGATTGATCCGGCCTCGGGCCAGGTGAAATCCTATCTTAATCTTGCCGGTATTTTGCCCGCAGCGGAAAAATCCGATCCGGAGGCGGTACTCAACGGTATCGCCTATGACGCGCAGGGGAAAAGGATCTTCGTTAGCGGGAAACTGTGGCCGCGTATTTTTGAGATTCGACTGAAATAAGACAATTGGGCCTGGCGCTTTGATCGGCCGATCCGGGCCCGAGCGTGAATCGAAAAATCACACCCGCTCACTTTTTTTTTCGCCAGGGGCTTAAGGACTTTCGTCCGATGCCGATAAGGAATTTGGTGGTGGGAACTGTGCTCCGCATATGAATAAGGGTTAACAGTAGTTCCAGCAATCCAGTAACCCCGAAAGACCCACAAGTCGCGGTCCACTCGGTGGCTGCGGCCGGTTGAAGCTGATAGGCTGGTAGTTCTCACTCTCTCTCTTCAAAGCGGAAGAAGACTGCCTGTATCAGCCGGCAACTGAATTCGCCTTCCAGCTTCCAGAGTGATAGCATCGGCCCCAGATCCCGCCGCCAGATCCGGACTGACACCCGGATTCGATCAGCCTAGACTCGACCATCTCATTTACTCCCCATCATTCACTTCATCGGCGAATCGGAGCTCGATCGCCGGGTCGGGCACTTCAAGGAAATTCCATTAAAAGAACGCGAAACAGCGGCCGCCACCGGGAGGTTTTTGGCAAGCGGCATCCGTTTCGCGTCTCTTCATTCTCCGGTGAACGGAGAAGCGGGTGATTGCCTATTTGCCGAAGACAAAACCGGTCGAGAAGCGCAGATTCGATTGAACGCCGTTGCCCCGGGCCCCCTCGTCGAAGGTGGTCAGGAGATAATCGGCCTGGAAGATGCGAATCGAGATGCTATCCGACACTTTGCGGTCGAAGCCGCCGCCGAAGGCCGCGGCAAAAGCCGTATCGGTCGCGGTGCCCACTTGACCCGGCACTCGCTGACGGCCATGGATGAAACCGGCCAACGGGCGGACGAAGAACGTGTTCCGGTCTCCGCGAAAATTGGCCTGCGGACCGAACAGGAACGTATAGAAACTGGTGCTCGCGGGGATCGTCACCGTCGTGCCTCCGGAGGTGAAGGCGTACTTGATGGTCCCGTAGGCTCCCCCGGCATCCGCCACGATCCCGATTCGGGAAGTGGGGTTGAAGGCAAAGGCGGCATTGAACCCATTGAGATTCGCACCCTTCTGGGTGGCGGTTCCGGTGCCTCCGAACTGGGTGAGATCGGTGTTCTCGCCGTCGGTCCGGAGGTACGAGTACCCGCCGAAGACTTCGATCCGGGGAGTGTCCTGGGCGAACGCGGTGAGGGAGAGAGCTAAGAGACAGGCAACAGAGAATAGTACTTTCATCGAAGTGAGAAATCCTTTCTGATTGGTACGAGGGTCGGATTGAGAGTAGAAGGTCGTGATGGTTGAAAGTCACTGCGGATCCGACACCGCGACCCGACAGCCGCGACGGCCGCTTCACTTCCAGGTGGAGCCTCCAGTTGGTCCGGCAGACGATCTGCCGGACCAACTGGTAGGTTGATCTGGGGAGCGTCGATTCAGTTGACGTGGGACAGATATTCGCGCATCGAGAATGAATAGCCGAGATAGTGATCCGGCAGCGGCCGCACCACTCCGATCAGACTCCATTCGTTGAGCCGCGATCCGTTGGACAGTTGGAGAAACGTGCCTTGATAGCGGGCGAGCAGTTCATCGATGCCGGTCGAGACCAGAACCAGGTCACCCTTCCTTGGCTGTTTTTTAATAGCGATAAACCAGTCACCGGTTCTGATTCCAAAAGCGGATTGCGTGGCGCGATAGACCACACACGCTCTACGCGTATAGAGAGTATTTATCAACAGATATGTTTGGGCCATTATGGGGAGAGTACTTTCCAGGGCAGCTTAGAAGTAAAATTATAAGAACATCCTACTAATTAGGTAGGCCCAAAATATCCGGCATGAAGTACTCTAATGCAAGAAATTAATTTAGTAGTTTCACAGAAAATCTCAGTTTTTCATGCCACTTTTTTAGTGGATTAGCTACTTCCGTACGCTTTGGTCACACGTTGGGGCTGGGTCGCCCTGACGGCGATCAGCAGGGCCGTGCCGGAGAGGGCCAGGGCCTCGAAGACGGCGGTCGTCTCGTTGGAGTTGTGCAGGTCGGCCAGGGCTCTGGGAATGTGCAAGAGCATGACCCAGAGGAAGATCATGAGACTGGAGAGCGCCGCCGCCAGTCGGGTGGTCGGTCTGAAGCTGATCCCCAACCCGCCCGCGATCAGGGCCACCCCGGTGAAGCAGGTCCAGAAGCGAGGGCCCGGGATCCAGCCCGGCACCAGTGACATTACGAAATCGACATAGATGAAATGCTGGACTCCGCAGAGGATCAGAAAGAGACTGAGGAGATGGCGGGCCCGGGGGATGAGATCTTCAAGCGGCCGGAGCAGGTTCTCGAGGCGGCCGGCCGTGGCGGGCGGCGTTCGGGGGAGACTGCCGGCGGTGAGCAGCGCGCCGCCGGCCAGGGCCAGGGCCTTTCCGGCATTGGTCCACAGTCCGCCCTGATCGGGATTCACGATCGCCCAGGGCAGATGCAGCAGGGCGAATGAAGCCAGGAGTCCCAGGCCCAGCAGCAGGGCCGCCGGCCGGGCCGCTCTCCCGCTCAGGATCAGGGCGCCGAGGGCGATCAGCAAGGCGCCGCAGAGGACGGCCAGGACGGAGTGTCCGGGCAGCCAGCCGGGCATCCAGGGCACCACTCTGGTGACGAAGTCTCGATAGCTGAAGTGCTGCACTCCAAAGACCATGATGGCCAGGGCGAAGCCGGATCGTCCGAAGGTGGTCAACTCTTTCATATTTTTTCTCGACCGCGAAACACGCGAAACACGCTGAATAGGCGGTGTTTCGTGTGTTTCGCGCATTTCGCGGTTTCAATCTCTCCGTTTGACATCAGAAGCTGAACTTAAGGGCCATCTGAATGTTGCGTGGATCGCGCGCGCTGGTGATGGTTCCGCTCGTTCCCTGGGTCGCGGGCGTGACGATCTGACCAGGGTTAGGCAGGCTGATTCCCGTCGCGAAGGGACTGGGGCCGAACGGACCATCACCGAAACCGAACCACTGAGTGTGGTTGAAGATGTTGAAGAATTCGGCGCGGTATTGCAGGCTGAGGCGCTCCGTGAATTTAAAGGTCTTGAAGATCGAAAGGTCGAAGTTCGTGAATCCGGGGCCGCGCAGGAAGTTGCGGCCCGTGTTGCCGAGCCGGCCGTTGAGCGGGCGGGCGAAGGCCTGCGGATTGATCCACTGCCGGGTGCCGCGGTCCTTGAGATAGACCGGGCCGCCGATGTAGTCGGCCCGCACGCCGCCGCCGAGCGTTCCCGGATTGCCGTTCGAGGTGACGGAGAAGGGCAATCCGCTCCAGACGCGCGTGACGCCGGAGATGGTCCAGCCGTCGAGAGCCGCTCGGGCCGCCCCACGATTGCCCAGCTTCACGCTGAACTTCGGCAGGTGGTAGATGTAGTCGAGCGTCAGGACGTGGGTTCGGTCGAAGCCCGCGACCGCGCGCTCGCGCCGGCGGTCGAGGGCGTAACCGATGGTCCCGGCGGGCCCGGTATCGCCGTCCGCCTCGCTGATCGCCTTGCTGTAGGTGTAGTTGAGGTTGAAGGTGAAGTTGTCGCTGAACCGGCGGCTGACGCGGGTCTGCAGCCCGTGGTAGTTGCCGCTCGCGCCGAACTCGATGAAGTTGATGCCCGCATATCCGAGATAGGGGCGCAGCGCGTTGGGGTCGGTCGGATTGAGCGCCGCGCCCAGGGGGAGCGTGTTGAGATCGCGCTGATACATAAGATGGCGCGAGACATTGCCGATGTACGAGGCATCCAGTCCGATCTGCCACGGCAATTGGCGTTGAATCCCGAGGCTCCACGAGTAGATGGTCGGGATCTGGCCGTTCGGATCGAGCGCGACGAGGCCGACGGGGAAACTGCGCTGGTTTGGATCGCCGGCCAGGTTCGGCGACAGCTCCCTGAGGGTGCCGCCCGTCAGGGTCGGAGTGTAGAGCAGCGGCGGATTGCCCAGCCCCTCGAAGTTGCCGTTGTTCTGACGGAAACGTTCGTAGAAGATGCCGAATCCGCCGCGCACGGCCGTGCTGCCGTTGCCGAAGACGTCCCAGGCCAGCCCGAGCCGGGGCGAGAACTGGTTGAAGCGATGCCTGACGCCGCCCTTCGGAATGCCGTTTCCTTCGAGGACCAGTCCGTTGAGCGTGTCTCCGGAGCCGGGCACGATCTGGCCGTTCTCGATCCGCACGGCCCGCGACGGATCGTAGCGGTCGGCCAGAAAGTAGTTCTGTTTGAGGGGGCCGTAGGTGAAGGTCGGGCCCAGGTAGGCCCACCTCAAACCGTATTCGAGCGTGAGGCGCCGCCCCGCTTTCCAACTGTCCTGCCCGTAGAGTTCGACTCCGTAGAACTTGAAAGTGCCGAAGAACTTGCCGTTGCTTTGGGTCGCCGAGGTGTAGTTTCCCAGCAGCAGGTTGGCCAGCGGGTTATTGGTGTCGCCCGGGTTGGCGCCGCTCGGATTGAAGTTCAGATCGATGGCATCGGTCCAGGCCGGCTGCTGGCCGTTGCGGTTGGTGTTGAAGAGCCCGCCGGTCTTGAAGGTGTGGCTGCCGCGCGTGATCGTCAGGTGGTCGGTCAGGGCGAACTGTTTCGCCTCGCTCTCCCAGCCGTTGGCGAAGGCGTTGACCCGGCAGTTGCCGATCCCGCAATCGAAGCGCGGGTATTTACTCAAGAGGTTGGCCTTGGGAAAGAGCTCCTCGAAGGTGAAGCCGAACTGCCAGCGGTCGTAGGAGGCCGGGGCGACGCCCGGCCTGACATCGACGAGCTGGGTCAGGTGGTTGTAACTGAAGATCACCTCGTTGGTGATTGCCGGAGAGATCACGTTGACGAGGTTCCAGGACCAGCTCGACCCCGGTTTCTGACGGAACTGCGGGAAGTTGGGAAAGGAGTTGTCCGAGAAGAGGCCCAGGCCCTGATGCTCCTGCTGCGAATCGTCGACCCAGCGGAAGAAGAAGTTGGCCCTGGTGCTGAGATTGTAGTCGATCCGCAGAACCTCCTGGCGCTTCTGCAACCGGTAGGAGTCCTGGGCGAAGACTCGCACCAGTTCGGGCCGGCCGGGCACCTCCGCCGCGCCGGTGCGATCGATCTTGTTGAGAACCTTGATGAAGGCCGCGGCATTCGGATCCCAGGCGTTGCGCGGCACCTGGTTGTTCGGGAAGGGTTCTCCGCCGGTGATGTTGCCGTCCCGGTCGCGAAAGACCTGGCCCGGGAGGAAGACCGTTCCCTGTTGGCACGGGGTTCCGTCCGGATAGGTGCAACCGTCGATCACTCCGGGCCGGAGCATTCGTCGAAAGTCCCCGTTCAGGAGATCCGGATGCGGAACGTCGAAGAAGGCCGGGCCGTTCGGCCGGGTCCCGCGCGTGAACTCCATGTTATAAAAGAAGAACAGCTTGGGATCTTTCAGCGAGGAGAATTTTCCGAGCGGAACCGGGCCGCCGAGGTTCCCGCCGAACTGGTTGAGCCGCAGCTTCTGTTTCTCAGCCTGCAGCGAGTTGCGCGCATCGAGGGCGTCGTTCCGTAGAAATTCATAAAGGACTCCGTGAAATTCCTTTCCGCCGCTCCGGGTGGTGGCGGAGATCAGGACGCCGGGATTTCGTCCGTGCTCGGCGTTGAAGTTGCTGGTCTGGACCTTGAACTCGCCGATGGCGTCCAGGCTCATCTGCGTGAACTGGCCGTCGTTGGCTCCGACGTCGGTGTTGATCGCGCCGTCGAGGTAGACGTTGTTCATGGTGTCGCGCAGACCGTTGACGCTGAAACCCATGGTGGTGTTGAAACCCAGGTTGAAGTCGGTCTGGGTGACGGCGGTGACTCCGGGGAGCGTTCCGAGCAGGGAACGGAAATCGCGGCCGTTGGTGGAGACGCCGGTGACCTGCTCGGAGGTGATGACGAACGATTTCTGCGCGGTTCCGGTCTCGACCGGCTGCGGTCCGCTCGTCACGGTCACGGTCCCGGTCAGATCGCCGACCTCCAGCGTGAAGGCGCCGAGGCTCAGGATCTGGTAGGCGTCGAGCACCAATCCCTTGCGCTCGAACGATTTGAAGCCCTGGGCTTCGACCTTGAGCGTGTAAGAGCCGCGTGCGAGCGGCAAGATCTGGAACGAACCGTCCTTCTCGGTCGAGGTTTCGCGCACGACCAGGCCCTTGGTCTCGTCGATGGCCAGGACCCTGGCCTTGAGCACGGCATTGCCTTGCGGGTCCAGGATGGTGCCCTGGACGGCGCCGCTTTGCGAGAAGGCGGTCACCGAGACGGCCGCCGCGCACAGCGCCGAGAGGCAGCATCGAGCAAATAGTCTTGGCATCTTACCCTCCGTGTTGTGAACCCGGATGGCCGGGACTAGAATAGGCTGGAGGAAGACTGGCGGCGAAACGCGCAACCACGTTTTCACCGGCCGGCCATCCTGCAGCTACACCCGGATTTTTAGCGGAACACCAAGTGATCTGTCCTGAAGGGACTCTCAAAAAAGGCTGAGCGAGTTCCGAACGAGTTCCCAGCAACTTCCAAAGGGGCTCTCTCTGACGGCTATGCGCACACAAATCAGCCAGTTATACGAATTCGGCCCATTTCACCTGGATGTCAGCGAACGGCTATTAATGCGCGGCGAGCGCGTGGTCCCGCTCTCGCCCAAGGTCTTCGACACCCTGCTGGTGCTGGTCGAGAACAGCGGGCGGATCCTCGGCAAGGACGAATTAATGCAGGCGATCTGGCCCGACACCTTCGTGGAAGAGAGCAACCTGACGCAGAACATCTCTCAGATCCGGCGGGCGCTCGGCGAGGGGGCATATATCGAGACGATTCCCCGGCGAGGCTACCGGTTCATCTTCCAGGTTCAGGTGATCCGGCGCGAAGGCCAGTCGAGCAACGGCCACGGCCCTACGCGATTAGAAGTCGCTGATCTCGAGCCGGCCGCGGTCGCCCCCGAACCGGTGAGACCGAAGGCGGTCGGGGTCATGAAATGGGTGATCCGGTTCGCGATCGGCCTGTTCCTGGTGACGGCGCTGCTCTTCGTCGCCATGCGCGTGAGGCCGACCCGGGCCCGGACGGCCTTCGGAGAGATCGTTCCGGCCAAGTTGGGGGTCTCCGGACGGGCTCCGCATGCGGCGGTCTCGCGCGATGGCCGGTACCTCGCCTACGTGACTCAGGATGATGCCGGACAGAGCTTGTGGATCCGCCAGGTGACGACGAGCGCCGCGCAGATGGTCGCGGCGGCCGATGCCGACTTCATCGGCGTGACGTTCGCGCCCGACGACCGATTCCTCTATTATGTGGCGCGCCGGAAGACTGAACCGACCGGCCGGGTCTATCAGATTCCGATGCTGGGAGGCGCGCCGAAACAGTTGATGTCGGGGGTCGATAGCCCGGTCGCCCTCTCGCCCGACGGCCAGTCCCTGGCCTTTGTGCGGAACGCTCCGGCCTCGGGAGAGACGGCGTTGATTACGGTCCGGCTCGACGGTTCGGTGGAACGCCGGCTGCTGACGCGGCGATATCCGGAGGCGCTCTCGATGTCGGGAGCCTCGTGGTCTGCGGACGGCAACCTGATCGCCTGCGCCGTGGCCTCGGCTTCGGGCCTGGATTCGGCGGCGAGAGTGCTGGCGGTGAGCGTGGCCGACGGGTCGGCCCGGCCGATCGGCGATCGGACCTGGACCTCCATCGGCCAGGTGGCGTGGCTCGATGATAACAGCGCGGTCATCTTCTCGGCCTGGGAGGAGTCCTCGTCCGTTTACGGGAATCCGCTCTGGCTGCAAACCTATCCCGACGGCGAGGTCCGCCAACTGACCAGCGACCTGACCGGTTACGACGGCGTCAGCCTGTCGGCCGATTCAGGGGAACTGATCACGCGTCGAATCGCTCGAGTCTCGCGTTTCTGGGTGGCGCCCGTGAACGGCCGGGGGCTCGATCTCGACCGGGCGCGGTCGTTTCAATCGGGGTTCGGGGACAATTTCAGCGAATGGCTCGGGCTGGCCTGGACGCCGGACGGTCGGCTGGCCTATGCCTCGCAGGCCAGCGGCAACCTGGATCTCTGGATCGCGGCCGAGGACGGCCGGCAACCGAGGCAAGTGACGCGAGACTCCGCGATGGATGTGCTGCCCGTCGCCACCGCCGACGGCCGTTACCTCGTCTTCGTCTCGAATCGCGGCGGCCGCAGCAATCTCTGGCGCGTAGATCTCGACGGCGGCAATCTGAAACAACTGACGCCAGGCGGGGGCGCGATCTCTCCGAGCCTCTCGCCCGACTCGCAATGGGTGGTCTATGTGGCCTCGAATGACGGCCACGATTCGCTGTGGAAGGTCTCGATCGACGGCGGCCCGCCGATTCAGCTCTGCCCGAAGGTGGTCGGCCGTCCGATCGTTTCGCCCGACGGCCGGTGGATCGCGGGCTATTACCCGGATGGCGCGGCCAACCGCACCCGGGTCGTCGTCCTGCCGTTTGCCGGCGGCGAACCGAGAGTGATCGAGGAGCTGGCGCCCACCGAGTGGACCGTCATGCAGTGGTCGCCGGACAGCCGCGCCCTGACCTACATCGTGACCCGGCAGGGCGTCTCCAATCTCTGGAACCAGCCGATTGACGGCGGCCCGGCCAGACCGTTGACCGATTTCACCACCGATCAGATCTTCCGCTTCGCGTGGTCGATCGACGGCCGGCGCCTGGCCTATGAACGCGGCCAGGATCTGAACGACATTGTCCTGATCAGCAACCGTGGGAAGGGGATTTGAGATTTGAAATTTGAGATTTGAGATTTAAGATGGCGTGTCTCGATGACTAAAGTCCTCGAATCTCAAATCTCAAATCTCAAATCTGATATCGCTTGGGGAGGCTATGGATTTCGAATTCGGCACCGACAACGAGGAGATCTCGCCGGACGAGAAGCGGGCGCTGATCAAGCGGGTCTCCGCCAGCCCCCATCTCAACCGCTCGCCGCGACTGACGAGGCTCCTGGAGTATCTGACGGAATGTTCGCTGGACGGCTCGGGCGCCGGAATTCACGAACGGGAGATCGGCACCAGCGTCTTCGATCGTCAGGAGAATTACGATACCAGCCAGGACAATATCGTCCGCGTTCAGGTCGGACACTTGCGCCGGAAGATCGAGAAGTACTTCGCCACCGACGGCCTCGGTGAATCCCTGGTCCTGGAGATCCCCAAGGGCGGCTATGTTCCGGTCTTCTACTCCAAGGTTCCGGCGGCCGCCGATTCCGCGGAACAATTGATGATTCTCGACGTGCCTCGACCCTCCGGTCGCCTGATCACGATCGATCGACGGCTGGCGGTCGCGGCGACCTGCGTCCTGATCGCGCTGCTCGGCGCCTGCCTCTGGTTGCTCACGGAGAATCTGAAGGCGGGCCGCAGTTCGCGAAACAAGCTCGAGCAGTCCCCGGCGCTCAATTCGCTCTGGTCGCGGTTGCTGGTCAAAGATCAACCGACCGATGTCGTGCTGGCCGATTCGATGCTCTCGCTCTATCAGGACCGGCTCGCCCGGCAACTGACTTTGCAGGAGTACCTGAAACGCGATTACGGAACCGCTCAACTCAACTCGCTTCCGGACCAGGAACGGAACGATCTCAACAACATCATCACCCGGCGTTACACGAGCATGGCCGACGTCAACCTGCTGACCAGGATCGTCCAGTTATGCGGCCTCGACGAACCGCCCCCGACCATCAACTTCGCCCGCGACTATCAGGTCCGAAATCTCAAGACCAACAACGTCATCATCTTCGGCAGCAAACGCTCCAATCCCTGGGTCGAGATCTTCGAGGAACAGACCAATTTTCGTTTCGTCTATGGTGAACAGAGCCGCAACTCCTACATTCAGAACCGCTCGCCGCAACCCGGAGAGCAGGCGGTCTACGCCAGACCCGGACCCGGCGAGGGCCGCGGGTACGCCCTCGTCACTTTTCTGCCCAACCTCGGTCGAACCGGAAATGTGCTGATCGTCCAGGGGGAAGATATGGTCTCGACCGAGGCCGCCGGCGAATTCGTCACTTCTGAGTTATCTTTCTCCAAGTTTTCCGCCCGCCTCACGCCTCCCGCTTCTCAACCGGCAGGGACCCTCGCCTGGTTTGAGGCTCTCCTGGCTACCAAAAAAGTTGAAAGCGCTGCCAGATCGGTGGAAGTCATTGCCTTCCGAACCCTGTCGTTCTAAGGATGATCTGAAGGTCTAATGAGGATCTGATAAGGATCTGGCGGGGATCTGCGGGGGATCCATCGGGGATCTGCGGCTCGAGACCCGGTTTCACGGTAAATTTACCGTAAATTGTCTTGTCAGCTCCCGCCCAAATTAGTAATAAGCTTACCGTATCACTACTGTAAACCGGGTAAGAGAGAGTTTAGATCGTAGTACAACGTCTCATTGGAGCCCCGAGATGGCAATGGCCTTGAACGAGACTGCGGAGCACGAAATGCGCCAAATTTATATTAATAATCCCTTGATTTAATCATTCTCTGCGCGTTTGGTGGGTCGGCAGTTTTACATTAACGATTCATAGCTTTTCATACCATTCATACCGAAAGTTCGATGCCATTGCCATTCGGGGGTTCATCATGAGTCTGACTCGCCTTCAGAGCCGAACTTCTACCTCCAGTTAGTCAAAGTTAACGACGCGAGAGTCCCCGATCTGAGCACGGGGGCGGGCCCCAAGCCCGACGGCGATTGCGTCTATCTCACCGGATTCACTCCCTTCAGGGAGAGACTCACCATCAAGTAGCCGAAAGGCGGAGCCGACGAAAGGTGGTATGATGCCGGCGAGGACATACCATGAAACAATCTGAGCAGGACCGGACCATGCGCGAAGCAATCTTCGGGTCGGATGACCCGGATCTCTTTTCAGTGGTGACCCGGCAGCCAGGGCCGGCGGGGAGTTTGCCGTTGACGGCTTCAGATCTGATCGACCGGCCGAGCGGCGACATCTTCGGTTGGACCCAGGATGTCGGGATGGGTTGGGAGCCGTCTCAACTGGGCCGTCCCGAGATGTTGATTCTCAGCACGCAGGGTGGCATTCGCCTGCCGGACGGGCGGCCGCTCGCCCTCGGTTACCACACGGGACATTGGGAGGTCGGCCTCTTGATGCAGGCGGCGGCCGAGGAGTTGCGGCGATTCGATTGCATTCCCTTCGCGGGTTACTGCACCGATCCTTGTGACGGCAGGTCGCAGGGGACGGCCGGGATGTTCGATAGTCTGCCGTACCGGAACGACGCGGCGATGGTGTTGCGCCGCCTGATTCGTTCGCTGCCGTCCCGCCAGGGCGTGATCGGCGTCGCGACCTGCGATAAGGGGCTGCCCGCGATGATGATGGCGCTGGCCGGAGCCTCGCATCTGCCCGTCGTGTTAGTTCCCGGAGGCGTGACCCTTCCGCCCACCGACGGCGAGGACGCGGGCAAGGCGCAGACGATCGGCGCCCGTTTCGCCAACCATCAGATCACGCTCGATCAGGCCGCGGAGATCGGCTGCCGGGCCTGCGCGTCGCCGGGCGGCGGCTGCCAGTTTCTGGGGACCGCCGCCACTTCTCAAGTGGTGGCCGAAGCTTTGGGGTTGGCGGTGCCGCACAGCGCGCTGGCTCCATCCGGCCAGGCCATCTGGCTGGACGCGGCCCGCCGTTCGGTCCGGGCCCTCCTGCGCCAGAAAGAGCAGGGGCTGGAATCTCGTCACCTTGTGACCGGGGCCGCCGTCCGCAATGCCATGGCCGTCTATTCGGCCTTCGGCGGCTCGACCAACCTGCTGCTGCATCTGCCCGCGGTCGTACACGCCGCGGGACTGGAACCGCCGTCGATCGAGGATTGGATCCGTTTGAACCGGGAGGTGCCGCGCCTGGTCGATGCCTTGCCGAATGGACCGCACCCGACCGTCCGGGTCTTTCTCGCGGGCGGCGTCCCCGAGGTGATGCTCCATCTGCGCCGGCTCGGCCTCATCGACGGCCGCGCGCTGACGGCTTTCGGAGAGCCGCTGGATCGGGCGCTCGACTGGTGGGAGTCGTCCGACCGGCGGCGCGCGCTGCGTGAACGGCTGGCCGCCGCGGACGGAATCGATCCGGATCGGGTGATCATGGGGCCGGAGCAGGCCCGCCGGAACGGCCTGACCAGCACCGTCACCTACATCCGGGGGAATCTGGCTCCGAAGGGCGCCATCGTCAAGAGCACGGCCATCGATCGCTCGATGCTCGGCCCGGACGGCGTCTACCGCCTGACGGGGCCGGCCCGCGTCTTCACCAGCGAGCGGGCGACGATGGCCGCGATCAAGAGCCAGGGCGCCGATCGGATCCAGCCCGGTCAGGTGATCGTCTTGATCTGCCGCGGCCCCATGGGCACCGGCATGGAGGAGGTCTATCAGATCACGTCGGCGCTGAAGTACATGCCCTACGCCAATTCCGTGGCCCTCCTCACCGATGCCCGATTTTCAGGGGTCTCGAGCGGGCCCTGCATCGGACACATCGGACCCGAGGCGCTCTCCGGCGGTCCCATCGGCAAGCTCCGCGACGGCGATCAGATCCGGATTGTGATCGATACCATCGGGCTCGAAGGCGCCATCGATCTGGTCCGGCCCCAACCGGACGGCGGCGATGCGCCGGACGATGCCGAACTCGAACGCCGTGAATATCGCGGGGACCTGGCGGCCGACCCGGCCCTGCCCGACGATACGCGCCTCTGGGCGGCCTTGCAGAATGCCAGCGGCGGACCGTGGAACGGATCGGTCTATGACGTCGATCGAATCATTCGCCTGCTGGAGGCCGGCGCGAAGGCGCTCTCGGAGGAATGAGGCCTAAACC
>DATEFT010000559.1:0-17672 GCA_035280505.1 Blastocatellia bacterium | reverse complement strand
AGGCCGAGGTCACGCGCGATCTCTACCTGCAGTCGCAACTGGCGTTCTACTATCTGGATCTGGGCAATCTAAAACAGGCGCGAAAATCGGCCGAAGCCGCTCTCGCGGTGGAGCCGCGCTATGCCTGGGCCTTGATCGCGGCCGCGGAGGTGGAGCTGGCCGAAAAGAAGTATTTCGAGGCGGAACGGATCCTGTTGACGGCCAAAAAATATGCGAGCTTTCCGACGCTCTTCTTCACGCTGGGCAAGCTCTATCTCTCGGTCGAAGATTTCGACGGGGCGCTGGAACAATTCGCCAAAGCCTTCAGTTATGCGCCGCCCAAGCGATTCATCGCCAACCTCGGGGGCGCGCTCGACATTCAGGCCGACAGCTTGAGAGAACTCTTGTCGCGGGAGCATCAGGCGGCGATCTTCCTCGCGGATCCGCCGACCAGCGACGAACAGTTCAAGATCATCGAATCGCTGGTGCGATTCACTTACTGGGTGCGGGCCACCCGGCCGCTGACGACGAACCGGGCCGTCAAAGGGGCGGAACGAATCGATCCCGAGGTCCGGCGCAAACAGTTGATCGAACTCGACCGGGCCGCCACGGATTTTGTCGAGGCGGAACGGACGCGCCTCTCATTCCGCGCGCTCTACATTTCGCAGCAGCTCGGACAGAACGGCGTCGCCGTCGAGCAGGCCACGGAGTTCGCGGATCAGGCCCTGCAACTGGCCGAGGTTGCGACCGAACCCGACGGGGCCCTGCCCGACTATCCGAACTATGATCGTGAGGGGCGGTTGCGAATCTTTCGCGGACGCGCGCTGGACGCCAAGGGCTGGGCGCTCTTTAAAGGCGGAAAGAACCGGGAATCCGTCGCGGCCTTGACCGAGGCGGCGCAGGCCTACGGCCAATTGCCGGAGGGGAAAGGCGCGCTCAGGCATCTGGCCGCGGTCAAAGAGACGACGGGCAAACTGACCGAAGCCCTGGATCTCTACATTGCCGCTTACGAGCCTCCGGCCTCGGGTTCGGGGCTGGATCTCAATCGGGCCGTGATCGAGGGGCTCTATCGCAAGGTCATCGGTTCGCTCGACGGACTGGATGCCCGGCTGAAACGCGCGGTCAACGACTCCGCGTCGGAGGTCAAGGCGATTCTGGCCACGTTGCCGCCGCCCGAAAAAGAGGTCTCCGCCGATTCTCCGCGCAACTCCGGGTCCGCGCCGGCCGAATCGGTCGAGGTGGCCAGGACGGCTCCGGCGCCGCGCGAAAAAGAGACTCCCAATCCTAAACCCGCGCTTCCGCCGACGCCGGCTGCCCAGGAGCGAACTGCTCCATCCGAGAGTCCGCGGCCGGCTTCAGATCAGCCGACCATCTTGATTCCCGCGCTCCCGCCGAGCGATCCGATGTTTGCCAGGTCGACCCCGATCGAAGCGCCCGCCAAGGCGCAACCTGTGAAAGAGGAGACTCCCGAAGCGCCGCCGGCCAAACCGCCTGCTGCTTCATCGGCACCGGCTGTGGCCGCTCCATCAACTCCTCCACCGGCCGCCGCTCCGCCGGCTCCCGCACCCGTCGCTCCCGCGGCTGAAACCGCGCCGACGCGCGGCGTTGAGACCACCGCGGCGCCCGCCGTTGAACCGGCGCCGACGCCCGCCGCCGAAACTGCGCCGACACCGGCCGCTGAACCTGCGGCTGCGCCCGTCGAATCCAAACCGGTCAAAGTCGAAATTCCGGTGGCACTGCCTGAGATCCAGTTGCCGCGCCGCCTGACGGTTTCGCGCGCGATCAAGCTGCCCAGGTCCTTGACCAATTGGCCGGCCCGCAGTCCCGAAGAGATCCCTCCGCCTCCGCCTCTACCTCCCGTCACTCAGGCCGTGACCCAGGCTGCGGTCCAGGCCGCCACTCAGGCCGCTACTCAGGCCGCGACTCAAGGCCCAGGCCAGGCTGCCACCCAGGTGCCCTCGGAGAGCCACACGCGTGAACGGCGTGTGACCAATGGAGGAAATACCAGAAAACGGCGCGTGGGTGATGCTCAGGAACGGCGCGATTGATTCCTCATGTAATAAATGAAAAATGATAATTAATATTCTTGACTCTAAGGTTAATCAGGATTAAATTCCCTCGCATCTCGTCAGTCGTTGGGGCCGTCGGCCTCATTCTCGAGCGCTCATGGGTGCATCGGAGGAGCGCAAATCAACCAGCCGGAAAGTCATTAATCTCCCCTTTAATACTTTGCTGTTGTTTTGGTGAACTGCGACTGTGGCGCAGAAGGTAGGTTTTGGATTTTCGAGTGAAGATAGTCGTAGCTGTCGGTCGGGGACGGGTCTGCCATGGGGCCGGATCCAGGGAGCGGTATATTTAACAGCATCGTTTGTTGAAGAAGTTCAGAGCATTTATTCCGATAATTCATAACTCTGTACGCTCTCCTACCACTCTACACCTCAATATAAAAAGGCTGCATTTGCAGCTCCACTCATTGATCTATAGCCACCCTGACCCACCCTACCACAGACACAACCTCTCTTCCGGGCGCCCTGCTCGGAAGAGAGGGCCTCTTGATCGAGCCCATAAAACAAGCCCCATCAGACAATTCAGAGCTTGAGCGATGATGAAAGTCGGTGATATCGTGGTCGTCAAAACGGAAAGGATGGGCGACCATGAAAAAAGAACCCTGGTATGCGGCCAGATGCGTCTTTCAGCACCTCGCCACCGAGCGGGGACCCCGGCAGCTCTACGAAGAGCGGATCGTTTTGTTGAAGGCCCAGAGTTTCGACGAGGCCATCCAGCGTGCTGAAAAGGAGGCCGCGGACTATTGCCGCGAGCTGGAAGGGTGTATCTATACGGACTACGTCGATGTCTTCCATCTCTTTGAGGCCAAGATCGGCGATGGAACCGAGATCTACTCCATCATGAGGAGAAGCGATCTCCAACCCGAAGAGTACCTCGACCAGTACTACCCCGATGAGCCCGCAGATTGCGAGGCCCTTGGCGAGACCCACCGCTGGCACAACGCGGACGACGAACGGAGCGCCTGTTATCACTGTCAGGTCGTTCGCGACTGAAGGCCAGGTCGGATCTATCATCGGCGGATTCGCGCGGCGGGCGGGAGCGCCTGACGTCGGCAAGTTTACATTGAGGCTACAGAAGGATCACAATGGGCGACGGCTGATTGTCTCGGACATGGACAATTCGAATCGCTGAACTATCAAAATGGAGAGGGAGATTACCAAATGAAGATCGAAACAGGTGTGATCGCCGCTGCCGGTTCCGGCACCCGGATGTATCCAGTCACGCTCGGATACCCGAAAGAGTTGGTGCCGGTCATCAATCGGCCGGCGATTCAATTGATCATTGAGGAGTTTATCGCCGCCGGTCTCAAAAAGGTCGTGGTCGTGACCGGCGAGAATCCGGGCCCGCTGCACCGCCAGTATCGGAAGGCCGACCTGCCTCCGACCGGGAAACATCGGCCGCTCGACGAATTTATCGAGAAGATGTCGGGAGTCGAGGTGATCTTCGAGCCCCAGGCGGGCCCTTACGGCAACGGGACTCCGCTGCTGGTCGCGCGCCCGCACATTCCGGACGGGGAGGGGTTCATCTATGCCTACGGCGACGACATCATCAAATCGAAGACCCCCTTCGCCAAGCAGTTGGTCGAGGTGCACAACCGCACCGGAGCGCTGGTCGCCGGAACCCAGGAAGTCCCCTGGGAGGATGTGGTCCGTTACGGCATCGTCGAATTCAAGGAGGGCAGCGATCGGGAGATGAAAGACGTGATCGAGAAACCCGCTCGTGAAGAGGCCAAGTCGAACCTGGCGATGTTCGGCCGGTTTCTGCTCTCAACCGAGGTGATCCAGATTCTGCAGGAGATTCCGCTCGGCAAATCGAACGAACTCTGGCTGACCGACGCCGTGCGCGAGTACGTGCGCCGAGGCGGCCAGGTTATGGCCCAGCCGGTCACCGACGGCCAGTGGCTGACGATCGGCGATCCCGTCAACTATTTAAAGACCGTCATTGAATATGCGCTGGATGACCGGGAGTTGCGGGCCGCGCTCGAGCCCCGCATCCGGGAACTTCTGGGCTAGATTCGTAAACCGCGAAACACGCGAAATCGTCAATTTTTCGCGTGTTTCGCGGTTGGTCAATCGATTACCTGGGCGCGATGACTTCGACCCCGAGGTAGGGGACCAGCACCTCCGGCACCTTCACCGAGCCATCCCGTTGCTGATAGTTCTCCAGGATCGCCAGCCAGGTCCTTCCGACTGCCAATCCGGATCCGTTGAGCGTGTGGACGAACTCGGTCTTCGACTTGCCTTCGCGTTTGAACCGGATCTGGGCCCGGCGAGCCTGAAACCCTTCACAGTTCGAGCAGGACGAAATCTCGCGATAGGTGCTCTGGCTCGGCAACCAGACTTCGAGGTCGTAGGTTTTGGCCGATGAGAACCCGGTGTCGCCGGTCGAGAGAGTCATGACCCGATAGGGCAGCTTGAGCAATTGGAGCACCCGTTCGGCGTCGCGCGTCAACTGTTCCAGGGCCTCGTAAGAATCTTCAGGTTTGGTGATCTTGACCAGCTCGACTTTATCGAATTGATGCTGGCGAATCAGGCCGCGAACGTCACGCCCGTAGCTTCCCGCCTCCGAGCGGAAACAGGGCGTGTAGGCCGTATAACTCAAGGGCAGATCCTTTTCGTTCAGGACCTCGTCGCGATGCAGATTGGTCAGCGGCACTTCGGCCGTCGGCACCAGATAGAATTCGCGTTCATCGCGCAGTTTGAAGAGGTCGGCCTCGAATTTCGGGAGTTGGCCCGTGCCGAAGAGCGCCTCGGCGTTGACGATGAACGGCGGCAACATCTCGCGGTATCCGTGCTCTCTGGTGTGCAGGTCGAGCATGAAGCCGATCAGCGCCCGTTCGAGTTTGGCGCCGAGGCCGCTCAGCACGGCAAACCGGGCGCCGGTGACCTTGGTGGCCCGTTCCTGGTCCAGAATGCCCAGGCCCTGGCCGAGATCGACGTGATCTCGCGGTTCGAATCCCTCGGCGGCGAAATCGCGCACGACTCCCACCCGCCGGATTTCGGTATTGGCGGCTTCGTTCTTGCCGATCGGCACCGATTCGTGCGGGAGATTGGGGACGTTCGCCAGGATGGCGTGGAACCCCTTCTCAATCTCGTCCAGCCTGGTCTCCACTGACTTGGTCTGCTCGGCGATGCTGCGTGATTCGGCCTTCTTCACTTCGGCCTCATCTTTTTTGCCGTCGCGCATCAGCGTGCCCACCTCTTTACTGAGCCGGTTGCTGGAGGCGTTCAGTTCATCGCGTTCGCGGATCAGGGACCGGCGTTCGGCATCGAGTTTGGTGAAGTCGTCGAGCAACGCCAGGTCGAAATTTCTGACCGCCAGTTTTTCCCGTACGAGATCGAAATTTTCCCGCACAAAATGAAGATCGAGCATACAACGTACCTTTCAACGGAAGATTGCTGCAGGGGCAGAATCGGGCGGATATCTGTCGCAGCCAACTGACATCTCTAGTATACACGCAGTTTACACAAAGGAGCAGATTTATCTCTCGGATTGTGTAAACTCTCGCTCTCTCGTATGCTCTTGGCTTTGGTTCTAACGAAATCCGGGGAAGTGAGAAGTGTAGGATGAGAGTTGCAATAGTCGGCGCCGGCCCGGCCGGTTCATATCTGGCTTATCGATTGAGCCGCAACGGATTCGAGGTTTTGCTCTTCGATGCCCGGGAGCCCTGGGAGAAGCCGTGCGGCGGCGGCGTCACGTCCAAGGCGTTGCGCGAATTCGAATTTCTGAGGCACGGCGACGCGCCCAAACAGATGGTCTCGTCGTTACGGTTGACGACGGCCCGGGAACGTGAGATCACGCTCACGCCGCGCGGAGATTTTGCGATCTATTCGCGGAAAGAGCTCTCCCGGATGATGCGGCGGCAGGCCGTCGACGCCGGAACGCGGCTGCATTGTGTCCGGGTGGAGAAGACCGAATTCGCGGACGGCCAATGGCAACTGGAGACGGTTCGGGGCCGGTTCACCGCCGATTTTCTGGTCGGCGCGGACGGTGCGAGCAGCGTGATCCGCCGGCGCGTCGGCGTGCGTTTCCGGCCCAAGGATTTCGCCTATGCGCTCGGCTGGCACGTGAAGAGTCCCGGGCACGCGCAGGTGGATGTGCGATACCTCGAAGAGTTCAGCGGCTATTTATGGCTCTTCCCGCGGACGGATCACCTCTCGTACGGGATCGCCAGCGGCTATCAGGAGACCTCGCCGGGCCGGTTGAAGGAGCGGCTCTTGATGTTTATCGAGTCTCAGAACCCGGAATTGGCCCGGGAGCTCCGCTCGACGGCGGGCAGTTCGACGCCCCGCGCCGGTTTCTATGCGGCGATGATCCCGGCCCTGGACGTTTCGACCTGGGACTATTTGAAAGTCTCTCACGCTCAGCAGGCCTGGGCGCTGATCGGAGACGCCGCGGGATTCGTCGACCCGCTCACGGGCGAGGGGATCTACTATGCGATCAAATCGGCCGATCTGCTGGCCCAGGCCCTCATGAATCGGGTCGGAGATTTCGACGAGATGTGGCGCGCCGAGTTCGGCGCGGAGTTGCGGTGCGCGGCCGAATTGCAGCATCGGTTCTATCGCGGCAATTTTGCGGGGGCGCCGCTGACCGAGAGGATGGTGCAGTTTGCCCGGCGGCACCGGGGGATCCGTCAGGTGCTGGGCGACCTGGTGGCCGGAGATCAGGGTTATGTCGGTTTGAAGACGCGCTTGCTCAAAAGCTCGGTTCTATTCTGGTGATCAGCGGGAGGGCCATACGTGATGAGCAAAGAGGAGATTCGCGAACTGCTGCGCCGCAACATCTCTCCGGAGAAGGGGTCGATCTCCACCGAAGAGGGGCTTCAAGTCGCGAGGGCCGCGACCCGGGCGGCCCGGGAGAAAGGCATCGTCTGTGCGCTGGCGGGCGGATTGGCGATGCATCTTTATGGGTTCACCAGGGCCACGGAAGATGTCGATATGATCGCCGATCGACTGCTCGGATGGCAGCCCAAAGACAGTTTGAGTTTCGGCGGAGAGACCTACTCGGCTCTGGCCGGATTGCGCGAGATCGATCTGGATTGGATTGTCCGGAGCGATTTTTTCCAGGAATTTTATGGCGCCGCCTTGCGGGATGCTGTCGAGACCGATGATAGTTTGATGGTGGTCAGCCCCGAGTGGATGGTGATCCTCAAATACATCTCAGGGCGCGGAAAGGATCAGATCGACCTCCTCTGGTTGCTCCAGCAGCCGGGACTGATCGATCGCGGCGAGGTGCGGAGGTTGGTGGTCGAAGTCATGGGAGAGAAATCGGCGGCGCTGCCTTTGCGCGAACTGGAGCGGCTCTTTCTGCAAGCGGAGTTGATGGAACAGCGGGAGCAGCAGGAGGAATAGAGAGACGTTATGCAAGAAATATTGATCGGAACAGTCAAAGGACCCGGCGAAAACCCGCATGAATTCGCCTTCATCACGACCGACAACTCGCAGACGCGGATCGGCGAATTCGTCTACTATGCGGCCAGCGACGGCGAAAATAATCTGAACATCGTCGGCACCATCACCGAGCGGTGCCTGGTGCGGCATCTGCCGGACAGTTTCCTGGCCGATCCGAACACGCCCCCGGCGCTGGTCTCCAGCCTGATCGGGTTGTCGGAAGAGGGCGTGGAGATTTACGAGATCGTGGTCGAGACCATCGGATTTTTCAGCGAGGCCATGAATGACTTCGTCAATCCGCGGATTCCGCCGATGCCGGGGCAGCCGGTCTACCTGGCGTCCAACGAGATGCTGGCGCGGATGCTCTCGCCGAAACAGAAGGGCGAACCGGGCGGCGCCCATATCGGCTCGCTGCTGACGCGGAAACGCGACGAGGTGCCGGTGGTGCTCTCGGTCAAGGACGTGGTTTCGACTCACCTGGCGATCCTCGCCAGCACCGGCGCCGGCAAGAGCTATGCGGCCGGCGTGCTGATCGAGGAGTTGATGATGCCGCACAACCGCGCCGCCGCGCTGATCGTCGATCCGCACGGCGAATACAACACGTTGCAGGAGATTCACCAGAATTCGCTCTTCGCCGCGGAGGATTACAAACCCGAAGTCAAAATCTTCACGCCGGAGAAGATCAAGGTTCGAATCTCGACCTTGACCGAAGCCGACATCGTCTACCTGTTGCCGGAGATGACCGAGAAGATGCGGACCTTCTTGAGCCAGGCTTATCGCGCCCTGATCAATACGCGCGGCCGCGAACGCGGGCTCTGGGGCTTCAACGATCTGTTGAACGAAGTGCTGGCCCTCAGGTACGAAGACGAACAGGGCAAGGGCGGCGGCAACGTCAGCACCATCGACGGTCTCGAATGGCGGTTGCGGCGGCGTTTCGAGCAGAGCAAGACTTTTTCCGATCATGAACACATCCCGCTCAAAGAGCTGTTCAAGCCCGGCCAGTGCACCGTTCTGCAACTGGCCGACATCGAAGAGAACGAACAGCAGGTGATCGTCGGAGCGCTCTTACGTCGCACCAACAAGGCCCGGATCGCGACCGAGCGCGGAAACGCCAACGAGAACGACGAATCGCATCTGCCCTTTCCCGTCTTCGTGCTGTTGGAGGAGGCGCATCGATACGCGCCCGCCGGGGTCAAGGTGGTCTCGACCGACATCCTCAAACAGATCCTCTCGGAGGGGCGCAAATTCGGCGTGGGCATCGGCCTGATCACGCAACGGCCGGGCAAATTGGATCAGGACGTGCTCTCGCAGTGCATGACGCAATTCATCATGCGAATCGTCAATCCGATCGATCAACAGACCATCGCCTCGTCGGTGGAGGGCGCGGGACGGCGCCTGCTCGACGAACTGCCGGCCTTGACCAAGGGGCAGGTGATCGTCTCCGGTGTGGCCGTCAACACCCCGGTTCTCTGCGCGGTTCGGCAGCGGATCACCAAGCATGGCGGTGAAACGATCGATGCGCCGAGCGAGTGGCAACGCTACTTTAGCCAATCGGCTAGAGGCGAGCGCGACCGCGAGAACGCTTTGTTGATCAAAAAGCCGCCGAAGGGCGGCATGAAAATTGGCGGATGGGACGTTTGAACGGTATCCTGAGCGCCGAAGGCACGAAAGATAATAGCCAGGTGGTGGAGCGCGAAGCGCGAAACCCCCGGTCAGAATTTTCATGTTAACCTGGAAGATCACACTCGAATACGACGGCACGCGCTACAGTGGATGGCAGGAGCAGGCGAATGCCCGCACGATTACCGGTGAGTTGCGCAAAGCCGCCGAGGAATTTTTCGGCCGGTCGGTGGAGATCGGCGGCGCGGGCCGCACCGATGCGGGCGTTCACGCGCTGGGCCAGGTCGCTCACCTCAGGCTCTCCCCGCGCGGCGGGCGGCCCTCCTCGATTCCGAGGCCGCCGGAGATTCTCCGCAGCCTCAACGATCGCTTGCCCGCGGATATCAACCTGTTGCAGGTCGCCGAAGCCCACGATCGTTTTCACGCGCGCCACGATGCCGTCTCTCGCGCCTACCTCTATCAAATCTCCACCCGCCGGACCGCGCTCGCGAAGAAGTATGTGTGGTGGGTCAAGGATCGGCTGGATCTTCAGGCCATGGCGAGCGCGGCCGAGACGATTGTCGGCCGCCATGATTTTGCCGCCTTCAGCGAACGCGACGAGAAGCGCGGAGACCAGTCGACGATCGTCGTCGTCGATTCGGCCGAGATTGCCGCTGACGAACATCTGATTCTGTTCCGCATCTCGGCTTCGCATTTTTTGTGGAAGATGGTCCGGCGATTGGTGGGGACGCTGGTCGAGGTCGGCCGCGGGAGCGCGGGCGTGAGCGATTTTGCGCAACTGATCGAGAAGCCCGGGGGCAAGTCCGCGATCGATCCGGCGCGGGTGACTGCGCCGCCGTCAGGACTCTTCCTCGAGAGCATCGTTTTCAAGCATTCAAAATCTTAAACCGCGAAAGGCACGGAAGACGCGGAATCTATCTATTTTCGCGTCTTCCGCGTCTTTCGCGGTTCATTTTTTTACGGGCGCGAGGACTTTCGAACGATCGTCGTCGCGGCCGCCAGGTTGTTGATCAGAATCGGATCCGTGATCGAGGATCCGACCGCCGCGAGGCTCAAGAGGTGCGTTCCATCGTGCACCGATCTTTTGACGGCGGCGGTGATCGTGACGGTCTCCGTGGCTCCGATGCCGATGGAGGCAAAGCTCACGGTCCGCAGATTCCCGATCCCGTGACAGACGCCGCCGCCGCTGGCCGTGCACGAGACGAACGTGGTCTCGATCGGCAGGGTCTCGACCAGCAGCACATTCGACGCGCGATCCGTCCCGTGATTGGTGACGGCGATCGTGTAGGTGATCGTGCCGCCCGCCGGCACCTGGTCGGGCGAATCCGACAATTTGAGACTCAGATCGGCCGCCGGAGGTGGAAAGGTGAAGAAGGCGACCGGCAGATCGTGGTCCGAGATCCGTTCGGGCCGCGTGCCGTCCGTGCCGAAACTTTCCGGGAAGTCCGAGTTGTTGCGCGCATAGGCGAAACGACTGAAGCGCCCCATCATTTTGGCGCTGACCAGCACGTGGTCGAGGACCTGGAGCGTGCCGTCGAAGTTGAAAGAGTAGCGTTGATCGGCCGGCAGCAGATCGACCAGATCCGTGAGGTTTGGGTTGACCAGGTCCGGGCTGGCCAGCAGCACCTGGTCGGCCGGCGTCGGAGTGCCCTTGATCGTGCCGATCGTATCGACATAGCCGTCGTTGAACTGGAAGGCGTTGAAATCGCCGACCAGGATCAGGTTTTCGCTCTGCAGGCTTTGCGCCAGGTTGGCGGTGAACTCGGCCTGCAGCCGCCTCTTTTCGCGCTGGCGCGGTCCTCTCAGCGGATCCTCGACGTCGATCAGCGATTGCGGATGGTTGACCACGACCGTGACCGGGAAGAGGGAACCGCCCGGCGCGGGAATGGTGGCGCGAAGGACCAGCGGCGGACGCTCGAAGAGCACATCCTGGCTGCCGTCGGTCGGATCGGTAAACCTCACGCCCTTGCCTTCCTGGGTGATGCTCACCACGTTGACCCGCGAGGATTTGATCAGCAACCCGACGTCGATGTCGTTCGGGAAGGAGTCGTCGCCCTCGAGCAGGTAGGCCTGGTATCCGGGATTGGACGCTCCCGAATCGCTGTTGAGCTGGTCGGCCAGGGCCGTCAACGTTTCGAGGTCGCCGATCTCCTCCAGGCCGATGATGTCCGGCGAGCGCATGACGTTGCGGATGGCCATCGAGGCCTTGTTGAGCCGGTCGGTAAAGTTCGCATTGGTCGAGAAGAAGTTCAGCAGATTGGCCGAACCGATGGTGAATTCGTTACCGGTTGCAACCGGGACCGGGATCGCCGTCAGGTTGGGCGTGACCGCCGGAGTCGTGTCCGGCAGGACCTTGTAGTTGCCGAAGGCGTAATCGAGCGGGCCGGTGACGTTGCTCAGGGTCACGGATGACGTGACCTCCAGCCGCGTCGAACCGAGCCGGCCGTCGCTGTCGACCATCAGCCGTTCGGGGTTCTCATCGAAGCGCGGGATGCAGCACGGCGATCCGGGCAGTAACGGGCTTGAGATCTCGATGCCGGGTTCGCGCAGCGGCCGGGGGACTCCGGGGAGCACGGTGAAGATCTCGCCGAAGTCGTTGGTCGGAGCGGTCGAGACGAGCGAATCGGCGTGCATTCGCATTCCCTCGAATCGTTCCAATTGATTGAGCCCGCCGGCCGGATTCAGGATCGAGGTGGTCAGGGTCACCGGCTCCGGCAATGGGTTCAGGCTCGAGGTGACGGTCACGTCGAGATTGGAGCTGCTGACCTGCGTCAATCCGAAGAACTCGGTGACGATTCCCAGGGCCGACGCCAGATCGCCCACCGCCACGGAAGGGCTTCCTCCGGTGAAGACGAAGATTCCCTCGGAAGTGTTCGAGTCGTCATCGACCTCCGCCGCCGGCGCTTGCAGAAAGAAACCATTGGTCTTGAGACCCGTGACGATTCCGGTGGTGATCACTTCCTGATCGACGTAGGGAGAAGCCAGGCCGGGGCCCTGGATCGTATGGATCGCGAGCTGCGGCGGCGCGATGGAACAGTCCTTCACCGGAGAGGCGCTGTTGCGCGGTCTCGGTTGACCCGCCGAGAAATCGACCGAGTTCCGGTTAAGATCGCGGCACCCGAGACGCGCGCGAATCGCCGACGTCGTGTTGCTCAGAGTGGGCGCGGCGACGTTGCTCTCCGAGCAATTGGCGGCGCCGTAGCCGACGAAATCGACCACGCCGGCTCCAAAGGGGCAGCCGCTGCCGCTGAGCGCCGTGGTGGTGTTGAGCAGCGCGACTTTGCCGGCCGTCGAACCGACCGCGATCGTGCCGACGGCGTCGGGCGCGGGCAGATCGACGGTGCCTCCGGCGCCGGCCGCCTCCTGGATCAGGTAGTAGTGGCCGGGGGCGATCGTGCCGGTGAGCGGCGTCACCTGCCACGTCCCGGTCCCCGTCGCGGCAATGAATTGGACCGACCAGCCCGTCAGATCGACCGCGGAGGTGCCGCGATTGAAGATCTCGATGAAGTCGTTCTTATAGGTCGAACCGTCATTGCCGCCTCCGCCGTAGATCTGGCTGATGACCACCAGTTGCGGCGCCTGCACCGTGAATTGGACCGACGTCGAACCGGAGCGCGATTGAGCATCGGTGATGGTGATCGGCAGCGTCTTCAGCCCCGGATCGGTGCCGGCCGGGGCCGTGATCAGGACCGAAAAGATATTATCGCTCGTCGTGGCATCGCCGTTCGTTCCGTCGTCGTAGAAGGTTTGGGCCGTCGATCCGCCGACGGTCGAGAGGTCGCCGGTGACGAAGATCCCGGAACTGGCCGGGTTGGCCCCCGGCGTGACTGTGACGGTGAGCAGGGTGGAACCTCCCGGCAAGATCGGATTCGGATTGGCCGCGCCGGTCCCGGTCGGATTGGTGGGCGCGCCGCAGACGCCGATCGGCGACGAGGTGTTGTGCGGGCTCGGCGTCCCGACGGTGAGATCGCCGGAATTGTTGTCGCTCTCGAGGCAGCCGTTAGAGCCCCGGACGGCGGCCGTCGTGTTGCTCAGGTTGGCGGTCGGCCCGGTCTCGAAACAGGTCGCCGTGGTTCCATAACCGACCAGATCGATCACGCTATTGCCGGACGGGCATCCCGTCAGCGCGGCGGTGCTGTTGACGAGCGCCACCTTGCCCGCGCCCGCGGCCATCGCGATCGTCCCGATGGCGTCCGGTGCGGGCAGCGGCGACGTGCCGCCCGCGCCCTGGGCCTCCTGGACCAGGTAGTATTGACCCGGTTGAATCGTGATGTTACTCAACGCCGTCACCTGCCACGTCGCACCCGTGGCGGAGGCGTACTGCACGGACCATCCGCTGACGTCGATGGGCGCCGTGCCGCGGTTGAAGAGTTCAATAAAGTCGTGGGTATAAGTCGCGCCGCTATTGCCGCCGCCGCCATAGACCTGGCTGATCACTAGGCCGGGCGACAGGCCCTGGACTTTCGGCGGCGTCATCAGATAGCGCGCAGAGAAGCCGATCAGAGCGAGAAGCAGAGAGGCAATTATGCCGAGGCGGACATGCCCTAAGGAAGAATTCAGACACCGTGGACCACTGGCCATTCTCTATCCTCCGAATTTGCGGATCTTTGAAAATACAGACTACAGCCGACTGCGGGGTGGCCGTAATTAGCTGAAATAGAATTTTGAGAAAATTATGTAGCTGATTCGTCGAATGGTTTAAAAGCACCTCCGAACATCTCAAAATGGTCGGGATTCTATACCATCAAACAAAATAATCGCTGAATGTTATGCCGAGCTAAACAGGATGTAAAATAGAAGTTATGGGTTGGCTGAAAAAAAATAACCCGATAAAATTCTAATTGGGAGGTGGGAGATAGGCCAGTGGTATTGCGCTCCGAAGAGATCAAACAGCGATCGCGAGAGATCGGTTTCGACAAGGTCGGCATTGTTCCGGCGACCGCCTTGACCGAAGAGGGGCAGCGTCTGCGTGAATGGCTGGATCGCGGATTTCATGGCCAGATGGGTTACCTGGCGCGCGATCCGGAGCAGCGGACCGATCCCCGGCTGTTGATGCCGTCGACCAGGTCGGTCGTCTGTGTGGCGCTCAACTACTATCGACCCGAAGCGCATGTCGATTCGCCGGAGATCGGCAAGATTTCGCGCTACGCGTGGGGAGACGATTATCACGAGGTCCTGCGCGACAAGCTGAAGTTGCTGCTGGCCTGGGTCGTTGAACGAGCGCCCGGCGTGGAGGGCAAAATCTGTGTCGATACTTCGCCGATGATGGATAAGGCCTGGGCCGTCCGGGCCGGATTGGGATGGATCGGCAAGCACACCAATCTGATCACCAAGGAGTTGGGCTCCTGGGTCTTTCTGGGAGAACTGCTGCTCTCGATCGAACTGGAATATGACGATCGCCCCGAGCCGGATCACTGCGGCAAATGCACGGCCTGCCTCGAGGCCTGTCCCACGCAGGCGCTGATCGCTCCCTATCAACTGGATGCGACCCGCTGCATCTCGTACGGCACCATCGAGTCGCGCGACCCGGAGCTGGCGGAGCCGATCAAATCCGGCCTCGAACAGTGGATCTTCGGGTGCGATATCTGTCAGGATGTCTGCCCCTGGTCGCGTTTTTCGCACGAGACCGCGGAACCTCGATTCGAACCGCGCCCCGGCCTCGTCGCTCCGGAACTGCCGGAGTTGCTGGAGCTGACGCCCGAGCAATTTTCCACGCGTTTTCGCAAGAGCGCGATCAAGCGCGCGAAACTGGCCGGCCTGCAGCGCAACGCACGGGCGGTCTTAAACCGCGAAACACGCGAAACACGCGAAGAAGAGTAGACTTCTTTCGCGTCTTCCGCGTGTTTCGCGGTCGGTCTATTTAGCTCAAGCCCCGAGCGCTTTCTTACAGTAGTCGTAGCATTTCTTGACTTCAGCCACCGTCTCCGCGCCCTTGTATTCGTACTCGATATTGGCCGGAATCTTCCATTTATTCTTCATCAACGCTTCGAGCACGGGTTTGATCGGCGTCTCGCCCTCACCGAAGGGCACGTTGTCGCCCTGATCGCGTTTGCGATCCTTGAGGTGAATCGTGACTATCCGTTCGTGATGCTTCTGCAGGTAGTCGACCGGGTCGAAGTTGGCGGCGGTAAAATGTCCGATATCCAGATTAATGCAGATGTATTCAGAAGTGCCGCTCATGGCCTGGGCGAAGTCGTCGGGCGTGGCGAATTCATTGGCCTTGATATTCGAGTGATTATGCATTCCGACCCGCATCTTGTACTGTTTGGCGAAGGGATCGATCCGTTTGGCGGTGGTGACGTTGGATGAGGCGGTCAGGACCCGGGCTCCCATCGCCTTGGCCATCTCGAAGCCGCGTTTGATCTCGTCATCGGTGAAGTCTTCGCGGAAGCTGTAATTGAAGGCGTAGAGATCGATCCCGGCCTTATCGAACTTTTCGCCGATCAGGGTGAAGAAGGGCATCGGGGTGGTCAACCGCCAGGTGCGGAGTCCCTCGCGGTCCAGATCTTTGGGTTCCAGGTGTCGACTCCACAGTTCACAACTGCTGAGACCGATCTCGGCCATGGCTTTGAGGGCCTCATCCAGCGTCCGATCGCGGAAACTGTAGCTTTGAACCCCGATCTGAACGCCATTGATCTTGGAGTCGGGCTTGTCCGCAGCCGGGCTGAAATGGGGTAGCGCCGCGGCGGCCATCGAACTGAGAGCGATCTTGTTCCATTCTCTTCTAGTCAATTTGGACATCTAGGCCTCCTGTTGCTGGATTGTGGGTTGATCTGTCTGTGTGGTGAACCGAATCGCCCGATTGTAGCGCCGCCCCGAATCTCGCACAAGGTGGTACTACGCAACCGGGCGGGAGTTGTGATACTCTCCCTTCCCGGCAGCCGTCCACTCGGACGCTCATTTCGGGCGCTCATTAAAAATGTCTATCCAGTCGCTGGATCGGCATCTACCCTGTTTATTGGAACCCGGATTCAAATAATCAAACATCGTACTTCACGCAAGCGCTAGAGGAGAAAACTCCATGCAGGATTACAACCCACCCGACATTGCCCGCGAATGTGTTTCGTGCAAGCGATGTTATCCGGGAAAGATCCAATTTTGTACCGACTGTCTGATCGAGTTAGTGAGCATCGAAGTGATCCCGTACATCATCGATTCGCGGTACCGGTTGGAAGAGGTCATCAACCATGGCGGGACGGGCGTGGTCTTTGCCGCGACCAACCTGCAAGATGAGCGGGTGGTGGCGCTCAAGGTGATTCGGGCCAGCGCCCTGGCCGATCCGCGCGCGCAGGATCGTTTTTCCCGCGAGGTTCAGATGGCCGTCCAGTTCAATCATCCGCGGATTGCGGCGGTCTACGATTTCGGGATGTTGCCGGACGCCAACGCCTATCTCGTCAGCGAGTACGTCAAAGGCACTTCGCTGCGAAGCGAGATGAAACGGGTCGGCAAGTTCTCTCTCGATCAGGCCGTCCCCATCCTCGTGGAGATCTGCGAGGCGCTCGATGACGCCCATCAGGCCGGTCTCGTGCATCGCGATCTCAAGCCCGAGAGCATCATTCTGCTGCCCGAGGAGTCGGGCTCGGAATCGAGACTCAAGATCGTCAATTTCGCTTTCGCCAAGATCGCCACCCGGCAAACTTTCATGCCCGGAATGACGGCCAAACTGCAGGGCCAGGGACATCTGCCGCTGAGCCCGGTCTATCTCAGCCCGGAACAGTATCTGGGCGAGGACGCGGATTCGCGTTCGGATATCTACAGCCTGGGAGTGATCGCCTACGAGATGCTCGGCGGGCAGCCGCCGTTTTCGGCGAAGAAGGTCGGTGATTTCGGCAAGCAACTGCTCAGTTCGCGTCCGCCGTCCCTGCGGCCGCTCAATCCGGAAGTGAACATCATGATCGAAGCCGAGGTTCTGAGAGCCCTCGAGAAGAACCCGGCCGATCGGCCGCAGCGAACGATCGAACTCAAACGGGGTCTCCTCAACGCCACCCATCTTGCCAACCTCGATTGATCGGCCATTATCTGTTCCAAACCGCATCTGTTCAAAAACACGAAACACGCGAAAGACACGGAATCAATAAATTTCGTGTCTTTCGCGTGTTTCGCGGTTTAGATCTCAAATCTCAGAAGCCGTAGACGACGTAGGTCTCTCCGGTCTCGGGACGCGAATTGTTCGCTCCGTCTCCGCCCGGCACGCCGATGATCAGGTCCGAGCGGCCGTCGCTGTTGAGATCGCCCATGGCCAGCCAGGCTCCGAAATTGTCTCCGGGATCGACGCCGCTGATGGTGATGGGTTGGATCGCTTCAGGTCTCTCGGACCCCGGAACGAGCAGCGCCGCGCCCAGACCCTGGAGGTAGGACGGGGCGCCGATCGCGAAGTCGGCGTAGCCATCGCCATTGAAATTGCCAATGGCGAGGCTGGCGCCGATCTTCCCATTCTCCGAACTGCCATTGATGAGGAGGTCGCTGCCGGCGGCCTCGATCGTCGATGGGAGCAGGGAATGGCCGAAGAATCCATAGACCGCTCCGGCCTCGGACACGGTGTTGAGGTTGGCGAACGGCGCATCGTGTCCGGGGGCTCCTGCAATCAGATCGGCCGCCGGGCCGTTCTTCGTGTGG
>DATEFT010000558.1:0-22683 GCA_035280505.1 Blastocatellia bacterium | reverse complement strand
GCTCTGGCTCGTCCCTTTCGTCATTCGCGACACCTACATGATCGCGATGATGGGCGGACTCGCCTGCGGATTGATCGTCCTGGTGTGGTGGCTGTTCTTCAGCCGCGCGCCGTGGGGGGAGCGTGTGGGCGCCACGGCGCTGATGACGATCGCGCTCGTGGCGACCAAGCGTGTCGTGCACGAGTCCATGGCGGGCGGAGGGATGGGGATGTTGCTCTACATTTATGCCATTCCGGTCCTGAGCCTCGCCCTCGTGGTCTGGGCAGTGGCCAGCCGTCGCCTGTCTCTGTCCAACGGGCCTCGGCGCGCGTTACTGGTCGCCGTCATTCTGCTTGGGTGCGGAATGTTCACGCTGTTGCGAACGGGCGGCATCACCGGTGAAGGCGAGTCGGATCTCCACTGGCGATGGACGCCGACTGCCGAGCAACGCCTCCTGGTCCGGGCGAGCGGCGAAAAAGAGCCCGTCATGCCCCTTCCTGCTGCTGCGGCCGCGCCCGCCGAAACGCCGGGACCGGCTCCGGCCGGCGAGTCGCCGACAGCTCCGACGCCGGCGGCGGCCTCCGCGAGCTCTCCGGAAAAGAGCGGCGCAGATCCCGAGAGCCTTGCCACTGGGACCAACTGGCCCGGTTTTCGTGGACCGAATCGCGACGGCGTCATCCGCGGCGTGCGGATCCAAACTGACTGGTCTCAGTCAAAGCCTGTCGAACTGTGGCGCCGCCCAGTCGGACCGGGCTGGTCATCCTTCGCGGTCCGCCGCAACTTCATCTACACCCAGGAGCAGCGCGGTAATGATGAGATCGTCGCCTGTTACAACCTGACCACCGGCGAGCCGGTGTGGAGGCACCGCGACGCGACCCGGTTTTACGAGTCGAATGCCGGCGCCGGTCCGCGCGCGACGCCGACCCTGAGCAACGGGCGCGTCTACACTTTTGGCGCGACCGGGGTCCTGAACGCGCTCAACGCGCGTAACGGCTCCGTCATCTGGTCGCGCAACGCGGCGTCGGACACCAAGACGAAGATTCCGGCCTGGGGATTTGCGAGTTCGCCGCTGATTGTCGGCGACCTGGTCATCGTCGCGACCTCCGGCGTGCTCGCCGCCTACGACGCGGCAACCGGCCAGCCGCGCTGGCAAGGCCCTGCCGACAAAGGGGGCTATAGCTCGCCACAACTCGCCACGATCAACGGCGTCGCCCAGATTATCCTGCAGAATGGAGAAGGCGCGACGAGCGTCTCTCCCTCCGATGGCAAGTTGCTCTGGAAGCACGAGTGGGCGGGTGATGGGATCGTGCAGCCCGTGGTCATCGCCGGTAGCGACGTCCTGCTCGGCAGCGGCTCCGGAATGGCCTCGGTCGGCCTGCGCCGCGTCGCGGTGGCACACGGCCCCGGCGGATGGAGCATCGAAGAACGTTGGACGTCGAACGGGCTCAAGCCCTACTACAATGATTTCGTCGTTCACAACGGCCTCGCCTTCGGCTTCGACGGCAGCATCCTCGCGTGCGTCGGCCTGGAAGACGGCAAACGCAGGTGGAAAGGCGGGCGGTACGGCCACGGCCAGCTCGCCCTGTTACCGGATCAGGATCTGCTGCTGGTGCTGTCGGAGGAGGGCGAGTTGGCGCTGATCGCGGCGAAGCCCGATCAGTTCACGGAACTGACACGGTTCAAAGCGATCGAGGGTAAGACCTGGAACCATCCGGTGCTGGTCGGCGATGTCCTGCTGGCTCGTAACGGCGAGGAGATGGCCGCGTTCCGGCTGCCCGTCGCAGTCCGCTGACGTGATCGCTTTCGCGGGTGCCGCCCGACAACGCGTTGAACTTGGCGAGCCCCACGGTCTACTATCATGGCCACGCATGGTCTGTGTCTCTGTCTCTGTTTAAAGAAGGAATGATGCCTTTTGAGGTGATTTTATGAACAGATTTCGTTCCGAACGGGATTGTCTCCGAATAGTTCCCACGCTCTATCTGCTTTTGATCCAGGTCGGCCTGGGGGGCACGCTCCTCTTGGCGCCGTTCACCGTTCAAGGTCAAGACGCCGCCTGGCCACAATTCCGAGGGCCCAACTCGAACCCCGTGGGCGCACATCCGCGGCTGGCCGAACGCTGGTCGAAGGCGGAGAACGTCGAGTGGTCGCTGGAAATCCCGGGTCGAGGATGGTCGTCGCCGATTGTGACCGGCGGCAAGGTGTATGTGACCACCGTCACGACGGACGGCAAATCGAAGCCGCCACAGATCGGGACGGAATACAGCAACGAGTATGTCGCGGAGATGCAAAAGCAGGGGCTCCCGACAGAAGAGGTGGTGCGGCGGGTGACGGAGCGGGACATCGAACTGCCGAAGGAGGTGATGCTCCATTATTTTCTCTATTGCCTGAATTTGAAGACCGGGAAGGCGGAGTGGCAACAAGAGTTTTATACGGGGCGGCCGCCGGGCGGACGTCACCGCAAGAACAGTTTCGTTTCGGAGAGCCCGGTGACGGATGGAAAGTTTGTTTACGTGTATGTCGCGAATTTGGGGCTCTGGGCATTCGATGTGAAGGGGAAGCCGATCTGGAAGACGCCGCTCGAAGCGAATCCGATCTATCTCGACTTCGGGACTGGAAGCTCGCCGGCGTTGGTGGGAAACCTGCTGGTGATCGTGAACGATAACGAGCAGCAACAGTACATCGCGGCTTTCGACAAGCAAACAGGCAAGCAGGTCTGGCGCACGAACCGGGATCTCGGCGTCAAGGGGCGGCCAGTGCGGCGGTCCGGTTGGGCGACTCCATTTGTCTGGCGGCACGCACTGCGCACCGAGATCGTGGCGATCGGGCCGGTTACAGTTGTGAGTTACGACCTGGCGGGGACAGAATTATGGCGCATGTCGGGAATGGCGGATACGCCTATTCCCATGCCTTTCGCTTACGACGGTCTGCTGTACATTGATGGCGGGCGCGGGCAGCCATTGTTCGCGCTGCGTCCCGGCGCGATGGGTGACATTTCGCTCAAAAAAGATGAGACCTCGAACGAGTCTGTCGTTTGGTCGCAGGCGCGCGGCGGGAGTTATCTGCCGTCGCCGGTGGCCTACGACGGGGCGATCTACGCACTGACTGAGACGGGCATCTTGAGCCGCTTTGAAGCCAAGACCGGGAAACTGACTTACCGGACGCGGATTGATCCGGCCGCAACGGCTTTCACGAGCTCGCCCTGGGCCTACAACGGAAAGCTGTTTTGCCTGAGCGAGGAGGGCCAGACGTTTGTGATCGAAACCGGCGAGCAGTTTCATTTATCGCACGTGAATGAATTGGATGACTTGGCGCTGGCCTCGCCCGCGCTGGTGGGAGAGCGCTTGTTGATCCGGACGGAACGCCGGCTTTATTCGATTCGCCGCGAACGATGAGCCGGCGACGGGGACGCGAGGTTTAAGGCTCAAGGGATGGCCCGCAACAGGCAGTCGAGGCGCAAACGGATGATGGCAGCCCTGGCCGTCTGTGGCCGAAAGTTGCGTGGAGTTTTTTCAGCGGCCGGCTGACGCCGGTTTCACTACTGTGGAAATTGGTCGGGTAGGGGCTATAATTCCACATCGATTGATTTCATAGCAAACACGACAAAGAAAAGCCCTTGGCGAAGATTCGCCGAAGGCAAGCAAGGGGAGACGACGCGACGCGTCGCGTCGCGCTCCACGTCATCAACTCGGAGCGAACAGATCATGAGAATAAGCGTCAAGCGCTTTATTGCGCTGATCGGAATCATGTTCGCGTTGAGCTGGTCGGGGATTGCGATCTGGCAACCTACGGTTGCGATGCAATCTTCGCAAGCGGACGCGCGCGCAGTCGTACAAAAAATTTGCGGTACCGCCTGCCACGCGCTGGAGCGCGCCACCGTGTCGCCGCGCAGTCGAGCCCAATGGGAAGATGTCATCAGCAAAATGATTTCGATGGGCGCGAAAGGGACGGATGAGGAATTTGCCACGGTGCTCAATTATCTGGCGACCAACCATGGACGTGACGCCAGCGCCGCTCAAGCGAACCGTCCGGCGGGTAAACCCGTCGGCGTCCTGGGCGCGGGCGCCAACGATAAACATATCGTGGACAACGCCGCCGCCGACCGCGGGCGCGCAGTCTGGGCCGCGCAATGTATTAACTGCCACGGCACCACGGCCCGCGGCACCGGCAAAGGCGCCAATCTGGTGCGCTCGGACATGATGTGGAGCGACCGATACGGCAGCGACCTGGGGCCCTTTTTGCAAAAAGGGCATCCGACGCAAAGCGGCGCGCCGAGCGCCGACCTGAGCCACGCGCAGGTCGAAGAGCTTTCCCATTTCATCCATCAACGTCTTTACGATACGCTGCGCGGTTCGCCGATTTTCAATCCGCAGAATGTGCTGACCGGCAATGTCAAAGAGGGCGAGGCGTATTTCAACGGCGAAGGTCAATGCCGGACGTGCCATTCCGTCACCGGAGATCTGGCAGGTTATGGCAAAAACGCCAATCCCGTCGGCATCCAGCAGCGCTTGATGTTTCCGCGCCCTCGTCGACAAAAATTGACCATCACCGTCACACTCGCGAATGGCGCGGTCGTCACTGGAACTCCGATCCACATTGATGATTTTGATGTGTCGTTGCGCGATGACAAAGGGGACTATCATTCGTGGAAGCGCTCGGCTGCGCTCAAAGTCGTTAAGAATGATCCGTTGAAAGCGCACATCGAATTGCTCGACAAAATCACCGACAAAAACATGCACGACCTCGTCGCTTATCTGGAGTCACTCAAATGAAATTCATCGGAATAATTCTTTTCATTGCTCTGGGCGCCGCGCCGTTGTTCGCGCAAGGCAGTCTCGACCCCGCGAAAGTAGGTCAACCGCCCACCGATTCGTGGACGTCGTATCACGGCGATTATTCGGGACGCCGTTACAGCTCGCTGAATAAGATCAATGCGAATAACATCAACTCGCTCGGCCTCGCCTGGGTCTTTCGCGCCAATGTCAATCAAGGTGCGATTAAAGCTTCTCCGCTGGTGGTCAATGGCGTGATGTATTTCACGGTGCCCGATCACGTCTGGGCGATTGACGCGCGCACGGGACGCGAAATCTGGCATCACGCCTGGAAGTCGCAGGGAGGCATTCACATCGGCAATCGCGGCGTCGGCATCTGGGGCGATTCGCTCTATGTCGAAACGGCGGATTGCAATCTGGTCGCGTTGAATTTGAAAGACGGCCAGGAACGCTGGCGCAAAACGATCTGCGATCTGGACCAATTCTTTTTCGGATCCACCGCGCCGATCATCGTCAAAAATCATGTGATTACGGGTATCAGCGGCGACGATTTGGACAGAGCCGGATATATCCAATCGCACGATCCGGTCACGGGCCAAGTGCAATGGCGCTGGTACGTCGTGCCGCAAAAGATGGGCGACCCCGGTTCCGAAACCTGGCCGAACGAGGACGCGATGAAACATGGCGGAGGCATGACGTGGCAACCGATCACGTATGATCCCGAATTGAACTTGATCTACGTCGCGACGGGCAATCCGCAACCCGTGATCGCGCACAAGAACCGGGCCGGCGCGAATCTGTATACCGAATCCATCGTCGCGCTCAATCCCGACACGGGAAAGATGGTCTGGTATTTTCAGGCTTCGCCGCACGACACGCATGACTGGGACGCCACGCAGGTTCCCGTGCTCTTTGACGGCGAAGTCAACGGGCAGAAACGTAAACTGCTGGCGCAAGCCAGCCGCAATGGATTTTTCTTTGTGCTTGACCGGGCCACCGGCAAAAACATGCTCACCACTGAATTCGTCAAAACGAATTGGTCGAAAGGACTTGACGCCAAAGGGCAGCCGATTCCGAATCCCGCGAAAGAGCCGCAATTGGACGGAGCTCTGGTGACACCCAATCAATACGGCGCAACGAATTGGCCTCCGCCCAGCTTCAGCCCTGAAACCGGCCTCTTTTACGTGAATGCGTTTCGCGCGTTCAGCATCTATTACATTTACGACCCCGACGACAATCCGCAAGGTTGGGGCGGCACCGATCGCGGCGGATGGCAGGAAGCGATGATGCAGGCCATTGATTACAAGACTGGCAAAATTCGTTGGAGCCACAAATGGGAGGGGGGCGGTTCGCGGGCAGGGGTCTTAAGCACTGCGGGCAAGCTGGTGTTCACGGGCGATGGCACCAATAACTTTGTCGCGCTGGACTCCCGCACCGGCGCCGCGCTGTGGCGCGCTAATTTGGGCGCCGCCGTCGCCAACGGCCCGATCACGTATGAATTGGAGGGGAATCAATATCTGGTCGTGGGCGCGGGTGACACGCTGTATGGCTTTGTCATGCTGGCCAAAGAACCCTCCCGACAGCTTTCGCAACAAACCCACTGATTTTAAAGGAAGATTTCGGTAAGCCCGCAACTGGGTGCTTTGAAAAGTAAGTCTTTGGGATTCAGATTGTGAACCGCGAAAGACGCGGAAGACGCGGAATCAAATACCTTTCGCGTCTTTCGCGTCTTTCGCGGTTAAGTATCAACTTTCCAGGTCTTGCCCGAAGCAGAGTCGATAGCCGTTACAGTCTTCGATCTCGAAGTCGCGGCAGCCATAGGGTTGGTCGCAAATGTCCCGCGCGATCTTCACGCCTTTCGACTTGAATTCCGAACAGATCGTGTCGGCGTCGTCGATCCAAATATAGGCATCCCAGGCTCCTCCCTCCGGATCGGCGGAGTGATTGGGACGCATCGCTCCAGTCTTTTCCAACTGACTCAACATGATAATGACGCCGTGACGTTTGACCATGCAGAACGACGGCGGCTCGCCCCAGAATCGCTCATAGTGAAAGCCGAGTTGATCTCGATAATAATTGGCGGTGGTCACTACGTCGTCTACGATGAAGTACGGTGCGATGTCCCAGCGCGGTTGGTGTGCAACATGGTCCGTCATTAGATTTGCCTCCGTCAGTCCAGTCTGGTGAAAGAGCAGGAAACCCGATCTCAGTCTCAATAGTATGGACAATGTTGGTCGGACAAGCCAGCCCCGAATTCACACCTGAAAAGTGCCCCGGCCTCAGCTCATCAACCCATTCTACCTTGACAACTTCAACCGATGGTCTTATGTTGCCTCCCAAGTGGGTATGGTAACGGGTCTTCGCGGCGCATCTCAGAACACAGCGCGACAAGAACTACAGACGATAATGCATAAGCCGACTTAGGTTCTATCGACAAGTCGAGGTTAATAATGCTGCCGGTCGGGAAGAAGTCCGCGCGAGGCGAGAGGCCTCCGTGGAATAGCTTCAAGGAGGGAACATATGAATTCGACGATCACGACTCAGCTTGGCGGGTGGCGCGGGCTTTCACCATTTCTGTTCTCGGCCTCAATTTTGATTCTGTGCTTTTCGGTCCCGGGCGGCCCGATCCGTGCTCAGAATGCCCAGGGGACCGTCCTGGGGCACGTTACGGATCCGACGGGGGCGGTGATCGGCGGCGCCACCGTGACCCTGACGCACAGCGCGACTTCGATCACCAGGACCGCGAGCACGAGTTCGGTCGGGGACTACGTGTTCGTCAATGTGTCCCCGGGCGAGTACGACGTGGTCGTGGAGGCGCACGGATTCAAGAAAGCGCAGGCGCTCAAAGTCCGGCTTCAGATAGACGCGACGCTGCGTCAGGACTTCCGACTGCAGCCGGGCGGCGTGCATGAAGAGGTGGTCGTCAACGCCGACACCCAGATGGTCCAGACCGACAACGTGACTTCGGGCCAGGTGATCTCCAGCAAGTTGATCGACGACCTGCCGATCTCCGGCCGCGACTTCACCAACCTGCTCCGAATTCAAGCCGGGGCCACCGAAGTCCAGGGCAGCTCCGCGCTCTATTGGGCTCAACATGGTTTGAACCGTGACTTCACTTCGGTCAGCGTGAACGGCTCGCGCACCGAGTCGGTCAGCTACCTGATCGATGGGCTCTCGGATAACGATCAGTATTTTTCGACCGCCAACAATATTCCCAACTCCAGTGCCATTCAAGAGTTCAAGGTCCAGAACGGATTGTATTCCGCCGAGTACGGCCAGGGGTCGGCCCAGGTGAACGTGGCCATCAAGACCGGGGCCAACCTGTTTCATGGCTCACTCTACGATTACCTCCAGAACGATCTGTTCGAACCCACGAACCCGCTGAACATCTGGCAAAACCAGGTGCATGGCACGCCGCTGCCCGAGAAGAATCCGCTCAAGCAGAACCAGTATGGTTTTACTCTGGGCGGCCCGATCTTCGTGCCGAAGCTGTACAACGGGCGTAACAAATCATTCTTCTTCTTCTCCTACGAGGCCGGTCGCCGCCGTGAGGCGGGCTTCGCCAGCGCGCTGGTGCCGACCCTGGCCGAACGCAACGGCGACTTTTCGGACTGGCGCGACGCGAGCGGCAATCTGGTTCCGATCTACGATTCGACCACTCAGACCGGCGACGCTCCGGCTACCCGCCAGCCCTTCCCGGAAAATCGGATTCCGGCCGGCCGCATCAGCGCCATCGCCAGGAGCTACATGAATCTCCTCCCTCAGCCGAACGTGAACATCGCCAATATGGCGGCCTGCACGCAGACGAACGGCAACGGGTCCGGCGGTTGTACCAACTACGTGGCCTCTTTGAGCCGGCCCTCTGACACCGACAACATCACCATGCGCCTGGACGAGAACCTGCGCGAAAGCGATCGGTTCTATTTCACCGGCATTTTCGGAGAACAGAAGTTTCACAACCCCAGCATCATGCCCCTGACCGGCGAACTCAAGTATCAGAAGAACAGGCTGATGGGGGTCAACTGGGAGCACACGTTCAAGCCGACCTTAATCAATTCTTTCAGAGTCGGTTATAACTGGATGAGATGGCGAAACGGGTCTGACGCCGCCGACAGCGTCAACTACGGGCAACAGCTCGGATTCGCCAATGTCCCCGCCATTCAAGCTCTCTGGGGCGTTCCGAACATTGTTTACAGCGGTTTTCAGCCGATCGGCAACAGCAACGCCGGATGGACCCAGAAAGAGAGCAGCTATCAAATCGTTGACAACATGAAGTGGAGCGTCGGCCGGCACATGCTGACGATGGGGTTCGACATCCGGCGATCTTATCTGAACATGGTGGCGGGCTTCAGTTCGACGGGGGCCGTCAGTTTCAACGGTGCCTACAGCGGCACGAACCCGGACCTCTCGAACAACGGTTCTTTCGAGACGCCCGGCGCGGGCAGCTCGATTGCGGATTTCTTGTTGGGCAACCCCAGCGGGGTCAGCGGTCCGGCGCCCGGGGGCTCCGATCTGTTCAACGTGCGCGCCACGAATTGGAACTTCTTTTTCCAGGACGATTTTCGCGTGACGCCGAGGCTGACGCTGAACCTCGGCCTGCGTTATGAGATCTCACCCTCTTTCCACGATGTCAACAACAGCGGAGCTCAGCTCGATCTGAGCAATGGCGGAGGATTTCTGTGGGCGAACAGAGAGACCGTCGCCCAGATTCAGCAACAGCCCGGTTACTACCCGTTCCTGGCCCGGTGCTGCGTCGACAACAAGCTGGTTTCTCCGGACCACAACGATTTCGCGCCCCGCATCGGCATCGCCTGGCGCCCATTCAAAACGGACCGCCTGGTGGTCCGCGCGGGCTTCGGAATGTTCTACGATCTACAGAACCGCTGGTATTCGCTGACGACCTACGACAACATCAGCACCATCATCGGTTCTTCCGCCTTCTACCCGACGTCGACGGGAGCGACCCCGCGAGCGCCCAACCCTCTGGACACGCTTTGGTTCCCGGCCACGGTCGATTACGGTTTCTTCGGCTCCGGGCCGAACGCTTTCCCTTCCTACGTGCCGTTCCTACAGGTTAACTGGCCCGAGAACCGCAGTCCGTACAACCAGCAGTGGACCATCGGGTCTCAGTATGCGTTGAAGAAGAATTTGCTGCTGGATGTTTCATATCTGGGGAGCCGCTCCCGCCGCCAGCCCGGCTACTGGTATTACAACGCGGCCGGGATGACCAACGTTGACGATTCCTGCAATCGTTACCGGACTTTTCAAGAGGCGTCACTGGACCCGACTTGCGCCGGCGATCCCAATTTTGTTCCGGCTTCGTCGCGCGCCCGCTTCCCCAACATCAGCACGCACGCCTACGCCGTGGCCAATCTCTTCAGCGGTAACTACCACTCGTTGCAGGTGCGCCTGAATCAGCGGCTGACCAATGGGTTGCTGTACCAGTTAAACTATACCTGGTCGCGAACCTTCGACAACGTTTCGGCGATCAACAATATTCCGACCGGCACGTTGACCTTGCAGAACAATAATTGTTTCTCCTGCGATTACGGTCCGGCTTCGTTCGACCAGCCGCATCGATTCGTGGCCAGCGGTTCCTATGAACTTCCGATCGGCAAAGGCCGCAAATGGTCGCTGGGCTGGGCCAACCGAGTGTTGGGAGGATGGCAGATGAGCGGCGTCTACACGGTTGCGTCCGGGATGCCCGAAACCGTGTTTGCGGGATTCGGGGGCTTCGGTCAGGACGGCGTGCGCGCCGACCTCCGCCGGCCCAACCTGGCAGGCGATCCGAAAGGGCGAGTCTTCGGCACGCTCGACCCCAACCTCTATCCACAGGCCAACTTCAAGAGCGACATCTTCCACTGGTTCAACCCGGCGGCCTTTGCCGCGCCGGCCGGAAACCAGTATGGCAACGTCAGCCGGAACAGCATTCGCCAGCCCTACTTCATGCGCGCCGACCTCGCCTTGGGCAAGAACTTCCGGATAAATGAGCGCCATAATTTTCAGTACCGCCTCGAGATCTTCAATGTCGGCTCGCCCTGGCACTCGAACCTCAACGGCGGCCCGAACGGCGGCGGAGGAATCCAGGGTAACCTGCAAGCGCGAAATTTCGGTTCGCTGGTTCCGATCGACACGGATGCGAACGGCCGTCCTCTTCCCGAGAATCTTCAATCCGGAGTGCGGCGCCTGTGGAATCCGCGAGTGATTCAGATGGCTCTGAAGTACACTTTCTGATGCTGAGGGTTCATAGATAGCTCAACCACCAATCCTTGCGGCGTTGCTTCACCCCTGCAAACCAGCGGCAGAGCGGGTATAAAAGTAACAGGCCGAGGAGCCAGAAGGCGTAGACCACCCATAAGGAGAAACCGGCATTGCCGGGGTTCGACGGAGGCCGGTGGATGGGATCTGCAAAGAGCCACTCCATCGGTCGTTCCGCCAGGTAACTGGCCAGCGTCGCCAGGCAGTGCACGACGATCCATTGCCCGACATAGAAAAAGAGCGGTACCCGGCCAAAAGTTATGAAGAGGCGTGAGAACCTGCTCTTCTCTATTCGCTCAAGCCGGGGGAGCGCGAAAATGGCGGCGCCCAGCGTCAGCAGCAGAAACAGCAGCGAGGGCGGATACTTCGATACGTTCAGGAATGAAAGGACCGTGAAGACCGCATTTTTCTGCACGCTCCACCGGCTTGGATCCCCATAAACATTGAGGCCGCGGATCAGAACGAAACCGGCCAGCAGCGCGGCTCCCAGCCTGAATAAGATTCGGCGCCGGCGTTCCGCTTCCATCCGGTAGAATGCGCCGAAGGCGTAACCCGCCGCCATGACGCCGATCCAGGGGATGAGCGGATAGAGCACGAATGCATAAACAGTCGGTGTGAAGAAGAACAATCCCTGCTGGTGCAGCACCATCCATGGCAAGGCCAGGAATACTCGGGCCTGCGTCGTCCCCTGCGTCGGGTCGATTCGAATGGAGTCAAGCAGGTTGTGCAGGGCAATCATGGCGATGCTTCCCGCGGCGACCAGCCGCCATGGCAGGTGGATCAATGCCGCGAGCACGATCATCGAAACGCCGATGGCCCAGATCACCGACAACTGGGTGACGAAGTGGTAGTCGATATTGGACCAGAGGAGGACCCTGATGAGGGTGAGATCCACCAGCGCCAGCCAGAGTCCGCGCTTAACGAGGAATTTGGATAACTCCGCCCCGGTTTTGCCGCGCGAGTTCTGCAGGAAAACGCTCGTTCCGGCCAGGAACACGAAGACCGGCGCGCAAATGTGCGTGATCCAACGGGTGAAGAAGAGCAGGACGTTTGTCCTGGAGAGATCCGTCGCGTCAAAGTTCAACACGTCACGATGAACGAAGTCGCGCGTGTGATCGAGCAACATGATCACCATGACCATGCCTCGCAGCAGGTCGACGGAATATACGCGATCCGTGATCGCCGATATTGTCGGGCTCTGGCCTGGATCCTCGATCTCCGGCTCTGATCTGGTTACCTCAGTGCTCAAGTCAGTGATGCTCCTTCTTCGGAGGTAGAGACATGTGCCGGCAAGTTTACACCTTGTCGTCGATCGGTGGGAACGGATTATGGCGAAGCGAGCGAAATGCCTTACCGGATGAGGGGAAACGGGCCGAACCGGCGGCCTTGCAGTCGGTCGTTCAAACGTCTTTTTGTTCATCGATCGATCATGAATGCTTTGTAATCGGCCCGGAGTGAGATTTTTCCGATAATTGGGGACCATCGTTGGCGAACAGCGGCTGAAAGATTACAATCGGGCCCAACGATTCGGCTACGACCTTTTTCTTTACAAGATCAAACAAAGGGGGGCATCGGGGCGTCTTTATTAATTGGGGACGCGGCTTCGTTCATACGAGGGGCAATGAAAGAAGACAAGCTAATTGTTGAATCTTTCTTGCTGGATGGGACAGAAGAGACGTTCTTCGCCCTGTATCAGGTTTTCTGTGTTCGGGTCCGCCGCTACTTCGTGCTGCGCGGCCTGGACGTCCAGACCGCGGAAGATTTGACTCAAGAGGTGCTTTTGAAGGTCTATCAGAAGGCGGGCGAACTGCGTGACACGGAGCATTTCGGCGGCTGGCTGTATGCCATTGCGCGAAATTCGTTGATCAGTCACTGGCGCCGCCAGCAGTCGCGGGTCGAGGGCGCGGAGTCGATTCCCCTGACGCCGGACCTGGCCGAAAATTTACAGATCGAAGCGGAGGTGCTCGAGAAGCTGCGGTTGACTGAATTGTTGCAACAACTGACCTCCGCTGAACGTGATCTGGTAGTGTTGCGCTACGTCGAGGGGCTGAGTTATGAAGATCTGGCGGTGGCGCTGAAGATTCCGCTCGGAACGGTCAAGTGGCGGATCTCCGAACTCAGGAGCAAACTCTCGCAGATCAAGGGGGCCGCCGGCAGCGGTAAACCCAGGGCGGTCACGGAAAACGGTTAATATTTTGCTGATCGAGAGGCTGATTTGTGATCACATGCAACACATGCAACACGAATTCTCAGACGAAGAGTGGGATGATTATCTGACGGGCCGGATCACGCCGGCCGCACGGGCCCGGATCGATGCGCACCTGATTGCGTGCCCCGAGTGCTGGCAGCTTTACGAAGAGCAGGTCCCCACAATGCGCGATCTGATCGAAGCCGCCGAGGAGGCGCGCGCGCGGTTAACCCTCTCCGACCAGCGGTTGCGCGCGATGTTCTCCCAGGTCGTGGCGGAGATCCACAGGACGGAGAGCGACTCGTCGGCGCAGGTTCGTCACGGCCTGGACTCTTTGAAATCGCTGTTGATACCGGTCTTCGGGCCGGAGGTCGCTCATCGAGCGATGCATCTGGCGGCCACCCGGTCGCTCGATCAAGTGACGCCGGAGGGCTGGAATCCTTTTCTGGAACGGCTCGCCGGGATCACCTCCATTATTTGCGGTGACGTTTTCGCCGGCCTGATCCGCGAGCACGGACAGGCACGCTGAGTAGTTCCGATCTCTAATCCGAGTCCAAGATCCTGATGGTTGCGACGCGGCTCACGCCAAGATTGGTCATCGTGCTACTGGTCAGCCAAACGTTCCTGGTGGCCGGGCTGATCGTCTGTGCCAAGGTCGGTCTGATCGCGCGTCAGGGTTATCTGGAGCTGTTGATCGGTCTGGTCTTCGGCGCGGCGGCCCGTGGAATGGCGGTGATTCTGTTCCTCCGGATTGCGGACGAGTATCGCAGCGTCCGCCTGACGCGGCTCGCCTGGCAGGCGCTGGCGGTTCATGCGGCCATCGCCTATTCGAGGGGCATCATCAGCAGCAGCCTGGTCAACCTCCTGGTCGAGAACTACTATAGCTCGCCGCTGCGTGGGTTTCTTAATCACTTGCTGGGCTCGATCTCCAGTGTCTTTCTGCTGCTGGGAGTGATCGGAATCTTGAGAGGCTATCGCCGCGCGGGATTGGATCCGGACCTCCGGGCCCGCGATTACGTGGTGATCGCGATCACGGTCATCCTGTTCGGAGGCGTGCTCAGCTTTCGGGCGGCCCTCGATGAGGGGCACTCTCCCTGGCTGATCAACAGGATCTTGCAGCCCTTGGACCTCTGCCTGATCGCCGCGGCCTCCATCGTGAGCATCGTTCTCTACCGCTACGCCGCGAGCTTGAGCGGCGGCAAAATGGCCGAAGCGCTGGGCTGGCTCGTCATTTACGGAATCGGTCCGGGGATGCTGGTGCTGTTCTTACAAGTGATCCTCCCCGCAACCGCCGGGGCGATCCTTTTTGATTTGAGCCCGGTGGGGCGACTGTGGACGTTGCTCCCCTGGATGCTGACGCTCACGGCGGCGGTGCGGGCGCAGATCACGGCGGACGTGGTGGCGCAGATGGCCAGGCTGAAACTGGCGGGCCGGGAGAAGCCGTTCGCGGCCTGAAATCCAACCTCCGGGGCGTTGAGCCGTCCTGGTTCACCCTCCGAACTTACCCCGCAAAAAAATTGCCGCCTTCCCAACAAATTCAAAAAGTGATGCGTCTCTATACACAGGGCATCTTCTTGATCTGCCTCTAAACCCGGTGCGAGCCGGCGATTAAGGCATTCAGTAGAGAGCGATCTGACCGGAGTGGCTGGAAGATTCGAGAAAAATAACTAAGTACTTTGCTCACGAAGTTGGTTTACAAACCGCTTTAGCGTGTTTAGCGGTCTGCCTCTCAAATTCCAAAGAATTTAATTTCCCAAGAACTAAGCTTCACCAGGACTGTAGGCAATGGCTTCGTGGGTCGAAGGCTTTCTTGAATTCCGCGGTATCGAAATGGAAAGGAGTCCGAAATGTCGGGATTTGTAATCGATCCAAACGGCGGACTGACGCCGTCATCTCTGAAACAGCGCCGGAAGGCGGGGCACTGGTCGGTCCACGTGCGGCTCTGGCCGTTGCTGGTCATCATCCTGTCGGTGGGATCTTCATTTGGCCAGGAGACACGCGCCACCCTGGGGGGCAAAGTCGTGGACGTACAGGGAAGGGTTCTTCCGGACGCGACCGTCACCGTCACCGCCGAGGAGACCGGCGTCAAACAGACGACGAGGGCCAATGGCGAGGGCAACTGGCGAGTCCAGTTTCTGTTGCCGGGGCCCTACCATTTCGATGTCGAAGCCCCTGGCTTCAAGAAAGTGGTCCAGTCCATTAAATTGCAGGTTGCCGACCAGAAGTTTATCGACGTCACGCTCGAGGTCGGATTGGCGAGTGAGACGGTCACGGTCAATGCCGCTCCCACTCTGATCGATACCACCGCCGCCGTGTCGGGGACCGTCATTACGACCGACCTGCTCGAGGAGCTTCCGACTCAGACCAATTCGCCCATCGATTTCGTCAGACTGACGCCGGGCGCCAAGTCGGGACTGAGTTTGGGCCGTCTGTGGTCGAACATCTCGCTCTCCAACAATTCGGTGAATGGCGCCGGTTCGGGCGTCCGATCGATCAACTACCAGATCGACGGCGCCGACAATACCAACGGCGCCGGCCAGATGGCCTTCGCTCCGCCGGTTGACGCGGTCGCCGAGGTCCGGGTCGCCACCAACGCCTACGATGCCGCCGTCGGCCGCCAGACCGGGGCGACCATCAATCTGTCGACGAAGTCGGGCACCAGGGATTTTCACGGCACCCTCTACTGGTATAACCAGAACGACTTCCTGAACGCGAACCGGTTCGAGAACAATGCCACCGGCATCTCGGTTCCGGTGGTTCGCGTCAACGAGTATGGCGCCTCGATCGGCGGCCCGGTTCTGCTGCCACGGATCCTGGACGGCCGCAAAAAACAGACCTTCTTCTTCTTCAGCTTTGACGGGCTTCGGAGCGGGACGCCGGCGGCCACCGGCTTCATGTCGCTTCCGACGATGCTGGAGAGACAGGGAGATTTCAGCCAATCGTACGTGACCCAGACGGTCAACGGGGTGAGGACCCGATTCCCGCTCCTGATCTACAATCCTTACCAGGTCGATGCGGCCGGGAACAGAGCGCAGTTTCCCAACAACGTCATCCCGCAGGTCAGCCCCATCGCGAAGGCGATTTTCGCCTTGATGCCTGCTCCGGATAACGCGGGCGACGGTTCGTGTTCGTGGTGTAACAATTATCTGAAGCGGACGGTCCAGGACGTTAAATTCAGGAGCTTCTCTCCACGCATCGATCAGGCCTGGAACAATAATCACCACAGCTATCTCTCGATGCGCTACAACAACTTCGATGAACTGGCCTTTGACCCGTTCGGCAAGGATAATCTGCTTCAGGGGCTGACCCAGAACCGAATCAACCGCGGGCTGACGGCTGACCATACCTGGGTTATTTCACCGAGGTTTGTGTTGGATCTCCGCTTCAACCTCACGTCGTGGGACGGCAGCAGCAGCAATTCGGGCGCCGGCGTCGACCCGACGCAGTATGGATTCCCCGCCAGCCTGGCGGCGCTCCAGCAGGTGCCCTCCATCCCCTTGCTCACCGGGTTGGAGTCGGGAGCGGAAACCGGAGGGCTCGGCACGAACCAGGCTCAGGATTACACTTACGATAAGAAATACACGTTCGGCGGTTTTATGACGCAAACCTCCGGCAACCACACCTTCCGGTATGGAGTCGAGCACATTATCCAGCTCCAGGGACGCGGTAATCTCGGACAGTCCGGAGGCCGTTTCGACTTTCGCAACAACTGGACGACTCTCAACCCGACCGTCACCCCCGGAGTCGGCGTGGGCTCGAATGTGGCCTCCTTCGTGCTCGGATTGCCGACCGGCGGCACGATTCCGACCAACGCCACGGCCGATTGGAAGCAGCATAATACCGGGCTCTACCTTCAGGATGACTGGCGGACGACCTCCAAGCTGACGCTCAACCTCGGTCTTCGCTGGGACTTTCAGCTTCCCGCCACGGAGCGTGAAGCCCGTTTCTATAGTCGATTCAACCCGGACCTGAGTATTGTGCCGGTGACCAATTTTGCGCAGCCCAACTACCGCGCTCTGGTGGCGAGCGCTTCGACGAGCCCGGGGATCCGGTTGCTTCAGCAGTTCCGTCCGGATGACTCGAACTTTGTCGCTCGCGGCGGGATCCTCTACGCGGGACGGGACGGCACCAGCCGCTACGTAGAGAACCCGCAGTACAAGTACTTTCAGCCGCGGCTGGGAATCGCCTACCGGTTTCGCGACCGCCTGGTGGTTCGCAGCGGGTTCGGGCGGTTTGTCGAGGCGAACTTCAACCTCGGCAATCAGGGCGGTTTCAGCCAGGGCACTCCGTTCATCGCGACCACGGATAACTTCCGCACCCCGCTCAATACCCTGGCCAACCCATATCCGGATGGAAAAGTCTCGCCGATCGGCAACTCGCTGGGCGTCCTGACCAATATCGGCTCGGTCGGCGGCTATACGGATCCGGATATCGGCCGCGTCTACGTGGACCAGGTGAGTTTGCATGTGCAGTATCAGTGGCGGGATCTGCTGTTTGAAGTCGGCGGGATCTACAACCGGACCGCCGGTCTGGGGGTCGGTTACTTTACCAACCTGCCGAATGTGGAGGTCTGGCGGGCGGCCTTCGGCCCCGCTTTCGACGCCAGCGGGCGCCCGCTCGATCCGCGCCCCGGCGACACCCTGGTCACCAACCCCTTCCGGAACGCACCCTATCTCACGCCCGGCTCCTCGTTGGCGACCAGCCAGAATATCGGCGCTTACAATCTGCTGCGGCCCAACCCCGTCCTCGGAGATCTGACGGAAACTCGAGCCGCCGGAACCAGCAGCTATAAGGCCCTGCAGATGAAAGTCGAAAGGCGGTTGAAGGATGGCTTCAGCCTGCTGGGGACTTTCAGTTGGTCCAGGAAGATGACCAAAAACGGTTTCCTGACTCCTCAGATTGTTTCACAGGAGCTTGCCAACCAGATCGACGGCAACGATCGGCCGATCGTGGCCGCTCTTACTTCGACCTATACCCTTCCGTTCGGACGCGGCAAATTCTTCGGTCGGAGTCTCAGCAAACGATGGGACCGGCTGATCGGAGGCTGGGAGATCACCGGGATCTACACCTACGCGACGGGGACTCCGGTCGCGCTCCCGACCAACGGCTCTTTCTTTAAGGGCGGCGATCCGGGGCGCAATTTTAAGCGAACGGACTCGCAGTGGTTCGACACCTCTCTCTTCGCCCCGTTCCCGTCGCGAAATACGACGGTCGAACAACTGAGAGCCTATCCGAGCTGGACGGGCGTTCAGGATTTACCGGGATATAACTGGGCGCCGACCTCCGCGACCGACCCGAGAAATGGCGTCTATCAGGACTTCGCCACCCGAGTGACTTCCAACCCGAGACTCTTCACCAGCGTTCGCAACCCCGCGGACAGCGACCTGGGGATCGGTCTGCGCAAGAACATCCCGCTGACCGAGAAGATGCGGGTGCAACTGCGGATGGATGCCTTCAATGCCCTGAATCGCCCGCAATTCGGCAACGTCAATACGGACCCGAACAGCCCCTTCTTCGGAGTCCTGGGCGGGTCAACCATTCCGACTCAGGTCAACTCGCCACGCACCATTCAGTTAGGAATCAAACTCTATTTCTAGGTTCCTTTCCGGGAGAGGCCAGGCCGCCTCGCCTCTCCCGGGGCAGCTTTGCTCAGCGAGCTGTGATTCGCCGGGCTATCAGAACCTGACCGAAAGCTGGGCGGCGATGAACGTGTCCGCGGCGGTCACACATTTCGCCTCGCAACCGACGAGTCTGAAGAGCCATAAATTCTTGCCGAAGACTCTCGGGCCATACGGTAATTCGCCGATCCTGGTGATCTTCCATGGAGTCGGCGGCACCAACCCGAATGATTTCCAAATCAAGGAGCGGTTTGTGGTTCTCGACGGATTCGATGCGCCTCCCATCCAAATGCGCCTCCATCGAGGCCGGCTCTCTCCGGCGGTCGCCGGAGATGAACCTGAACCGATTCCGCCCCCCAAACTGATCGGGGATGGGATCGTCGGGATCGGCGATGATGATAGCGGGACGGCGGTCTTCTGGTATCAGGGCAAGTATTGCTGGTATCCGGTCGAGAAGTATTCCAAACGCAAACCTCGATAGCCCGCGACGAGACCGGAAGAGGCGGGGAGTTCGGGCCGGATCGGATGCACTGACCGCCGAACTCCCCAGTAAAAAAGCGCAATCTTCCCTTGATCACTCCCCTCGATCATCAACCGACTGTTGACTTGGTTATGGATGCGCGACGACCAACAGCGTCTTGGCGCGGTCGAGCGCCGTTTGTAAACACCGTCGCAGCGTCGCCGGATCGAGTGCGCCAAAGCTCTCATCCAGAATCACCAGGTCCGCTCCTTGTAGCAACGCGCGCGCCATAAACATTCGACTGCGCTCGCCGTGAGAAAGTTGCCAACCGGATTCACCGACCATTTGCAGCAGACCGGCGGGCATCCGGGAGAGCAACTCGCCCAGACCGAGCGCGCGGCAAACCTCTTCCGCCTCATTCAGATCTCCGTCGCTCGGCGGCCAACCGCGTCCCATCAACAAATTGAAGGCAAAAGTACCGGTCAGCACGTGGTTTTCATGGAACTGCGGCGCCGATGCCACGCGCTTGCCCCAACTCGCCGCGCCGATGGTCTGGCGATCAAGGCCGTCGAGCAGCAGCAGCCCGGACTCGGGCACGCGTAATCCAGTCAGCAATGAAGCGAGCGTCGATTTGCCGTCACCCGATCCGCCTTCAAGCAGTAGCCGGTCTCCCGCACGAATCCGCAACTCACAAGCCCGCAGCACAGGCTCGCCGCGTTCGTGGTAGCGGAAAGTCAGATCGTGCGCCTCAACTAAAGTCTCCGGTCTCGCCGATTTGATTAGCCCCGCTGCGAAATCGGGCAAGCCATTCTCCGGCCGCCGCGCCCCGGCCTTGAAAATGCCGGCGATCTGTTTCCAGGCCAGGGCCGCACCGGATAGCGACGACAAGCTCGTTGCCAGCTTTTGCAGTCCGCGATAGCCGAGCAGCAGTCCGCCAACGCTGATGGCAATCGTTGCCGTGTCGCCTCCGCCATCCACAACCGTGATGGTGAGTCCGCAAAGCCCCACCGCCAACCATCCGCGCGGCACCATCGTTTGAAATATGCCGGCGCGATCCATCGCCTGTGACTGCGTCAGATAGCTTTCGAGGGCGCGGTCTTCGCCTTCATGCCAATCCTCCCGCGATTCCTGTGCCAGCCGCGTCCGATGGCCGACCATCCGTTCGACTAGGTCATTAGTCATCGCCGCGCGCATTTCAGTCCAGCCGAAACAATGCCGGTAATACCGCCACGCGAGGAGACTCGTCAGCGCCACGCAACTTAAGAACAGGAGCAGTTGCGACCACAGACGATGGCTGCCATTCCCAATCAGAATCACCGTTGTCAGCACCATTTCGATCACCGCCGACAGCGCGGCCAATCCGCCATTGAACGCCAGTGATTCGATGGCGTGTGATTCGTACATCTTGCCCAGCATTTGTCCCAGGCCCAAATGGCGAATCTCTTCCGGCTGCAACCGCAGCAGGCCGAACAGCAGGCGCTCTTTCAATCGTGCGCCCGCTTCAATCACAAATCGCCCTTGCCTCCACTCCGCGAGCAGGTGGAATGGAACGGCGGTCAAGAGCAGCATCCCCCAGGCGATCGGTAATCCGAGATAGCCATAGCGGGCGAACTGGTCCTGATTAAGTTGCCCGCTCAACGCGGCGCGCCCCAGCACCCACCACGCCGTCACCAACAGCGCGTAATGAATAAGGCGCAGACCGAACGTCACGGCCAGTGAACGTGTCAACCCGGCCGCTCTCAATTGCCGCCAGAAGTTTACTCCTGGCGGCATCCGCAACAACCATCCTCCGCTGATCCGGCGCGGGCCTAGTTGTTCGCGTAAAATCGCGGTCCGTGCCCGCGCCCGCCAGCGGCTTGGCGTCCCAACCTCGGCCAGGAGCCGATCGACTTCGCCTTCGGCCTTCGCTTCGTGCGGTCGCCGCAAAACCGAGCAGATGGTCGCCACCGGCGCGCGATGCAAGGTGAAATCAGGGTCGATAATCGTCGCCCGCCGCGCATCGCTTTTGATCACGGCCAAGATTCCGCCTTCCGGCAACAGCAGCAACGCCGGCCCAGCGCCGCGCACCAGCTTCTCGACTTCCGAGTAAGGGGCTTCAATGGCCTCGGCCTCAAAGCCTAAAAAATCCGCGGCCGTTTCCACCCATTCGTTCCATTCGGGCCGCGCGATCAAAGCGATTGATTGGTCTAATCGCAGCGCGGCAGGTGGGCCTGAGATCTCCTGGCCGCGGTCTTGGTTGCAAATGGATAGATGGCAATGACGCGCGACGGCGCGCATCGCTTCGCCCAACCGCGAGACCGGCCAGCACAGAGTTTCGAGTTCGCTGTTCGTCATCAGGTTGGCCTCAGTAGACGGGAACTGGCCGGACCAGGGGTGCGGCTTCTTCCTCGAGTAATCTTCCGCCGCTCAGGCGCAATCGCCGCCATTGATCGCTCATCCACATCTCTGCGCGCATGGCTTCTTCGGCCTCGAGTAGCGTGCGGTAGAGCGAATCGTGGCGCGAAGCCAGATCCATTGCCGGCGCATCTTCCACGATTCGATCTTTGTCCACCACCAGCACGCGGTCGAAGCCCAACGTTTCGCCGACATCGTGTGTGATGCAGAGCAGCGTCGCGCCATGCCACAACTCACGGGCTTGTTTCAGCAGCGCTCTTCGTTCTGCTCTATCCAACCCCCGAAATGATTCATCCAGAATCACCAGGCGCGCGCCCGCTTTCATCAAGGCGCGCCCGAATCGCACGCGCTGTCCTTCGCCTCCCGAGACCAGTCCGCCGCCTTCGCCCAGAACTGTTTGCATGCCTTCCGGCAGCTTTTCCAGCACGCCGCGCAGGCGGGCCGCCTCAATCACGGAGCTGAAATAGACCATCGCCTCTTCGTCGGATCCGTAACGCAGGTTGTCGATCAAAGGCCGATTCCAAAGCTGAACGGCCGGATCCACCCAGGCCGTCTCTCGCCGCAGTCGCGCCAACCGCTCGCCCCTCAGTTCTTCGCCGTCAACCATCACCCGTCCTTCGGTCGCGCGATGCCAGCCGAGCAACAGTCCGACAAAAGAGGATTTCCCCGCGCCCGATGGCCCGACAATGGCGACATGCTCTCCGGCTTCGATCCGCAAATCGAGACTATCGAGAATCAGATGGCCGCTGGCGCGCACGCTGACGTCCTCAAATCCGAGCGCCACGCCCAGAGTGATGGGATGATGAGATGGTGAAGGCGGCGTCATCGCGGGAGGAATCTTCAGACTCAAGTCCGACCGTCGATTGGCCGTCCCGTCTGCCTGCTCGTCTTCCGGCGCGCCCAGCGGTTCCAACAATCGCAGCGTGACGTTGCGCTGAGACGGATATTGTCGGGCCAGCATTGCAATCTCCTGTCCGAGGGCCGGCAGATTCAACGCCCAATAGGCCATCAGCAAGA
>DATEFT010000557.1:0-4046 GCA_035280505.1 Blastocatellia bacterium | reverse complement strand
CTCTTCACTTGCAAGCGTCGTCTGGTGCCCGAATCCAACTCTGCCGAGTTAGATTGCAGGGCCCGGACTGATGAATAGACAGATAATTGCGATCTCAGCTCGGGGCCTCGATCCGCTGATGTGAATACGATCTGCCCTACTTCGCAGACGGTGCCCTGCGAGGTAGTTTTTGATCGAGCATGGATCGGTGCCCGCCGATCTCAAGCGCTGAAGGTACAACGACCGGAAGCACAATGCATCGCTAGATAGTGTAGAAATGGATAACCCTTTAGAGGTACCGAGTCCACGTCAAAAATTAGATGTTGAACTTCCAGGCACCGAATCAACGGCTCATTCACCAACACGCCGAGCGATGCTTCTAATGGATGAACGCCCAGAGTTCGCTTGCGTACCGACAGGGAAAGCAATGGCGCTTATTCTCCTCAACCGGAAGGCGCCGAGGCAACTCGCTGCTCCGTCGCTGCCGGAGGCTCAAGGAGACCGTGTGAGGAATCTCGGCCTGGCCGATTTTCAATTGCGCTTCGCTCTTTCGGTAAAGATGAAACGATTTTTGAGTAGATATTTCTCCAAAACTACAGTGTCGCACTCACGACGCAGATTCCTGGCGCAGTCAGGAGCCATCGCCGTGAATGCGGCCTGGCTGCCCGTATTCAAATTGGGGCGCGAGAGCGCCAGTGCCACCTGTCAGCCGCCGCCGAACTTTCCCCCATCGATCGAACTCTACCAGCAGGCATACAAGAACTGGGCCGACGAGATCAAAGTGGAAGACCTGTGGACCTGTGTGCCCGGGACTCCAGCCGACGTCGTCACGATTGCGAACTGGGCCCATGCGAACGGCTACCGAGTGCGGCCCCGCGGCTACATGCATAACTGGTCCCCCTTGACGGTAACGCCGGGCACCACTTGCCAGACGAAGGTGGTGCTCGTCGATATGACGCGGAATCTCACGGCGATGCAGATCGTTCCCTCGCTTTCCGCCACTGTTAATGTTCAGACAGGCGCATCCATGGAAGCCCTGCTCGGTTACCTGGAGCAGGCCGGCTACGGCGTCACTTCGGCGCCTGCTCCGGGCGATCTCTGTGTCGGAGGCGTGTTGGCTATCGACGGGCACGGGAGCGCGGTTCCGGCGCCGGGCGAAGGGCAACCGCCGGGACACACTTATGGTTCTCTCAGCAACCTGATCGTCTCGGTCAGAGCGGTGGTCTGGGACCAGGCGCAGGGGCAGTACGTGCTGCGGAATTTCGACCGGTCCGACCCGCACTGCAAGGCATTCTTAACCCATATCGGCCGGGCGTTTCTCACCGATGTGACGCTGCGCGTAGGGGCGAACGCCAACCTCCGCTGCGTGAGCCACGTGGATATTCCCGCGAGCGAGTTGTTCGCTGCTCCGGATGCCGGCGCCTCTCGCACCTTCGCCGGCTTCGTGGAGAGCACGGGCCGGGTTGAGGCCATCTGGTTCCCATTCACGACCCATCCGTGGTTGAAGGTCTGGAGCGTCAGTCCGACGAAACCGTTTTGGTCCCGGGAGGTGGCCTCACCCTACAACTATCCTTTCTCCGATAACGTCCCCGAGGAGATCGCTTTGCTGCTCGGTCGGATCGTGCAGGGCGAAGGATCTCTCACACCGCTGCTCGGACTGACGGCTTACACCTCTACGGCGACCGGGCTGATTTCGACTCTATCCAAGGACATTTGGGGGCGGTCGAAGAATCTACTGCTCTATATCAAGCCGACGACGCTGCGCGGGACCACCAACGGCTATGCGATCCTCACGCGGCGTCGCGACATCCAGCGCGTCGTGAGCGAATTCGCCTCGTTCTATCAAAGCCGCCTGGCGGCCTATCGGGCGCAGGATCGGTACCCGATCAACCTGTCAATGGAAATCCGGGTAACCGGGATCGACCGGCCGGGCGATGTCGGAGTCGAGCAGGCGGAGGCGCCCGTTCTCTCCGCCGTCAGCCCCCGACCCGACCATCCGGAATGGGACGTCGCAGTGTGGTTGAATCTCTTGACCTTTCCAGGCACCCCCTACTCCAACCAATTCTATCGTGAGATGGAGACGTGGATTTTGCAGAACTATTCCGGCGGTTATGCGGCGGTTCGGCCGGAATGGTCGAAGGGATGGGCCTACACGGACGACGCGGCCTGGACAAACACCGCCATGCTGGGGACGACCATCCCCGATCTCTACCGCGTTGGGCCCGGCCCCGGGTGGGATTGGGCCGTCTCGACCTTCAATGCCTTCGACCCTCACGGCGTTTTCTCCAACCCTTTTCTCGACACCCTCTTCCGATAAAACGGCCGAAGCACCCGGGCCTCGCCCGAAGCCGGTAATCGCCGGTACGGCCGGCCTGGCGGTCTTCCCGGTCGAGGCTGATCCGAGTGGCCTATTCAAATAATCGTTTAGAGACTGCCTGGGCGCTATAGTGTCTCGCCATATAGTTGCCCATGTTCTATTTTCTTCGTTGGCGCTTGACAGGTATTTAGTGGCTAACTATAGTTGTGCGCGATATAGTTGTGCGGTTGGGATGAGCCGCCGCCTGAAGTCAGTCGTCAGAACCAGATTGGGGAGCCAGATGATGAAATCACCAGAACCGTCTGTGAAATACCAGCAACCGCTCACGCCCCCGGTGTTTCAGGTGCTGTTATCGTTGGCGGAGAGCGATAAACACGGGTATGCGATCCTGAAGGATGTCGAGGAGTACAGTGGCGGAGAGATTCAGTTAAATACAGGCACTCTCTACGCGATCATTAAGCGCCTGCTGGCCGAGGGGCTGATTGTGGAGCCCAGAAACCGGCCACGGGCGGAGGATGACGATCAGCGGCGGCGCTATTATCGGCTGACCCCGAAGGGCCGCGAGGTCGCGACGGCGGAAGTGGAGCGAATGGAAAAACTGGTTGCCCGCGCTCATGACCGGAAGTTGGTGAAGAAGACCCGGCTCGCATAAGGACCCTGCTGATGAGTTCACAGGATAAATCTTTCTCCGGACGCGCCTATCGGCTGTTGCTGCGCGTGTTGCCACTCGAATTCCGGGGCGACTTTGGGAGCGAGATGGAAGAGGTCTTTCGGGATCAACGGGCCGAGGCCTCGCGCAGGCGAGGGGTCCTCGGCCTCCTGGCGCTCTGGTTAGAGACGGTTTGGGGAATTTTCCGGATGGCCCCGCGAGAGCACCTGGTAAATTTGGGGCAAGATGCACGCTACGCCCTCCGCCGCATGGCCCAAGAGCCGGGTTACGTCGCGATCGCCGTGATCATTCTTGCGCTCGGAATCGGGGCGAACACGGCGATCTTCAGCGTCCTTAATGCGGTTCTGGCACGCCCTCTGCCTTATGCGCACGGGGAAGAGCTGCTGCAGATTCATCAGGTCGCTCCGAAGTCGACGATCTCCGAGATGCAGTTTTCAGTTCAGGAGATCGACGACTACCGTCGGCGGAATCGTACTTTTGAGGAATTCGCCGAGTACCACCACATGGTCTTTACGCTCCTCGGCCAGGGCGATACCGAGCGTGTCCGGACGGGTGTGGTCTCTGCCGGTTTCTTCCGAATGTTCGGCGTGGCGCCTGCGCTCGGCCGGGATTTCCGAGCCGCGGACGAGAAATTTAACGCGCCGGCGGCGTTGCTGCTGAGTTATGAGTACTGGCAGCGTAAGGGAAGCGATCCCGACATCGTCGGCAAGGTCTTTCGGATGAACGACCGCGAACATAAGGTGATCGGAGTGCTGCCGCCGATGCCGCAATATCCGGACGAGAACGATGTGTTTATGACCACCGCCGCGTGTCCATTTCGGTCGGCGCCGAAATTCGTCGGTAACCGGGAAGGCCGAATGATGAAACTTTTCGGGCGGTTAAAACCCGGTGTCGCGCCTGACCAGGCGCAGGCGGATCTGGCCGGAATCGCCCGACAACTGGCGCGAGAGTATCCCGAGGCGTATCCGGCCGGGCGAGGCTATGAAGTCCGCTCCTCCTTATTAAAGGACGAGGTCACTCGCAAGGCGCGCCCGATGTTATGGCTCCTGATGGGCGCCGCGACGTTCGTTTTCCTGATCG
>DATEFT010000556.1:0-5733 GCA_035280505.1 Blastocatellia bacterium | reverse complement strand
CTCAATGCCAAATTCGTGAAAAGCCGCGAGGGGATTTCGGCGAAGAGCCGAGGGATTTAATGTGATCCCCGCGAAACATCAGGCGCGGTGGAGCCACAATCAGATGTGCCCCCCGATTCCTGGAGACCAACACCTATGCTGCGAAGACCGAAATCTCAGCCCGGCGTCGAAATCTTTATTTTGACCGAGGCCGCTCCGGGCCGGATGGAGCGACCGATCGGAGTGACGCTCGACGAGCAGAGCGCCCAGGACTGGTGCAACCACGCGAACTGGCGTTTTCGCCGGTGGCATCGCTGCCGGATCCCGCTGGGGGGGCCGTTGACCGAGATCTTCTTCGCCGAACGGGGCGACGATTGTGTGGATTTGATCTTCGTCAATTAGTTACAATGCGGCGTCGAGAACATCATGGACTACAGCATCGAAACAGAAGGACTCCGCAAGACCTTCATCTTGAAGCGGGGCTGGGGATTTCGGCGGGCCCGGCAGGAGGTGGTCGCGGTCGATGGGATCGACCTGGCGGTTCCGTCCGGGCAATCGGTGGCCTTCATCGGTCCCAACGGCGCCGGCAAGTCGACCGTCATCAAGATCCTGACCGGCATCCTGCATCCGACCGCCGGCCGCGCCCAGGTGCTCGGCTTCAAGCCGTGGGTCGAACGCCGCAAGCTGGCCTATCGGATCGGAACGGTCTTCGGCCAGCGCTCGCAGCTCTGGTACCATCTGCCGCCCCGGGCCACCTTTGAACTGCTCGCCCGGATCTACGATCTGGAGGAATCGGCCTCTCGGGAGCGCCGCGAATTGTTGATCGAGCGATTCGGTCTCGGTCCCTTTCTGGAGATCCCGGTGCGCAAGCTCTCGCTCGGCCAACGGATGCGGGCGGAGATCGCGGCCAGCCTGCTGCATTCGCCGAAGCTGCTCTTCCTGGATGAACCGACCATCGGGCTCGACGTGATCGCCCGGCAGGAGTTGCGCGATCTGATTCAGCAATGGAACCGGCAGGAAGGATTGACGGTCTTTCTGACGAGCCATGACGCGGGCGATATCGAACGAGTCGCCGAGCGCGTGATCGTCATCAATCAGGGGCGCCTCGTGCTCGACGATCAGGTCTCGACGGTCCGCCGCCAATTTCTCGGCTCCAAAGTGCTGGCCGTGAAGTTTCATGCGCCCCACCGGCCGGTCGCTCTGCCGGGCGTCGTGACGCTCGAGGCGACCGAATACTCGGTCAAACTGGAGGTCGAGACGCAGGTGACGCCGATCGAACAGGTCATGAACGAAGTGTTGAAGGCCGGGCCGGTGGCCGACATCGCCATCGAAGATCCGCCGCTCGAGGAGATCATCGCCCAGATCTATCAGCGAACGGCCGCCGCGCCGGCCGATTCCCGTGAAGAGCTCAGCGCTCGATAATGTCTCAACGCAAATATCTCTGGATCGGTCTCATCGCCGCTCGCGCCAATCTGGCCTATTTCGGCGAGGCCGTGACTCGCGTCATCTTTCTCGGGATCATTCTCTACGTCTTTCTGTGCCTGTGGCGGGTGACCTATGCCGAGACCGGGGCCGAGCGGCTGAGCGGTCTCTCGTTGCGACAGTTGCTCTGGTACCTGGCGATCACCGAGGCGGTGGTGCTCTCCGCCCCGCGCGTCGCGCCGGAGGTCGACCAGGACGTTCGAACCGGCGCCCTGGCGCTGCAATTGATCCGGCCGCTCTCCTATCCGTTCTATCGTCTGTGGACCTCGACCGGCGAGCGGGTGGTGCGGTTTCTGCTCAATGCGGTCGTCGGTTCGGCGATCGCCTGGGTCTTTGTGGGGCCGCTCTCGTTGACGCCGGAGGGGCTGATCTTCCTGGCCCTGGCGCTTCCGCTCGCTTTTACCCTGGATTTTCTCAGCTATTTTTTGATCGGCCTGGGGGCCTTCTGGCTGGAGGATACCTCGGGCCTGACGATCATCTACTCTCGCCTGACGTTGATTTTGGGAGGGACCATGATTCCGATCGGTCTCTTTCCGGAGGCGTGGCAACCGATCCTGCGATGGCTGCCCTTCGCCAGCATCGTGGGCGGTCCGGCTCGTCTCTTCGTGGATCCAGATCCGGCGTTGTTCGGCCAGTTGATCCTGAGGCAGGGAATCGCCGTCCTCTTCTTTACGCTGGGCGTGGGGGTGGTCTATCGTGCGGCCATCAAGCGCGTTCAGGCTCATGGAGGTTGAGATGCGGACCGGACTCGGCAGTTATCTTCGCCTGGCGGCGGCCTACACGCGCCTGAATCTCCAGGCGCAACTCGAATACCGCGGCGCCTTCATCACCCAGATTGCGGCCATGTTCATCAACGACTCGGCCTGGGTCATCTTCTGGAGTCTCTTCTTCGCCCGGTTTCCGGTCTTGCGCGGATGGAACGGACAGGATGTGATTACGGTCTGGGCGATCGCGGCGGCGGGATTCGGGCTCGCACATGCCGTCTGCGGCAACGCGCTGTCGCTCGCGACGATCATCGCGCAGGGACAATTGGATGTGTGGATGGTCTATCCCCGGGCTCTGTTGCCGCACCTGCTGCTGGGACGGATGCGCGCCACCTCCTGCGGCGATGCCCTCTTCGGCTACTTCGTCTACCTCTTCTTCGTCCGGCCCGATCCGGTCCACCTCGCCATGTTCGTCGGGCTCACGCTCTCGGTGGCCATGCTCTGCATCGGTTTCAGCGTGCTCTCCGGCAGCCTGAGCTTCTACCTGGGCAACTCGACCGGGCTCACGGAACAATGGCACATGGCCATGATCACTTTCAGCACCTATCCGGCGATCCTCTTTGAAGGGAGCGTGAAGTTGCTGCTCTATACCCTGATTCCGGCGGGGTTCGTCAGCTACCTTCCGATCGAGGCGCTGCGCAGCCTCTCGCTGTGGCACGCCGGGCTGGCCGTGGCCGGTTCCTTCGGGGTGCTGATCGTCGGGGTCGGCGTCTTCTATTACGGGCTCCGGCGATACGAGTCGGGAAACCTGATGGATCTGAGAGGGTAACCGCTCACGATCCCTTTTCATGAACCGCGAAAGACGCGAAACACGCGAAATCGGCCAGCTTTCGCGCCTTCCGCGCTCAGGCCTCTGCCCACACCACGCCGATGCTGTTTGGTAATTTTAGAAGAAGAGTAGATGAGGGCAATGGCGGCAGCCGTCGGAGCCGCCGAGTTTCAGCCACAGTTGTCGCGAGGCCCAGCGCGAGACGTCCGCCTGCATGGTCAGCAGGTCGAGCGGGATCTTCTGGTATTGGTCGCCCCAGAGCTGGCGGCGATCACGGGTGTCGACCAGCTCCAGCTTGACGATCAGTTTGTCGGCGTAACGCGTCACCTGGCCGATCAGGACCGCCTTGACCTGAAGCCGGCGCCCCACCTCCTGCAGGTCGAACTGCTGATCCTTGAAGCGAACGGTCGAGGTGCGCGACATCACTTTCAGTTTGGGCAGTTGAGAGAGGTTGCTGGTGATGGTCTCGGCGATTCCGTCCGAGAGCGATTCCAGATTCGGATCGCCGCTGAGATTGGCCAGGGGCAGCACGGCGATGGAATCGATGGTCCGCTCGTCTCTCGTCAGCGACACATAGCCGATTCCGGCCAGAATCGAGAGCATGACGATCAACAACGCGAGCGTGGGGATCAGGCGCCGAGAGCGGCAGACGGCGCGTCTGGCGAGGGCCGCGGCCGAGCGCACGGCGGGTTTGCCGGACGGCGCGGGAATCGGCAGGTTCCGGCTGCTGATCGCGAGGCTCATCGGCTCGCCTCCCAGCCGGTTCTGCAGTTGCCTGAGATCGTCGAGCAACTCCTGGGCCGTTTGATATCGGGCCCCTCGCTCTCTGAGCAGGGCGCGGCTGACAATGCGCTGCAGTTCGCCGGGCACGTCCGGGAGCGGCGGCAACTCGGCTCGCAACACCGCCGCCAGGATGTCGCTCAGCGTGCCGCCGCGGAACGGGTGGCGGCCGGAGAGCATCTCGTAGAGCACCACGCCGACGCTGAACAGGTCGCTGCGCGCGTCGACCTTCTCTCCGCGCACCTGCTCCGGCGAGAGATAGCTTGGCGTGCCCATGATCAGGTCGGTTCGCGTCTCGACGGAGAGCATGCGGGCGGCGTTCAGTTCGACCACCGGCTCGGGCGATTCGGGAAGCTTGGCCAGCCCGAAATCGAGGACCTTGACGTAACCGTCGGGCCGCACCATGACGTTCTCCGGTTTGATGTCGCGATGCACGATGCCGGCGGCGTGGGCCGCGACCAGCGCGCCGGTGATCTGCGCGACGATCTCGAGCGTGTCGCGGAGGCTCAGGGAGCCGGCGTCCATTCGCTGGCGCAGCGTCGGACCCTCGACGAACTCCGTGGCCATGAAATGGATGGTGCCGGATTCGGCCGGGGCCTCGCCCTGGTCGTAGATGGTGATGATGTTCGGATGGTTGAGCGCGGAGACGGCATGGGCCTCCCAGGCGAAGCGTCGAAGACGGTCGCGGTCGGAGGTGAATTCGGCGGGCAGCACCTTGAGCGCGACCTTGCGGCCCAACCGCAGATCGATCGCCAGATAGACATCTCCCATTCCGCCCTTGCCGAGCAGCGAGACCAGTTGGTACTGCAGAATCCGGCTTCCCACCCGGACCGCCTGGCGATCGTCGACCAGCAGGTGGGCCGTCTCCTCAAAGGCCGGCGCGGTCATGAAATTCCCGGCCTCTTCATGCGATTCGAGCAGCGAGACGATCTCGTCGTGCAACTCGAGATCTTCGCCGCAGGCGACCCGCAGCCATTTCGCCCGCGCTTCCGGAGCGCAGGCCAGCGCGGCCTCAAACACGTCCTTTACTTGCTGCCATCGTTCAGGGGTCATGGAGGGGCAATGGTCGAAATTTCGGGTTATTGCAGAGAAGTGGGTGGAGGCGGCCCTCCGAGATCGTGCTTGCCGATTTCGCGATGCAGCCAGGCTCGCGCCAGGTTCCAATCGCGTTTGACGGTCGCCGGCGAGATCTTCAGAAACCTGGCGGTCTCTTCGATCGTCAGTCCGCCGAAGTAGCGGAGTTCGACGACCCGGCTCTGTTGCGGATCATGGGTGGTCAGAATTTCGAGGGCGTGGTTGAGCGCGATCAGGTCCATCTCGCGCGGTTGCGGGACCTCCAGCGCATCGGCCAGCGGGACCTTGAGCCAGCCGCCGCCGCGTTTGGCGGCCTGGCGATTTCGCGCATGGTCGACCAGGATCGCCCGGATCACCTGCGCGGCCAGCCCGAAGAACTGCGCGCGATTCTCGAACTTGACCTCCTGCTGTCCGACGAGACGCAGATAGGCCTCGTGGACGACCGCCGTCGGTTGCAGGCTGTGCTGCAGCCCCTGGCGGCGCAAATGGCTGGCCGCCAGACGGCGCAATTCGTCGTAGACCAAGGGGATCAGTTGATTGAGCGCTGTTTGATCGCCGTCACTCCAGCCCGCCAGTAGTTCCAATACCTGATGCCGCAATGAAATCTTCTCCGAGTCCTGAAAGTCTGCTGTCTGCGTTGAAGAAATCCCGCGGATTGGTCCTTGGGAATGAGGTTGAATTTGTCCCTGATCGAGGACGTCCCCGAGTATGCCAATCCGGTATTGAGCCACTCTTGAGGCCTCATTCGTTCGGTTCCCGGCGCGATCAATCGTTCGGCGGCTCGATCAACAGCGGCACGAGGTTCGCGTTGGCCGCGACGGTCTGCGCCCAGGTATAACCTCCCCAACTCCATCCCTGATTGATGTCGTAAGAGACGCTCCGCTG
>DATEFT010000555.1:0-6714 GCA_035280505.1 Blastocatellia bacterium | reverse complement strand
GCAGTCGGGCCGGCCGTGGGATCTGCCCGGCAATATCGTGTGGCTGAACGACGCCGCGATCAATAAGAACATCCAATGGAAGGGGACGGATCAGGTTTGGGCTTTCCGGACTTACCCGGATCGCGACAATCCAGCCGTCCGGTCGGTCTGCGCCGGATTCGTCAATGATGCCGGACAGACCGAGTTGATGCCCTATAGCGCGAATCTGAACGGCTGCACCGTGCAGAACGTGGACGTGATTCGCAATGCCGGATACGCGCCGCGCGTCACCTCGTACCGTCATCCCTCGCTCAGGCTCTACTCACCGCCCACGGCGGATCTGTCGTTCAACAAGATGACCAAGATCACCGAGCGGGTGAGGATGCAGCTCCGGGTCGAGATGTTCAACTTCACCAATACCTACTCGTACCGGGTTCAACAATTCAACGGGAACACCGATGATCGTAACTTCGGCAGCCTCTTCCCGCGCAGCGCGGGCGATACCGAGGTCGCCTACCCGCGCCATATCCAGGTGGCGATGAAGTTCATCTTTTGAAGCTTCCCTTCTCCCGGACCAAGGGGATGCGGGCAGTCGGCCTGCTCCAGGTCGGCCGGCTGCCCACGCGAATCGATCACTGCCTCCCAAGCCCATCCCGGATGGGCTCGGCGGTGATGAGAAATACGAAAGGATAGAACATGGTACCTGAAAGCACTTCACGTCGTGAGTTCATCAGCCGGGCCGGTTATGGGGCAGCGGGATTGACCCTGACGGCCGCCGGTTGGAATAAGGTGCGGGGCGCCAACGATCGGATCCGGCTAGGCGCCATCGGCACCGGAGGCCGCGGCACAGACCTGATGCGCTGGTTTCTGAAAGAGCCGGATCTCGAGATCGTCGCCATCTGTGACTGTTACGAGAAAAATCTTAACTCCGCCCTGGATCTGACCGAAGGGAAAGCCAGGTCCTATCGCGATTATCGCGCGCTTCTCGACTCGAAAGAGATCGATGCCGTGCTGATTGCCACGCCGGACCACTGGCACAAACAGATGGCGATCGATGCTTGCCAAGCGGGCAAAGACCTCTATATCGAAAAACCGTTGACCTTCTCGATCGAGGAGGGCCATGAGATTATTCAGGCCGTCAAGGCTTCCAATCGCGTGCTGCAGGTCGGGTTGCAGCAACGCAGCGGGGAGCATTATCTAGAAGCCAAAACCCAAATTATCGATCAGGGCAAACTCGGCCAGATCACGCTGGTGCGCACCTGGTGGCACGGCAACGGCGCTCATTTACGCAAGCCCAATTTCACCCAACAGCCGGCGGGGTTGGATTGGAAAGCCTTCCTGGGGCCGGTCAAATATCGCCCCTTCAATGCGCATCAATTCTATAATTGGCGAGCCTTTCTCGACTTCGGCGGCGGGCAGATCACGGATCTATTCACCCACTGGATCGACGTGGTGCATTGGTACCTCGGTGAGGATTTGCCGACGGCCGTCACCGCGGCCGGCGGCATCTACGCATACAATGACGGCCGCACGGCGCCCGATACGATCTCCATCCAGCTCGAATATCCGCGCAAATGGGTCGCGACCTTCGACGCGACGCTGGTACCCGGCGCGCGCGGAGAGGGCATCGAATTGATGGGCACCGGAGGGCGTCTCTTCATCGATCGAGGCGGGTTCATTTATCAGGAGCAAACTCCGCGAAAGGCCTCACCATCGGAGCCGGTCGTGCGTAAAAACCAGGCTCCGCTCGAAAAACTTCATGTGAGGAACTTCCTGGACTGCGTGAAGTCGCGCCAACTGCCCAATTCCGATGTGGTCAGCGGCCATCGCTCGGCCCTGGCATCTCATCTGGGCAAGGCGGCATACCTACAGAAACGCCGGATCTCATTCAATCCGGCCTCCGAAAAGAATCATCTATTGTCGATCAGGGGCGATCAAACGCTGCTCAAACCGGTCGACCCGAGCAAGTAAACAGCCCGCAGTTAAGCCGTAACGAGTGCCGCCGGTTGACGATCCCGGCGGTAGAGGGGGAGCTTTGCCTGGTCCCCATGATTGAACTGAAAAAGACCGGGTCCGGATAGGGAGCCGTGTCGTTAAGGAGCTTATCATGCAAAATCGACCGCGCCTTAAAAAGCGCGCGCTATTCGTCATAGGAATGCTGACTGTGTTGTCCTTCGGATTGGCGGCGGCCCTCAGAGGACAAGACCCTCCACCGTCGGCGACTGCCACCCGGAAGTCCTCAGCCGAGGATGAGGCGGCTCGACCGGAATTACATCGAGCCGCCCAGGCGGGAAATCTCGAACTCTTACTCTCTCAACTCGGACAGGGCCGGAACCCCGATGCTCGCGATTCTGAGGGGCGTACTCCGCTGATGACGGCGGCCAAAGCGGGTCAGGTCGAGACGGCCCGCGCCCTGCTGAAGGCCGGGGCCAGCGTCAACGCGGCCGCGCCGTTCGGGCGAACCCCGCTGCTTGAGGCGGCCGAAGGCGGCCAGACCGCGGTGGCCCGTCTCTTGATTGACGCCGGCGCCGATCTCAATGTCAGGGAGCGCGGAGTGGGAACGGCCCTGGAAGCCGCCGAACGAACTGGCAACAGCGAATTGGCCGCGGCGCTGCGCCAGGCCGGGGCTCGGACCTCAGGCCGATCGGTGGGCGATACCGTCTGCGTCCGGCCCTGGAACGGCAACGGTTACTGCGGAGTAGTGGAAGAGGTGAACAAGACCGCCTTCCGGATTCGAGTGACGGAACTGATCGGTTGCGCGGACGGTTGCGCGGCAAAAGCCGAGTGTTCGGAATCGCGAGCGGTCGGAGGTTCGGGCGGCATTAAGGTCGGGGACCTGGTCACGACCGTGAGCTGGTGCCTGACTCATACGGGGGTGCTCCAATGAACAAGAATCTACGATCTTCATCACGCCGCATCTGCCTGTTGACGGCCGCAGTGGCCGTGCTGGTCGCGGCGGTCGCGAACTGGCTGATTCTGCCGGCCCTGGCTCAGAACCAGAGCCGCAGCGGATTCGAATACAACGGAATCACCCACGTTTCGTGGTGGTACAACGAATATAACAACTTCGATCAACCGACCGGGCCTGCCACCGACTCTCGCAATGCGCTGGCCGCCACGGGCGCCAGTTGGGCGGGGGTGCTGGTCACCCAGTATATGGACACCATCAGCTCGAACGTCATTGCGCCAGAGGCGAGCGGCGTGAAGACGCCCACCGACGGCGCGGTCGCCTTCGCCATTCAGGAGCTGCACAACAAAGGGGTCAAGGTCATGCTCAAGCCGCATGTCGATCCGCAGGATGGCGGCTGGCGGGGGCAGCTCGTGCCGACCGACGTGGATGCCTGGTTTGAGAGCTATACCACGTTCATCGTCCACTATGCGCAGTTGGCGCAGCAGCAGGGCGTCGAGGCGCTCTGTATGGGAACCGAGTTCGTGACCCTCAGCGGTGCGGCCAATCGCGCCCGCTGGCTCAACGTCATCTCCGCGATTCGGACTGTTTATGGCGGAGTCCTGATCTATGCCGCCAACGCGACTTACCCCGGCGACGAGTTCACCTCGGTCTCGTTCTGGGACGCGATCGATGTCATTGGACTCGATGCTTACTTCCCCCTCACCAATCAGAACGACCCGACGCTGGCCGACCTGGTCGCCGCCTGGCGCTCGAATCCCTACGGCGAGAACCTGGTCGCCGCTATTCAGAATGTCTCTAACGCCCACCAGAGGCCGGTAATCTTCACCGAACTCGGCTACAAGAGTACGGATGGCGCCAACACTCGGCCCTGGGATTTCAATTTGCCCGGGGGCCAGGATCTCGATGAGCAGCGAGATTGTTATGAAGCCGCGTTCACGGTTTGGAGCGAGCAGTCATCCTGGATGAAGGGGATCTTCTGGTGGGCGTGGTCTGTTCCCGCGCCGGCCGCAAACGATACGGATTACACGCCTCGCGGTAAGCCGGCCGAAGAGGTCTTGCGCAGTTGGCAGGGACCGGCGCCTAGCCCTCCGGACTTCGAGCTCTCGATCGACCCGGCCAGCCTGACGATGAATGCGGGGGCTAGCGCCACCAGCACGATCGCCATCACCCGCTCCGGCGAATTTACCGGCAGCGTCTCCTTGAACGCGAGCGGCCTGCCCGCCGGGGTCACTGCGGCTTTCAACCCGGCCTCGACGACCGGCACCGACAGCATTCTGAAGTTGACCGCTTCGCGTACCGCCAGGATCGGGCACGCGAACGTCACGATCACTGGCACCGGCGGTGGACTGACCCGGACTGCCACGATGAGCCTGACGGTGTGCGCCAAACGCAAACATCATCACGGCCAACGCGATCGCCGGGACGACCGTGGTCACGATCACCACGGCCGCCACTTCAAATAGCCCCTTCAGTACTTTGGAACGTAAATGTCCTGAAGTCTTGATTCGAAACCGCGAAAGACGCGAAAGATTAATGATTTCGCGTCTTCCGCGTCTTTCGCGGTTTCGAATCTCAAGATCCAAAGAATCTGAATTCCAGAGTACTCAGTTCGTTCTGTGGCTTCTTCCCTCTGTTCGATAAAAAGGGAGGTGAAGAGAAAAAACGTCTTTAGCCCTACGAGGATGATGATTCAGATATGTTCAAATGGTAGGTAACAGGCTGATATTCAGAGGAGCGTTAACCTCACGGATCTTAAGACATCGGCACCGGCCACAATTCAGTCCCCTTTCGTGAGCGCCTTGCCCGTCAAGGCGTTAATAACAATAACCAATTCCTCCGGCTCGACCGGCTTAGCAACGTGCATCTGGAATCCCGCTTGCAAGGCCAATACTCGATCCTCACTGCGAGTATACGCGGTGAGGGCGACCGCCGGTATTCGCCGCAGGTTTTCATGGTCCAGTGATCGCACCTTTCTGATCAGACTATAACCATCCTCACCTGACATCTCAATGTCGCTAATCAGAACATCGAATGGCCGATCATCGATTAGCCTGGTTAAAGCGGTAGAGGCGGATTCAGCTTGGGCTACCTGCGCCCCGCACCTCGCGAGCGTCAGCGCAATCAGCGCGCGCGCGTTTTCTTCGTCGTCGACGATCAGGATGCGCAACCCATCGAGGCGGTAGCGGGCGGATAAAGCGGTCGAGGCCATCTCACGCTCTCCGGTCAAGACGGCGCGGAGCGGCAACCGGACCGTAAAGGTGGCCCCCATCTGCAGGCCCTGGCTTTCGGCAGTCACCGTTCCACCATGTGATTCGACCAGTTGCTTGACGAGCGCCAGCCCCAGGCCTAACCCGCCAAACCGCCGCGACGCATCGGACTCACCCTGTTTAAAACGATCAAAGATCTGCGGCAACAAATCTGAGCTGATGCCTTCGCCGGTATCTCGCACGACAATTCGCACATCGGCAGGTCCTCGTTGAAGCTCGATCTCGACCCGCCCTCCAGCCGGCGTGAACTTCACCGCATTCGAAATCAGGTTCCAGACCACTTGTTGCAAGCGATCCGGGTCGCCGGTGATCTGCCCGACTTCAGTGATGAGCATCGGGACCAGGGCGACCCCCTTGCTTTCGGCCATGGGGCGAACCGTATCGACCGCCAGGGCGACGACTCTGGCCAGATCGACCGGTCCGACTTCAAGCCGCAGCTTACCGCTGATGATTCGCGCGGTGTCGAGGAGATCTTCGATCAGTTGTAATTGAGCCCGACCGGCCCGCTCGATGGCCGCACTTGCCTGGAGGATATCAGCCTGATCGCCATATTTTGAGCGCAGCAGGCGATTCCAGCCGAGGATTGAATTCAATGGCGATCGCAGTTCGTGCGAGACCACCGCCAGAAATTCATCTTTCGCGCGCGTCGCCTCCTCGGCCTCCTGACGCGCGGCCTGCTCTCTGGTCAGCAATCGTGTAATCTCTTCCTGGGACCGTTTGCGTTCAGTGACGTCAAAGATGGTTCCGAGCATGAGCCTGGGGCGCCGGTCTTCCCCCGTTCCTTTGAAGAGCGTCCGACCGCGTGAACGCACCCATCGGACGCTCCCATCGGGATGAACGACTCTGAACTCCTCGATGTAGAGACCGTCGCCTTCCGGTCGGAGAGCGTGCTCGATAGCGGACTCGACCCGGGGCCAGTCTTCCGGATGAACGAGCGACGCGACGTCAGCGTAGGAGAGTGGCGCCTCCGGATCCAGTCCGCAGATCTCGCGACTCCGAGCGTCCGCCACCACGACTTCCGGCCCCTCCTCGCAACTCCAGGTCCCCAGCCGAACGATTTCGAGGGCGAGGCGCGCCTGTTCTTCGCTCTTGCGTAACGCATCTTCGGCCCGCTTCCGCTCGGTCACATTGCGGATGACAGCCAGCAGGCCGGTGGCGAGACCTTCCTCATCCTTCAACACACTGACCGCCGATTCGACATACAACTTTCTGCCGTCAAGGCGGACGTGCGCGTTTTCGCCTCGCCAGAATCCATCGCGGTTTAAAGCGGCGTACGCGGCGGCCTCGTCCTCCGGCTGGCTCCAGCGAAATTCGTAGACCTCCCGCAGCGGGCGCCCGAGCGCCCGAGCGGCGGGCAGTCCATACTGGCGCTCCGCGGCCGGGTTGAAATAGGTGATCAGTTGTTCATTATCGATCGCGATCACCGCGTCGTTGACCTGTCCGAGAACAGCCGCCTGAAAATGAAGGCTCCGCTCCGCGTCTTTGCGTTCGGTCACATCGCGAAAGTAGATGGAGAGGCCGCCATCCGGCATTGGATAGGCTTTGCTCTCGTACCAC
>DATEFT010000554.1:0-22278 GCA_035280505.1 Blastocatellia bacterium | reverse complement strand
AAGCTGACCGGAATCGTCATATCGGCCGAGGTCGGCGAGAGCGATTGTCCCCCCTGCCGGAGCATGATCTCGACCCCGACGTTGGCGTCGCGTTGACCGCGTTCACGGAGAGCCCCTTTCACCAACCCGACGGTGAGCACGACCAGAATGACCCCCACCGCCACGCCGAAGACGCTGGCGGCGGTCCGTCCGGGATGGTGGGTTAGATTGGATGCAACCAGATTATTCATAAAGCTACAACTACTTTCCTAGTTGGGGGGCACGCCCTTAAGCTACAACAACATTCCAAGTTTAGAGAGGACTTCCTCAATAGTTATTACCGGTAATGAACATATCAACTCGGCATTTCGCGCGCGCCAGTCAAGGCTCTTTACTTGATCAGCCAGGATGACCCCGGTCACACCGGTCCCGTTCGGAATCATCACCTCAAATGGATATCCCTTAGCTTGATTCGTAATGGGGCAAAAAATAGCAAGCCCAACTTTGGCGTTGTAGGACGATGGTGAAAGAACCAAAGCCGGCCGCCGCCCGGCCTGCTCGTGTCCAGCTTGCGGGTTGAGACTGATCCAGACGGCGTCTCCCCGTTCAGGCACATAGGGTAAATCTCTCACCATATTTCGTTTCCAACGGCCGGCCCGGTTTCAGATTCGCGATGGAGATTCTGGTCGGTTATCTTCATGAGGAGGTCGTCCAGCGAGAGCCCCTTGAAATAATCGGAGCTGACCTCTCCGGTCAGGTCACGACTCTCACTGGCAAATTCGGCATACAGAGCAGCAAGCCTCGCTTCATCAACGTTGCCCACCTGCTCGAATCGTTCCTGGAACTTAATAAATGCAATAAACTCCGCCACCCGTTTCAGTTTTGCTTCCGTCAGGGTTTCGAGTTCTCTCGCCACCAGCTCCTTGACCGACATTTCAGCCTCCTTTTCGATTCAACCGGCCAACATCTTTTCAATAATGCTGCGGACGGTCTTCAACGTCTCGTCGAGTTTCTCCGGCAGGGCTCCGCCTTCGGCCAGATCCGGTTTGCCGCCGCCCTTCTTGCCGCTGATGGCCGTCAGCTCCTTGATCACGGCCCCGGCCTGCACCCGGCTGGTCGCGTCTTTGGAGACCATGACGACCAGCGAGGCGGTGCCGTTGGTGACCTCGGCCAAGACCACGACCCCCGGCGCGATGCGTTTGGTCAACGAGTCCGCGAGTTGGCGGCGTCCGTCCTTGCCCAGGTTCTCGACCTGGCGAACGAGCACTTTCAGCCCGCCGATCTCTTCGACCTGCTCGCTGGCCGGCGCCGCAGTTCCCTGCGCCAGTTTGAGTCTCAATCTCTCGATCTCGCGTTGTTGATCCCGGAGCTGCGTCTGCAGGCGTTCGACCTCGCCCGGCAGATTGAGCGGCGAGGTATTGAGCCGCGCCGCGGCCTCGGCCAGCAGCGATTCGGTCTGCTGAAAGCGCTCGAACCCGCCCTTGCCCGTGACCGCGACGATGCGCCGCGTGCCGGAGGCGATGGAAGAGTCCGAGAGGATCTTGAAGATCCCGATGTCGCCGGTCGCGTTGACGTGGGTGCCGCCACACAGCTCGCTCGAAAAACCCGGGATGCTGACGACCCGCACCTTGTCGCTGTACTTCTCGCCGAAGAGCGCCATGGCGCCGCTCGTCAAAGCCTCATCGAGCGTCTGCTCCTCTTTCGAGACGCCGGTGTTCTTCAGCGTCTGGTCATTGACGAGCCGTTCGATCTCGGCGATCTCCTCGGCCGTCAACGGCGCGAAGTGCGTGAAATCGAAGCGTAACCGGTCCGGTTCGACCAGCGATCCGGCCTGTTTCACGTGCGGCCCCAGGACTTCGCGCAGCGCCGCATGCAGCAAATGGGTGGCCGTGTGGTTGGCCATGGTCCGCGCGCGTTTCTCGGCATCGACCCGCGCCTCGACCGTCTCTCCGGTCTTCAACTGTCCCTGCTCGACCGTCACCTGGTGGGCGATCACGCCCGAGATCGGCGAGCGGGTATCGGTCACCAGCAACCGGACGCCCTCGTTCTCGATCACGCCCGTGTCGCCGACCTGGCCGCCGGAATCGGCATAGAACGGCGTCCGGTCCAGCACGACCTCGGCTCGATCGCCGCCGGAGATCTGATCGACCAGCTCGCCGTTCCGGATCAGAGCCGTGACTTTCGCTCCCGACAACTCGGTCCCGGTGTAGCCCGTGAAGACCGACCGCCCCTTCGACACCACCTGCTGGTAGATCGGACTGACCTGTTTGGCCGCGGCGCCCGTCCAGCTCTCCCGAGCTTTCCGGCGCTGCGACTCCATGGCCGCCTCAAATCCGTCTTTATCGAGCCGGAATCCGCGCTGCTCGGCGACGTACTCGATCAGGTCGTAACGCAATCCATAAGTGTCATAGAGCTTGAAGATCTCGGCGCCGGAGACGACCCGCTCGCCCCCCGACGAAGCGATCTTCGCGATGATCTCTTCCAGGAGGTTCAAGCCCGCGCTCGCCGTCGAGCGATAGAGTTTCTCCTCGGTCGTCACGACCCGTTCGATGACGCTGCGGGTCTCGCGCAGTTCGGGATAGACCTCGCCGAAGAGATCGATCACGAAGTTGCTGACCTTATGAAAGAACAACTCCTTGAATCCCAGCTTGTTGCCGTGAAAGATCGCGCGGCGCATGATCTTGCGCAGGACGTAACCGCGCTGATCGTTACCGGGAAAGATGCCGTCGGCGATCAGGAAAGCCGTGGCTCGCGCATGGTCGGCGATCACCCGCATCGAGATGTTCTCTTCGCGGTCGTCGTAGACGTAGGGTTTGCCGATCAACCGGGCGACGAAATCGATGATCGGTCGAATCAGGTCGGTCTCGTAATTGGATTTCACGCCCTGCAGCACGGCGGTCAATCTCTCCAATCCGGCCCCGGTATCGACCGAGGGCGCGGGCAGCGGTTCCAATTTGTACTTCCCGGGCGCGACTTCCGAACGGTTGTACTGCATGAAGACCAGGTTCCAGATCTCGATCGTGTCGTCGCCGGGCCCATTGACATACTCGCGTTTGTTGAAGCCAGGGTCCGCCGGGTTCTCGCCCAGGTAATAGCTGATCTCCGAGTTCGGCCCGCAGGGTCCGGTCTCGGCCATCTGCCAGAAGTTGTCCTTGCGACCGAAGCGCAAGACTCGTTCCGGACGCGCCCCGACCTTGACCCAGAGGGCCGCGGCCTCGTCATCGGCCGGAACCTCGGAGTCGCCCTCGAAGACCGTAAACCACATCCGCTCCGGATCCAGTTGGTAGACGTTGACCAGTAAGTCCCAGGCGAACCGGATCGCATCTTCTTTGAAATAGTCGCCGAACGAGAAGTTTCCGAGCATCTCGAAGAAGGTGTGGTGCCGCGCGGTCTTCCCCACCTCGTCCAGGTCGTTATGCTTGCCCCCGGCTCGCACACACTTCTGCGAGGAGGTGGCGCGACGATAATCGCGCTTCTCGGTGCCGAGGAAGACATCTTTAAATTGATTCATCCCGGCGTTGATGAACAACAGAGTCGGATCGTTCGCCGGCAGGAGCGGAGAGGACTTGACGATCTTGTGTTCGTGCTGGGCAAAATAGTTCAGGAATTTGTTTCTAACATCATTTCCGGTCATAGCGCTTACTCATCTAACCAACCGTATTCTATAGAGATAAAACGATCAAAAAGCCTAAAGCCGTAACAGTAATGGGAGCGCCGTGCTTTGTCAAACCAGCATTAGCCACTTGTCCGGAGGCGTCCGGCGGGTCGGCGGCGAGTCTCCGGAATGTTTTCATAAAAGGACTTGAGTCTCGCCTTGTGCTCGTCAGCCGGGACGATTATGATTCACGAAAATGCATAACGATTGTGTACTATTTTCCGAGGAGAGAAGTCATGCCAGAGCAGAATTCCATTGAATTTCATCCCAAAGAACAAGAGCTGATTCGAAAGATGCGCCGCCGCCGCAGCACCGACCAAGATTTGGAAGAGATGGCCTATGCGACCGGCATCGTCGATCAGGAAGTTTTGGAGACCCTTCAGGAATTGGGCTACTCTCCGGAGACCGTGCGGCTGATGCCCATCATTCCGCTGGTCCAGGTGGCCTGGGCCGAGGGCGGAGTGACCCCCAAAGAGCGCGAGCTGATCATGGAGATTGCCGATTCCCGGGGAATCACTCCGGAGATGCCGGCCTACGACCAGTTGCTGACCTGGCTGGAACAGGAACCGCCGCCGGAGTTCTACACCCAGACGCTCCGCGCCCTGCGCTACGTGCTCGAATCGCTGCCGGCCGACCTGCGCATTGAGAGCCGTCAGAGCCTGATCGAGTACTGCACCCAGATCGCCGAGGTCTCCGGCGGGATCCTGGGTTTCGGGAAGATCTCGGATGACGAACGGATGCTGATCGCGCGGATCGCCACCGAGATTTCACAACATCGGGGAGCGGCGGTCAAAAAGGTGATCGGTGAGTGATCGCCGGTCTCCTCACGCCAGGATCTTTTCGACCAGTTCTCCGTGAACGTCCGTGAGCCGGAAGTCCCGGCCCTGGAACCTGTAGGTCAGACGCTTGTGGTCGATGCCGAGTAGATGCAGGATGGTCGCCTGCAGATCGTAGACGGAGACCGGATCCGAGACGACGTTGTAACTGTAGTCGTCGGTCTCGCCCAGCGCCAATCCCTTCTTCACTCCTCCACCCGCGAGCCAGATCGCGAAATTGCGCGGATGATGGTCTCGCCCGTAACTGGTCTCGGTCAGTTTCCCCTGGCAATAGACCGTTCGTCCGAACTCTCCCCCCCAGACCACCAGGGTGTCGTCGAGCAGTCCGCGCTGCTTGAGGTCCTGAATCAAGGCCGCCGTCGGCCGATCGGTCCCCCGGCATTGCAGCGCCAGATCGCGCGGCAGATCGTTGTGCTGGTCCCATCCGCGATGATAGAGCTGGATGAACCGCACGTCGCGTTCGGCCAACCGGCGCGCCAGCAGACAGTTGGCGGCATAGGTTCCCGGCTTCCGGGACTCCGGTCCGTACTGTTCGAAGACCGCGTCCGGCTCCTTCGAGAGATCCATCAGTTCGGGGACCGAGGTCTGCATGCGATAGGCCATCTCGTACTGGGCGATTCGGGTCTCGATCTCGGGATCGCCGTAGGCCTCCGACTTCAACTGGTTGAGTTTCGCCACCGCATCGAGCATCTGGCGGCGGGTGGTCTGGCTGACCCCCGGCGGATCATGCAGATAGAGCACGGGATTGCTGCCGGCGCGAAACCGCACGCCCTGGTACTTCGACGGCAGAAATCCGCTCGACCATAATCGCGAAAAGAGCGGCTGATCCGTGTTCAGGGCATGGGCCTGCGACAGGAGGACCACGAACGCCGGGATATTTTGATTCTCGCTGCCCAGTCCATAACTGATCCAGGAGCCCAGACTGGGGCGTCCCGGCTGCTGAAATCCGGTTTGAATGAAGGTGATGGCGGGATCGTGGTTGATGGCGTCGGTAGAGACCGTCTTGATCACCGTCAGCTCATCGATCATCCGGGCCGTCTCCGGCAGCAGTTCGCTGACCCAGATCCCCGACTGGCCATGTTGAGCGAACTTGAAGATCGATTTAGCGCAGGGGAACGAAGCCTGGCCGGCGGTCATGCCGGTGATCCGCTGCCCTTGCCGGATCGATTCCGGCAGTTCGGTGCCGTGCAGCTTCTCGAGCGCGGGCTTGTAGTCGAAGGTATCGATCTGCGACGGGCCGCCGGACTGATGCAGAAAGATCACGCGTTTCACCTTGGGCGGATGGTGCGGCAACCCGACCAGACCGCCGGTCTTCGGATCCCGGGCCGATTCCGGGCCCGCGGAGAACGCCAACCCGTCCCCCTTGAACAGTGAGGCCAACGCCGCCAGGCCGATCCCCTTCGCGGAGAGCCCAAACAGTTGGCGCCGAGTCAAAAACAGTTCCAATTCTTTTGGCAAACTCATAGGGGCTACTCCTTGGTGATAGTCTCGTCCAGATTCAAGATCGCGCTCAGGACCATGGTCCACGCGGCCAGTTCCGATTGGTTGAGGCCGGTCTCCACCGGAGATTCGCCGACGCCCAGGAGGTCCTGGGCCGCCCGGCGATCGGCGCGATAGGTGGCCAGTTGTTTGTTCAACAGGTTCCGCAGGACCGCCATCTCCGGGACGGTCGGCCGTCGCAAGGTCACGGACCGGAACGCGAATGAGAGGCGGGTGACCGAATCCTTGCCGCCCTCCCGCAAGACCCGTTGTGCGAGGACCCGGGCCGCTTCGAGATAGGTCGGATCGTTCATCAGGACCAGCGCTTGCAGCGGCGTATTGGTCAGAGCGCGCCGCACCAGACATTTTTCGCGATCCGGCGCGTCGAAGGTGATCAGCGCGGCCGGAGGCACGGTGCGTTTCCAGAAAGTGTACATGCTGCGCCGATAGAGATCCTTCCCGTGGCTCTGCACGTAGGTCTGGGCCGAAAATCCGTCGCCGAAGGCCAGTTCCTCCCACAACCCGGCCGGTTGATAGGGGAAGACGCTGGGCCCGCCCAGGTCTTCGGTCAGGAGCCCGCTCAGGGCCAGCGCATTGTCGCGCACCAGTTCCGCCGGTAATCGGAAGCGCGGCCCACGCGCCAGCCACCGGTTCTCCGGATCCTTCTCCAGCAACGCGGGCGTGACCTTCGACGACTGCCGATAGGTTGACGAGGTCACGATCAACCGCTGGATCTTTTTGACGTCCCAGCCCGTCCGGATGAATTCGGTCGCCAGCCAATCGAGCAACTCGGGATGCACGGGCTGCTCGCCCTGCACACCGAAATCTTCCGCGGTCTTGACGATCCCCTGGCCGAAGAAGAGCTGCCAGTAATGGTTCACGGCCACGCGCGCCGTCAGCGGATGGCCCGGATCGACCAGCCATTTCGCCAGGGTCAGGCGGTTGAGCGGGGCCTCTTTGGGGAGGGGCGGCAGGATCGCCGGCACTCCCGGGACCACCTTCTCGACCTTGTTGCGGTAGTCGCCGCGCCCGAGCAGGAAGGATTCCCGGGACTTGGTGAGATCGCCCATGACCATGACGCTGGGGATGGTCTGGTCCAACTGCTCCTTCTCTTTTCTCAGGTCTTTGAGCTCCAGGTATTGCCGCCTGGTCTCGTCCGGCGCGAAGTAGGTCAGGAAGTAGTTGCGCAGTCGCCGCTCCTCTTCCGGCGTCTTTTTGCCGCCCACCCCGGAGAGGACGGTATAGATCGGATAGTGGACGGCCAGCCGTTCGACCTCTTCCGGCGACAACGAGCAGCCGTAGAACCGCAGGTCGTCGAGGCCGCCGTTATAGCCGCGTTCCGGCGCTTTGCCGCCGATCAGCAGTTCCGCCTGCGTGCCGATCGGGCCGTCGAGCCGGTCCTGGAGGACCTCGACCTCCGCCGGCTGGCCGTTCAGATAGATCTTCAATCCGGCCGCCCGGCCCGAACCGTCGTAGACCAGGCTCAAGTGCTTCCACTCTCCGCTGTTGAAGAGTTCGCGGGTCCGGATCTGGATGGCGCTCGCCGGCCAGTTCGAGATCAGGCGCACGGTCAGCGGCGCGCCCCAGCGTTGCGGACCGAGCAGCCGGCTCGCTTCGAGAGTCAACTCATATCCGCGCCGGGTCGGCCCCTCCTCGGTCTTTCGAAACGCGACGCCGGTCAATTTGCCGATATTCGGGCGCATCCAGACCGCCAGCGTGAAGGGCCGATCGCGATCGAAGGCGCCGACCTGGCCGAAACTCAACTGCGTGACCCCGTCCAGAGAGACGGCCCGGTTGACCGGCCCGGAGTTGAAACTCGGATCGCCGCTCACGGTTCGGCCGTGCCGATACTGCCCGGAAGCATCGGAGAGACTGCCGTCCAGCTCGTAGAGCGCAATCAGATCCTGTCGCGGCGCCACGGCGACCCGGCCGAGATGCCCGGCCTCCCAGGCCTCCCGCAGCGGTTTCAGGAGCTTATCATCGACCTGCTTTTCGTGATCCTTGATCGACTGCTCCAGCTCTTCCTGTTTAGCCCGCGGCTCATCGGCCGGCAGCGGCAGAAAGGGTTCGGCATTGCCGAGCTGCCCGTCGAGCCCCTTCTCCGGCACGTTGTTGAAGAAGGCGTAGAACTGGTAAAACTCCTTCTGCGAGATCGGATCGTACTTGTGCGTGTGGCATCTCGCGCAGCCCATCGTCAGGGCCATCCAGGTATTGGAGGTGGTCTCGACCCGGTCGATGACGTATTCGTTCTGGTACTCTTCCGGAATCGCCCCGCCCTCGAAATTGACCATGTGGTTCCGATTGAAACCCGAGGCCACCTTCTGCTCGCGGGTCGCCCCCGGCAACAGGTCGCCGGCCAATTGTTCGACGGTGAACTGATCGAAAGGCAGGTTCCGATTGAAGGCCCTGATCACCCAATCTCGCCAGGGCCACATCTCGCGCTGGCTGTCGATATGATAGCCGTGCGTGTCGGCGTAACGCGCGAGGTCCAACCACTGCATCGCCATCCGCTCGCCGTAGTGCGGAGAGGCGAACAGCCGGTCGACCGCTTGCTCGTAGGCGTCCGGCGACCGGTCGGCCAGAAAGGCGTCCGTCTCGGCCGGTGAGGGCGGCAACCCGGTCAGATCGAAATAGACCCGGCGCAGCAACGTGATCCGATCGGCCTCGGGCGAGGGCTTCATCCCTTCCTTCTCCAAACGGGCGAGGATGAAGCTATCGATCGGATTGCGCACCCGGCTCGAATCCCGAACCTCCGGCACCGCGGGGCGCCGCGGAGCCTGATAGGCCCAATGCTCGTTCCACTGGGCGCCCTCGTCGATCCAGCGCTTGAGCAGCTCGATCTGATGCTCCGTCAGTTTATGGCCCGAATCCGGCGGCGGCATGACCACGTCCGGGTCTTTGGCGGTCACCCTTTTGATCAACTTCGAATCGGCGGCCCGGCCCGGAACGATCACTCCCGGCTTGCCCAACGCGCCCTCCCGGGTATCCAGGCGCAGCTTGGCCATCCGCTGTTTCTCGTCCGGCCCATGGCAGGCGAAACAGTTGTCGGAGAGGATTGAACGAATCTCGCGGTTGAAGTCGACCGGTTTGAGCCCGGCCAGGTCGGCCGAAACTCCGCGCAGGGCCCACGTCGCGCCGGCCAGCACGAATGAAAATATAAGTATAAAGACCTTAACTCGATGCCTCACAATCTAAACCTCCGGCTGTCTACGAAGACAGGTCTGGCGGGTGACTTATTGAATTAGTTTTTTTCCACAAAAATCATACCAACGATAGTCTAGAGAAGTCTAGAGAAGTCTAGAAAAGTCGGCTCGCTTCGCGAGCGGCAAAAAGACAACGGGCCCACGGAATGAGTGATCACTCCGTGGGCCCGAGCTTTTTAGACTACTCTAGACTTTTCTAGACTTTTCTAGACTTCTCTAGACTACTTGATGTTGACTCTCACGGCGTTGGCCGCTTTGCCATCGACGGTCAGGGCCAGGTCGATGTCCCCCCTTCCGGCCAGGCTGCGGGGCAACCGCAGATTGGCTTGATCGAGGCCGACGAAATCGCTCTGCGGACCGACATAGAGAACCTCGACCTCCTCGCCGCCGATCTTCGCATTGACGGTCGAGAGGTCTTCCCGGCCGCGAAATCCGGTGCCGAAGATGAGCAGGAAGACCTCGTCCCCTTCCGGCCCCAGATCGATCGGGATCGCCACGTTGCGATTGTTCTCCGGATCGAAACGGCTGACCGGCTCGAAGACGTCGGTGCCGTCGCTTCGCTTCCGAAAGACGACCGCCGAGGCCAGCCCCCGGCTGTTGGCATCGACCGAGAAGAGTCCGGGTCTGACCGCCGCGACGTTGATGAGGCCCGCGGAGATGACGTCTTCGCCCCTGACGATCGTCACCAGGGCCTGGCCCAGGGCCGTCTCGGACGGCAGCAGATAGTTGATCTGCTCCGGCCCGACGAAGAAGAGCGACGCCGAGAGTTCGGCGCCCGCGCTGTCTCGAATATTGACCCGGATGCCGCCCAGTTCGGTCGGCAATGGCAGCCCGGTCGCGAGTTCCTCGCTCTCCGCCAGATCGACGCCGAAGGCGGCCACGATCGAATCTCTGGCCAGTTCGTCGCCGAGAAAGCTGGCGGCTGAAACGTTGGCCAGCGAACGGGCGATCTTGACCTCGCCCGCGGTCCAGGTGACCGGCAAGAGATCCGCTTTGGCGTTGGCGGCCTCGCTCCGAACCCGCTGATCGCCGAACGACACCGGCAAGGCGGTGTCGGTGTCGGTCCCGCCCACCGTGAAGGTCAGGGTCAGGAGCTTGCGGATGCCGGTGCTGTAGGTCTGTCCGGCCGGCAGCGCCATCACCAGACCGACCAGCCCCGCCGAGGCCTCGGAGCTATTGACGTTGAGGACCGCCGGGCCGGCATCGGGCCCGAGCCCCGCGTTGACGAAGGCCAGTTTCGAGGCGTCAAAGTTCAGAGTGAAACCGTAGGCGTTCTCATCGCCCTTCGTATCGGCCTCGACGGTCAGATCCACCTGCTGGCCGCGAACCGCGACGGTGGTCACCACGCGGACGGCGCGCACCTGCTCGCCCTCATCAGCTCGAGGCGCTGGAGCAATCAGAGACAGGACCTCCGGGGGCTCCGGAGGCCCGGACGGCCCCGCGGCCGAGACGATCGGATCCAGCCCCGCGGCATAACGCCCCGTCTGCACCCAATCCGAGAGCGTGATCACGCCGTCGCCGGCCGAGGCTCGCGGCGCCGTATCGGCCCGCCGCAGCTCGTTGCCCAACACCGGATTCTCCAGTCCCACCACGAAGAGCCCCGTCTGCATCCAGTCCTCGGTCGTGACGGTGCCGTTGCCGGTCGGCCGGGGCGAGACGTCGCCCTCAAGACCGGCGATGACCGTCACCGTCCCCGGAATGTAGCTGATGGTGAGCGGGTGATTGTTGCCGTCAGTCGCCCGGCGCAAAGTCGGTTGATCGGCGAAGTTGACGGAGGTGACCACCTGGGTCACGTTCGAAACGGCCGTCGCGGTGAGGACCAGAACCTCCCGTCTTCCAACCTCGAAGCTCTCGCCCGGCGGCAACAGAATCGTGAAGCCGTACCGGCCCTGCGGGGCCTGGCTCAGCGCGGTGTTCAACAGGGCCCCCGTCGCATCCTTGCCCAGGGCAAACTGCGGGTTCAAGAGCACCTGGTTATCGACCGAGAGGCTGAACGACAATCGATTCTCTCCGCCGCTCGCGGACAGCTCGATCGGCACAGTGACCGTGCCCCCCGCCGACACCTGCAGCGAGGCGGCCCGGAGCGCCCGGTTCGGGACCTTGACCGTAATCGTGCTGATCGCGACTCCGCCCCCTTCGGACTCCGGCAGAGTCGCCTTCACCGTCACCGGTCCCCCGGCGGCCTTGGCCGTCACGATGAAATTGGCGGTCTCGGTGCCGGCCGCGATCGTCACCGTGCCCTGGACATCGACGATCTCCGAATTCGACGACTCCAGCGCGACGGTCACGTCGGCCGTCACCGGCGAGTCGAGGGTGACCGTCAAGGTGCTGGTCGCCCCCACCTCCAGCTCCAGGTTGGACGGCGTCAATCTGAATCCGCCCTCCAGGAAGAGCTTGGTGATGAAGACGTCGGTTCCGCCGCCGTAAGCCAGCAGCGGAGACTCGATATTGAAATCGGGCGACGAAGTGGCGCCGACGACGTAGACGGCGCCGCCGGAGCCCACGGCAATGCCGTATCCGCGATCATCCCGGCTTCCGCCCAGGTAGCTGGAGTAGAGGGTATCGGTGCCCTCCGCGTTGATCGCCGTAATGAAGACTTCGTTCCCACCGCGAGGTTCGGCCTGGGCCGCGCTCTTGAGCGGGAAGTTGGTCGAGGCGGTCAGGCCGGTGACGAAACAATCGCCGGAAGCATCGACCGCGATCGCCAGACCGGCCTCGGCCAGCGCGCCCCCCAGATAGGTCGAGTACGCCAGCGCCGAACCGTCCTCGCGGATCTTGGTCACGAAGGCGTCGGACTCACCGCCCCCGTATGTCGCCTGCAGCGGATCCAGCGTGTTGAAGTCGTTCGAGGAGGTCGAGCCGGTCACGTAGACGCCGCCCAGCCGATCGACCGCGATTCCATTGCCCGAATCCGTCCCGCTGCCGCCCAGGTAGGTCGAGTAGACCAGCGCCGCGCCGCTCGGGTTGACCTTCGTCACGAAGACATCCTGGCCGCCGCGATTGCCGGGCTGCAGCGCCCCGATCGTGTTGAAATCGTTCGAGGCAGTGCTGCCGACGAGGTAGGCGTTACCGCCGGAATCGAGCGCGATCCCCGTCGCCGCGTCCGCGCCCGTGCCGCCCAGATAGCTGGAGTAGACGAGCGCCGTGCCCCCCGGATTGAGCCGCGCCACAAACGCGTCGCCGGCCCCTCTGTTCTCGAGCTGAAAGGGAGCCGCGACCGGAAAGTCGGTCGAGAGCGTGCCCCCCGCGATGACCGCGGAGCCGGTTTGATCGACGGCGAGGCCTCGGGCGAGATCGGCGGACCGGCCGCCCAGGTAGGTCGCATAGACGAGCCCCGAGCCCGCCGCATTGAACTTCGCGACGAAGGCATCCGACTCGCCGCCGTTGGTCGCCTGGATCGGGTTGAGCATCGGCAGATCGGTCGAGGTCGTGGAACCGGCGATGTAACAGTTGCCGGTGCCATCGACGGCGATTCCGGATCCGGTATCCGAACCGCTGCCCCCGTAGTAGGTGCTGAAGGCGATGGCCGAACCGTCGCCCAGGAGTTTGATGACGAAGGCATCCAGGCCGCCGCGATTGACGGGCTGCAGCGGGCTCTGCAGGATCAGGTCGTTGGAGGCCGTGTAGCCGGTGAGATAGGCGTTGCCCGCCGCGTCGAGCGCGAGCCCCAGTCCCAGATCATCGCCGCCGCCGCCCAGATAGGTCGAGTAGGCGAGGCCGAAACCGGAGGCGGTGATCTTCGTGACGAACGCGTCCAGGCCGCCGCGGTTCTCGGCCTGCATCGGGTTGAAGGTGTTGAAATCGCCCGACCGCGTGTCGCCCACCACGTAGGCATTGCCGGCGTTATCGATCGCGATTCCGTACCCGGAGTCCTCCGACGAGCCGCCCAGATAGGTCGAATAGACCAGGTCCGATCCGAAGGAGTTGATCGCGGCCACGAAGGCATCGAAGTCCCCGCGGTTGTTCCCCTGCACCGCGTTCCGCACGGTGAGATCGGTCGAATTGGAGCGCCCGACGATGTAGGCCTGCCCGTTGGCATCGACCGCGATGCCCCGCCCGAAATCATTGCCGCGGCCGCCCAGGTAGGTCGAATAGATGAATCCCGAGCCGGCAAAATTCAGACAGGTGATGAAGGCGTCGGACTGCCCCTGGTTGCGCGGCTGCAGCGCGTTGAAGGTGTTGAAATCGGTCGAGAAAGTGTGGCCCGTCAGATAGGCGTTGAAGTTCGCATCGACGTCGACGCCGTAGGCCGCGTCGGCGCCCGAGCCGCCCAGATAGGTCGAATACTCCAGATAGAAGCCCTGCGAGTTGATCTTGGCGATGAAGGCATCCGAACCGCCTCCGCGATTGGCGGCCTGCACCGGGTTGAACGTGTTGAAGTCCGGCGAGGCGGTCGCCCCGGCCAGATAGACGTTGCCCAGCGAATCGACCGTGACTCCATAAGCCTCGTCCGATTCGCGTCCGCCCAGGTAGGTCGAAAAGAGCAAGGCCGAGCCGTTGCCCCGGATCTTGGCGACGAAGGCATCGGTGTTCCCGCGGTTGGCCGCCTGCAGCGGGCTCTGGGTCTTGAAATTGGAAGAGGCCGTCGAGCCCGCGACGAAGAGATCGCCCGCCGAATCGAGCGTCACGGCATAGCCTCGATCGTTCTCGCTTCCGCCCAGGTAGGTCGAGAAGAGCAGTTCCGTCCCCGAGTTGTTGATCTTGGTCACGAAGGCGTCATCGCCCGCGCCCGCGATCGACGGCTGCAGAGCGTTGCGGGTGCTGAAATTCGGCGAGTTGGTGATGCCCGCGATGTAGGCATTGCCGGCGCCGTCGACGGTGATTCCCCGCCCCGAATCTTCGCCGCTCCCGCCCAGATAGGTCGAGTAGATAATGGCGGCTCCGGACGGATCGATCTTGGTCACGAAGGCGTCGGACCGGCCCCCGTGATTGGTCGTCTGCAACGCCGCCAGCGTGTTGAAATTGCTCGACGACGTGGAGCCGGTGAGGTAGGCCTGGCCCGCGCTGTCGACGGCGATCGCGAACCCTTCATCCGCGCCGGCGCCGCCGAAGAAGGTCGAGTAATCGATCACCGGATCGATCACCAGCGGCTGGGTCGGATCGTAGCGCTCGACGTCGAACCCGATCTGGTGGCCGCCCTTCAAAACGTAACGGCCGGCGACCGCGCGCCGGACGCCCCCGACGACTTGATAGACGAGCGGGTTGCGATGATAGACCTTGCCGCCGGCGACGCGGATCGCGAGATCTCCGTTATGCTCCAATTCGATCTCTTCCGCGCCCTCGATGTCCATCCGGATCTGCCTCGGGTCGGCTCCCGGTCTGACCACGAAATCGTACTCCAGGGACTGCTGCGTGCCGTAATAGGCCAGGCTGATCCCGGGATAGACCTCGGCATATTCGACCCGCGCATAGTTCGGAATCTCCGTGCGCCAGCGCCGCGGGTCATTGCCGATCAGGTAGTTGCTCTTGCCCGGCAGCAGATCGACCCCTTCGAGCTGCGAGACCGGACGCATATTCTGCAATTTCAGGCGCAGGGCTCGCGACTGCAGATTGGAGGCGGCCTCGGCCTTTCCGCCGCAATCGCGATTCGGCTGCCCCGGCTGCGCGCAGCCCGCAGTCTGCAGGCTCAGGATGGCTTCGGTCGCGGTCAGAGCGACCTGATAACCTCGCCCCCGCGCCAGGTATTTCACCGCCGGACTGGCCTGTCCCCGGTTGATCTCGAAACTCATCGGCAACTTGCCGTAAGCCTGCTTCACCTCCGCCTGACGCTGTTGGGCAGATCTGGTCGTCTGGTCTCGGCGCGAGGCCTCGGATCGTTCCCCCCCGGACCCGCCGAAAGCTGCCAGGACTGAAGGGGCCACTGCAATTCCGGCCACCATCAGGCTGACCACTAAGCCCAAGATCAATCCCACACTAATAAACTCTCTGTACTCTCTCTTGGTGAACATCAATCCCATATCCTCCGAATAGGCTGTAGGCTCGAAAATGTGAATGTGGTCCATGGGCTGGGGGACCTGGACTCCCGGATACGCATCAGGTATCCCTCATAACTCCCGGGGAGGAGAACATCGCACGAGTAGGCGGATGCATCAGGTGTGAGAGTCTGAGGTGCAGACACCGCGGGTAGAGCGAAATAGAGTGCTTGAGTGTCGGGCTATTTCACTGCTCGTGAGGCTTATACCGGCGTGGCGCCTGCTTCCGCGGCAGGGGATGTGGTCGGAGACTGTCTCTTCTCCGCAACTCACTACTGGCGGACTACGAATCTATTTTATGAATGCTCCTTAATAAAGACAAGCGTAAATTATTTTGTTCTAGAATTTTAGCGCGGCCGAAGATTAGAACGGGCGGATGTCGCCTAGTGTGGACACCTAGTAGGCCTACTATCTCTTATTGTAGACGCCAAATAGCTCAGATCCGGTTACATTCGGCCCCGACTCGATCCCCCTCCGAGCCGTCCCTTTGATAATTCCCAATCGTTTCAACGGTATCAATCCATACACTGAAGATTATATCGGTGAATCCCGTCTGGCACGGCCGTTGCTTAAATAACCAGCGAACGGCTTTATAACTGCATAAAAGCGTTGAATATCGAAGTAGTTATGTACCCAGGAGCTTCGCTGTTCAGCCCGCAGTAGCATAAGCCTCCTCCTTTCTCTGGGGGACTGTAAATCGATAACAGTCCCCCACTTCTTTTTTTTAGCCGGCCTCATTTGGCACCCGCCTCACGCGTATATTTACATCGCTTACAAACTCTTTGCCTGCTCTTTAACACCTGATCGGCGGCGGCGGCCATAATTCCGCGTGTGTCCACCAAGTCCCACCGGTGGAGAGATCGAAGACAATGGAGGCATTCGCATGAAAAAACTGTTGAGCGCGGGTCTATTGACCGTGGCGTTGACGCTCGGGCTGCATGGCGCCGGCGCCGCACAATCGAAAGCGGCCGACTACTCCGGCAAGTGGGAGTTGGACAAGAATCAGAACTCCGACCTGCCGCCTTCACTGGAGAGCTATACCTTGAGCGTCACGCAGGACGCCAAGCAGCTCTCGGTCGAGGCCGACATCCAGGGTGAGCTCGGCCGGCGCGGCGGCCCCGGCGGCGGGGGCGGACGCAGGGGTGGCGCCGGACGTCCCGAGGGCGGCCGTTCCGGCGGCGGATTCCCCGGTGGCGGCGGTCCCGGTGGCGGGGGCGAGAGGCCCAAGGGGATGGCGATCGGGATGGCGCTCCGGATGGGGGCGCAGAAGGCAACCTACGCCCTCGACGGCAAGGAGACGGTCGTGCAACTGGAATCGCGCGAGGGCGGCGACGGTCAACCGCCTTTCCCCGGCGGCACCATCACCTTGAAGGCCAACCTCAAGAAGAACGGCAAGCTCGAGCTGCAGTCGAGTCGCCGGATCGAGACGCCGGAGGGCGAGCGAACGATTACCACTAAAGACGTCTGGGAGTTGTCGGACAACGGCAAGACCCTCACCGTCAACCGCTCGTTCGAGACCCCACGCGGATCGGAGGAGGTCAAACTGATCTTCACCAGACAATAACGACTCTGAACTTCCTTTAACCGCGAAACACGCGAAACACGGGCGATTTCGCGCGTTTCGCGTGTTTCGCGATTTGGCTACCGATCGAGCCGCGCGTGAGGATTTATTTAAGCATAATTTACAAACCTTACATGCAATTTTCCTGCTCATGACACCCGGCCGCAAAATTCGGTCTACGATTACCTCATCCCAGAATATCCCTGACAATTATTGAAGATTTGTGAGAAGGAGGTAATTATCCTTGATAATTCCGAATCCAACGCTGCTTGCCGCCTGGTCTGCCATCGACTGGAGTCACGTTCAGAGCTGGGCTTTCTATTACACGGACCCGGGCTCGGGGGCGCTGCTCTGGCAACTGGTCCTGGCCTCGTTCTTCGGGGGGCTCTTCTACTTTCGCTCCTTCATCCGAAAAATCAGGACCCTGATCCAGGGCGGCGACCAGCAACGGATTCGTCAACCGCAGACGCCCGCTCAAACCGAATCCACCACCTCACAACATAAGACCGAGACCGGGGGTTAGCCGATGGCAGTCTCATTTCGTGATCCCGATGGCCGGTTGCTGGTCACCGAACGCCGGGTCTTGCGCGTGGTCAACGAGACCGGAACGGCGACGCTCAAGGCCTTCCTGGCCTCCGCCCTGGCGCACAAGGTGGTCGCGGCGGGCCAATTGGTGCGAACCCGGCTGGCGGACGCGGAGAGCATCGAGCAGCTTCCGGAGTCTCTACATCCCGGGAACGTGAGAGCCGAGGGTCCGGAAACGATCTTCGAGCACGAAAGAGTCGCGTTCCCCAGCTTTCCGTATGAGTGGGCCCCCGAGATGCTCCACCGGGCGGCCAGCCTGACCCTGGACCTCGCCGAGGGCGCCCTGGCCGAAGGTTTCGGGCTGAAAGATGCCACTCCGTACAATGTTCTGTTTCGCGGCCCGGAGCCGGTCTTCGTCGACCTGCTCTCGTTCGAGCGGCGGGATCCGTGCGACCCGGTCTGGAGACCCTACGCCCAGTTCGCGCGCACCTTTCTGTTGCCGCTGCTGGCCAACCGACACTTCGGGTTGCAACTATCGCAACTGCTGCTCACGCGCCGCGACGGCCTCGAACCGGAGGAGCTCTACGCGCTGTGCAGTCCGATCCGGAGGCTCTCTCCGCTCTTCCTGGCGCTGGTCACGATTCCGACCTGGTTGACCACCAAACCGGGAAGAGCCGCCGCCGATCAGGCCCAGATCTATCGCGAGCGGCGCCTGGGGGATCCGGCTCGAGCCCGGTTCGTGCTGAATCGATTCTTCCGGCGCATGCGGCGCCATCTCGAGCAGGTGAGGCCGCAGACCGCCCCGAGATCGGAGTGGATCGACTACTTCTCGGCCACCCAGAGATCCGACCCGAACTATCTGCAAGAGAAGCATAACTTCGTCCTGGCGGCGCTCGCGAAGTTCAGGCCGCGGAATGTGCTGGACGTGGGCTGCAATACCGGTTATTTCAGCCGCCTCGCCGCCCGGTGCGGCGCCAGTGTGGTCGCGATCGACCAGGATCCGGCCACAGTCGGCGCGTTATGGCTCCGGGCCGGCGCGGAGAGCCTCGACATTCTGCCGTTGGTGATCGACGTGACGCGCCCGAGCCCCGGCGTCGGCTGGCGCAATCTGGAGGCCCCGTCGTTCCTGGCCCGCGCGCAGGGCCGTTTCGACGCGGTCCTGATGCTGGCGGTCGTCCACCACCTGCTCGTCGGCGAGCGCATCCCGCTGGCCGAAATCCTGAGACTCGCGGCCGAGCTGACGACCGACCTCCTGATCGTCGAGTTCGTCGCGCCCGACGATCCGTTGTTCCGCCTGATTGCGCGCGGACGCGATCATCTCTTCCAGGATCTGACCCACGAGGCCTTCGCCGGCGCGTGCCTGGAACGCTTTGAGATCCTCCGCTGGCAGCAGTTGTCCGGCACGAGTCGCCGAATCTTTCTGCTGAAGAAGAGATGAAACGGCGGGACCTGATCAAAGACGCGGTCACGGCCTGGTCGCTCTCGAACCTCTGGTTCCTGGGGGTCTGGCGGGTCGTCCTGGACCCGCCCGCCGGCGGATACCACCTGCTGGAACCGCCGCGGCGGATCAACGCGGCGGCCCTCATGCTCGATGTGCTGCTGCTGGCGGCCCTCTTCTGGGCGGCGGCGGCCGGCGCGCGGCGCTGGCTGCGGCCGGAACTCCGGTGGCCGGCGCGGGCGATCTTCCTCCTGGCCTGCTGTGCGGCGCTGAACGGGGTCCGCGCGCAATTCTACGGTCCCCTGCTGGCCCGGAATCTGATCGCGGCCCTGGGCGGAACGGCGTTCATCATCCTCACGATCCTGATCTCCGGCCTGGCCCTGCTGGGGCTCGCGCGCTGGTTCAGACAGGTCGTCTCGATCACGCAGGCCCTGGTCCTGATCCTCTCGCCGTTTGCGCTGATGACCTTCTCACAGTCGGCCTGGTCCCTGGTCAAACCGCGCCCCACCCTGGCCGCCGCCCGGCCCGAGAGCCGGACCGCCGGCCGGGTCGCCGGCCGAATCGTCTGGATGATCTTCGACGAGCTGGACTACCGTGCGGCATTCGCCGCGCGCCCATCCGGAGTGGAGCTGCCCGAGTTCGACCGCCTGCGCGGTCAAGCGCTCGTGGCCGCCGATGCCTACCCGCCCGCCGGTCGAACCCTGCTCTCGATCCCGGCGCTCGTCACCGGCCGGCTGGTCGCGGCCGCGCGAACGACCCGCGACGACGAGTTGATGCTCACCTTCGATGGAGAGCGCGCTCCGGTGAGCTGGAGTTCGCAACCGAATCTCTTCTCCCGCACCCTGGCGATCGGCGGCCGGACCGCCGCGGTCGGCTGGCATCATCCCTACTGCCGCGTGATCGGAAACGACCTGACCCGGTGCGCCTGGTCCGAGCTCGCCAATGAGACCGATCGGCATCACCCCGATCTCTCCCGGAGCATGCTCGACTACCTGGGGAGGTTGAGATTGACGGTGCCGCTGATCCGCCAGGTCTTCCCTGCCTCTTCCAGCCGGGGACTCTGGCTGGAGCCCGAGCATCTCAAACTCGTGAAATGGACGATCGAACAGGGCACCGCCCTGGTCACGGACCGCAATCTTTCACTCTCCCTGATCCACATCCCGGCGCCCCACGGTCCCTGCGTCTATGACCGGCGGCAACGGGACTTCTCGATCGACGGTCGCTGCAACTATTTCGACAATCTCGAACTGGCCGACCGGATCTTCGGAGAGTTACGCCGCGCCATGGAACGGGCCGGAGTCTGGGATGAGACGGTCGTGCTGGTCTCTTCAGACCACTGGTGGAGAGTCGATCAATGGCCGTCAGGACAGTCCTGGACCGCGGAGGAAGAGGCCGTCAGAGCCGCGGGCATCGATCGCCACGTGCCCTTCATGCTGAAATTGAAAGGGCAGGAACAGGGATCCGTCTATCACGCCTCTTTCAACACCGTCCTGACTCAAGACCTGCTCCTGGCCATTCTGCGCGGCGAACTGCCGAGCCCGCCGGACGTCTCCGCGTGGCTGGACCGGCATCGTTCAATCGGCGAGAGTCCTTACTCAAATTGATAGACCGCGAAATACACGAAACACGCGAAAGATCGTTGATTTCGCGTCTTCCGCGTGATTCGCGGTCTATCTATCAATTGTCCTAAAAACTGAAGCGGATCCCGAGTTCGAACTGGCGGGCGCCGCCGGCGCTGCTCGACTGCAGAAAGTAGGGCGAAGTGATCATGCCGCTGTACGAACCGTAGTTGACGTGATTGAACAGATTGGTGATCTGCGCCGTGAGCTGCAGGTTGAAACGGCCGCTCTCGCCGCCTCCGAATGGGCCGCCCCCGATCATGACGGGCCCGCCGCCGGGTCCTCCACCGGGTCCTCCGCCCGGTCCCGGCATCCGGCCGGCCTCGCGGCGTTGGCCGAAACTGAAGGTGCGGCTGATCGACAGGTTTAAGTTGAAGGAGCCCGGATTTTGGGCCTTGAGGCCGTTCGGGAAATTGGTCCGCAGATAATCGAGCAGCATGACCGGAGTCTGTCCGGGCTCGCAGTTTCGCAGGCAACGATCCGGGGTCGATGAATAGCTGCTCGCGGAGAGCCCCGTATTGCGCGGCAGACCGGCCAATCGGTCGTTGACGCTGCTATCGTTGTTGTCGTCGTAACCCGTCGTCAGGCTGAAGGGCGTCCCCGACGCCACCGTCACGAAGGGCGACAGGTTGAACCCGAGAGGAAGCGAGACCCGTCCGCCGAGGAAGAACGAGTGGCGGCGATCGGTGGAGGCCCGCCCCCATTCGGCCGCCAGATCGTAGTTGTCGGCCGGCAGCGAGGTGGCTCCGTCGGAATCGTTGCGCGTCCACGAGAGCGTGTAGTTGCCGAAGAACATCAGCTTGCGCCCCATCCGGCGATCGAGACGGAAGAGAAAGCCGTTGAACCTCGAACTCGCCGACGATTCGATCTGATAGAGATTGCCGACCTCGCCATCAGGCAGCGTGCCGTCGGCGAGCGGGGCGTTGAGATTGCGCAGGCGCCACTGATGCATGCCGCGCGCATGGATGTACACGGCCGACCCCGTCAGCCCATAGAACAACTGCCGCTCGACCGTCGCGGAGAAGTTCAAAGTCGAGGGCGCTTTCAGATTCGGATCGAGCGAGTATCTGATCGGGTCGCCGCCGGAAGTATTGGGGCCCTCGGCGAACGGATCCGGGTAGAGCGGGTTGGAGATGATGATGCTGCGCTGCGTGTCGCCGTCGTACCGCAACGTGTTCTCATACATGCCGCCCGTCAACCGCTGATAGAAGAGGCCGCCGCCGAACCTGAAGACGGTCTTCCGATCTCTGAACGGCGACCAGGCGATCCCGAAGCGGGGGGCGAGATTGTTCCGGTCGGCGAGCTGCGATTGGAACTCGTGGCGCAGCCCGGCCGAGAGCGTCAAGGTCGGCCGAAGACGCCAATCCTCCTGCACAAACCACGAGTATTCCGTGCGCGAATAACGCAGCAACGGGTCACCCTGGTTGATCGTGAACTTCAACGCGCGCCCGGTCCCCGGATTGTCGACGGCCTGGCGATACTGTTCGAGATTGGCGAACGTATAGGTGCCGTTGAAATTGTTTTCGCTGTAATCGCGCACGTTTTCATGCAGGAGTTGGACGCCGAACTTGACGGTATGCTTCTTCTTCGTCCAGGTCAGGTACTCCTGCCATTCGCCGCCGACGGTGCGTTTCTCGGTGGGGCAACAGGTCGCGCCGCCGCTGTTGAAAGAGTCCGGCACGTCGATCGCGACCCCGGTGGTGTCGGCGGTCACCCGGTTCCGCTCGTGCTGGAGCTGGATCCGCGATTCGAGCAGCAGCGACGGATTGATGATGAAGGTCTCGGAGAGCCGCAGTGTATGGTTGCCGAGGTTGGAGTCGGATGCGCGTTGAGGCAGCGTATGATTGGCATTGCCGCCGCCGCCCGGTCCGCCCCCGAAACCTGCCGCAGGTCGTCGCCGCGAACGAGCGGTGCGGGCTGAAGGCGGCCTATCTGAAGGCCGTCGAGATCCACAACGAGGTCATGACCGCGTTCGAGGACGAGTCCGCCGTCCTGTCCGCAACCTCGCCCC